>CABXSA010000011.1 GCA_902514765.1 uncultured SAR86 cluster bacterium | reverse complement strand
AGCTATTCCAAATCCACCTTGGTTGTAGATACCCAACGCAGAGCCAGCCACTATTGCAGTTAAGACAACATAAATTTGACCAATCTTATTTTCTAAAGAAATAATTTTGAATTTTGCTATGGCATAGAATCCGGTTAAAACCGCACCTATTCCTAAAATAGTATGAAACCATCCCAACATTGTCATTTCAGGCATTTTTTCTCCTTGATTTAATTAATAAAACCTTATCTTTCGATTTGCATACTCGGTCTTGAAGAAACCTCCTCATACCATCGATACAAATTCTTTAAATCTTCATTTGGTTTTAAATCTACCATTTCAGAAGCAAAGTCTATTGCCGATACTAGTGTAATATCTGCAATAGTAAAGCGTTCTCCTGCAACGAAATTGTTCAAACCAAATTCTTGATCCAGTCGCTGGTAATAAGCTCTAACGTTCTTATCACTTGCAGCTTTCGCGTCAGGTATTTGGTCAAAAATACCCAAACTACCTACTATAGGACCATTAACCCAAGAGGTTCCTATTTGAGTCCAAAGTTCAAATTCAATATGTCTATTTCTACTTTCAATATAGGCAATCTCATAAGCATCTTTACCAAATAAGTTTGGCTCAGGCTTGATAAGTTCCAAATAACGACAAATAGCTACAGATTCAGAGATACATTCTCCATTTTCAAGCTCCAATACAGGAATCTTTCCGCTAGGATTTTTGGTTAAAAACTCAGGAGTTTTATGCTCTCTTTTTCCCATATCGCAATTTATAAGTTCCAATTCAATATCCTTCTCATGAGCAAATATTTTTACTCTTCGTGGATTTGGAGCTTTTGGAAAATCATAAAGTTTCATTTTTTTTGTCATTCGTTTACTCCAAGCATCTTTCTATCAGCTCTAAAGGGTAACTCTTCTTCTTGATTATCCATCAAGGGAAGATTTTTATCCCTCCATAAAGGTTCCCAACATCCAAACTTTTTAAGAAGAATTTCCACTTGAGTTTTTTCCTTCTCTTCAAGTTTGCTGTAACGATCTCTTAACTCTTTCAGGCACCATACTCTGTAAAGTGAGTATCTTGCATTTTTTAGAAAAACATTTCCAAATTTGAAATCAAATTTGGTTTTATTTTGTTTTACCGCATCTACATTTGCCGATAAGTAAGGCAAATAAACCTTTCCAATTTCTCTGAATAATGGTTCCAAATCTTTGGGAATCCCCTCCTCAAAATCATTATCTATTTTTGACACTCTTGCATTCCACAAATTACTTACCCAGCTCAAAACGAAAGGAGCCTTTTGGCGAATAATTTCTAATGGAACAGGGTCTAAAGCGAAATGCCTAAAGAAAGGGCCAGAAAAACCAATATCAGCTATTGAAGGGCGATTACCGAAGAGAAATTTTCTCTTTTTGAAGATATTACTTAGATTTTCCAATAACTTTAAAAAATCTTTTTCTACTGTTTTCAAATTATCTTTAGTGATCCCATCTCCAGTCGTATAACCATTTCTTTGCCTCCTGGTTAAAAGTATTTTTTTCATCCAAATAGGCAAAGGTATAGAACTTAATAATTCTTCTGCTAAATGTCTTGAAGCAAAATGTGCTCCCTCAGAATAATGCCAGCGATAATGCATAGCATTTCTCCACCACCATTCATCTGCCCAGTCTTCTAATAAAAAAGCAAAAAAAGCTTGAACTGGATCTTCAGGAATGATTTTATTTTCTGGAATTTTTGACTCAAACCATTGAATCATTTTAGTTGTATCGGTCATCCATCTGCCATCTGGTAACTCAACAGCTGGCATTTGATGGATACCGACTTTTTCTTTCATGATTCTTTCAAACTTTGGATAATTTAGAACCTTTTGCTCATATGAAATTTCTTTAACTCTAAAGTAGTTTTCCATCTTCCCAGTAAAATAAGAAATATTTGAGCCATAAAGCAGAATTGGCTTAGAAAGATCAAGGTTATTCATGAAATTACTTTATTCTGTAACGAATATTTTTTTTTCTAAAATAAGAGAAGAAATTTTTTCTTCTGAGTAGCCAAGATTTGAAAGGATTTCTCTACTGTGTTCTCCTAATTTTGGTGCAGGTCTTGATATTTCGCTTGGAGTTTTTTCAAATCTGGCAGCAGGTCTAGCTTGGCGAACTTCGCCGAATTCTTCATAGTTCAGCTTAAGAACAGATTGATTAGCAATAATTTGTTCGTTGTCTAGTAATTCCATGCGATCTAATAATGGTGCACTTGGAACACCTTCTGCTTTGAAGCGAGCAAGTATTTTTTTGCTTTCCCACTTAGAAATTTCTACTCCTGTAATTTCTTTTCTCTCTTGAGAATTGCTTACTCTTCCTGCTGGTGTGGCAAACCGTTCATCATCTATCAAATCTTCTCTATCCAAGGCTTTGCACATTCCTTTCCACTCTGCATCAGACACCGCACCTGCAGTAATGAATCTATCTTTTGCTTCATAAATTAAATCTTGTGAACCTTGGAGTTTTCTGACATCCACCTCGTTTTCGGCAAAGACAATTCCAGCCATACCCTCAGGCCAGAAAAATGAAATCATAGAGTCCAACATTGATAATTCGATGTGTTGGCTCACTCCTTGTTTTTCTCTAGCATAGAGTGCCGATGAGATTGCTTGAGCAGCTGTTAAAGAAGTCACTTTATCTGCAATAATGATTCTAAACATTTTAGGTCTCCCAGTATCTCTATCAGCTTGAATGTCTGTAGCTCCCGATAAAGCCTGAATGACAGGATCATAAACTCTTGAGTTAGAATACGGACCGTTATTTCCAAAACCGCTTATAGAAACATAAATAATATTTTGATTTATCTGTCTAATTCTTTTTTCGCCAAACCCCATCCGATCGATAGCGCCCGGTCTAAAGTTTTGCATAAAAATATCAGCATCTTCTGCAAGCTTAAATAAAATTTCTTTTCCCTCTGTAGACTTAAGATCTAAAGCAATTGATTTTTTTCCCCTATTACATGAAAAAAATACTGGATTAACTCCATTATGAGATGCAGCCATATGTCTTACCAATTCTCCAGTTACAGGCTCAACCTTAATAACTTCAGCTCCTTGATCTGCTAAGATCATCGCACCTACAGGACCAGATACCATACTGGTGAGATCTAAAACTTTAATTCCTGTCAGAGGTCCCATTTTTAACTTGAATAATTAATTTTCATAGCTTTTTCATATGCCGGCCTGGTAGCTATTCTATCGCGATATTGAGCAGTATTTTTTGGTAATGAAAACTCATAAAAAACTGCCCAATCTAAACAGGTCATCAAGAAGATGTCAGCTAATCCAAAACCACTTCGCAAAATGGATTGATTTGATTTCAAATGATTTTCTACAATATTCAATTGGCGCATGAAGTATTTCCTGCATGCTTCAACAACGACTGGAGATTCTCCGTATATGTCTTTTAAATCATAATGTCTTCTCATTACATATAAAGATGTTTCGTCTAACTCTCCATAAATAAAATTACACCATTCATCTTCTTTAGCAATTTCTAGATCATCGATTGGAATAAAAATATTTTTAGACGAAAAGTTTTTTTGTAAATACCTACAAATTGCTAGGCTTTCTGAAAGGTTTAAGTCTTTGTACTGTAAAGCTGGTATTTTTTGCTTTGGATTTATTTGAGTAAATTCTTCAGTTTGAGTTTCTCCAGTTCTAGGGCCTATAGGCATCAATTCGTATCTAATTTCTAATTCTTCAGCCATCCATATTGGCCTTAAAGTTCTTGCAGTGCCAGAACCCCAAAGCTTTATAAATTCTTCCATATGATTATTTTGCTAAGTTGAATAAATTCCAAAATCTTGGAATAACCCATGTAACAAGAATTGAGAAAAATAACCCTAAAGAATAACTAAACAATATTGAAATAAAACCGGATAGCTCTAGCGAATTTTCTAATTGAGTTATAAAGACCATTGCAAAAAAAACTCCTGCTATGCTGCAAATAGATAGAATTAAATTTATTGCCTGATTGGAGATAAAAATAATATTTGATGAGCCTATATACCAGCCGGTCATGACACCTAAAAACCAAATATTAATCTCATGTCCCTCATGAGAAGGATAAAATGCATATATTAAAATCTGAAAGGATATTATGATGGATAACCAAGCAAATTTGCTTAATTTTTCATAAAGACCATAAATAACCGCAAAATGCCAAAGGAGTAATATTAAGCCTCCTATCAACAGTCCCGCAAAGACATCTCCAAGATCATGGACTCCCAAATATAATCTGCTGAAGGCTACCAAAAATATAAAAATTACAGCAGCTATAGTAATAAATTTATTCTTTAACTCGTATGCTAAAAGCCCCCAAAGAGTAACAGCTATCTGAGCATGGCCACTTGGCCAGCCATAAGATGTACCCGTTCTTGGATCTAACATTAACTCAATATCAGGTCTTGGATCCTGAAATAAGTCTTTTAAAAAACCATTTATTAAAGCAGAGATAAAAAGTAGCATTGCTGCACGGGAAAATCTTTGTGGTGACCAAAAGAAATATCCAAAAGCTAAGAATAAAATTAAAAAAGTGCCGTAGCCGGCCAGAGAAACAGTATCGAAGAAAAAATTTAAAAAAGGTGTTCTGATACCCTCAACCCATGATAAGTCATTCCAAAAATTCATCTGCAGAATCTCAAAGAGGATCCCCTCCAAGAATAGCTGGGGTTTCACAGTATGTTTTCATAATATAATCTCGATGTAAAAGAATCTTATCGCTTAAAGCTTCTTTAATTTCTGGTATCTGAGAAATTCCCTCAAAAGCAAAAAGCATACCTTCGTTCTGTTTCGTCTTTGGCATTATTTCAGGTGAGGCTGGAAGAACTGTCATGCTTATGGTTGCCCAATAAATATCTAATGCTGAGAGTGAACTTCCAATTAAATATTTAGAACCAATTTTTTCTTGAGATTTTAATTGGGAGTTTATAAGACTAATAATTTCTCCCATTTTTTTAGGAGCTTTAGAGCTCGCATCATCGCTATATCCATATTTTCTTGCAAGCGGACTGTCGGATAATATTCTCATGTTCCAGACAAGGCCATCCTCACCCAAAATTATTGCACAGAGTCCAAACATATCCACTCTTTCCTTATAGTTATCTGGAATTAGACAGATTCTGTCTGATGAGCCAATATTTTCTGCCAAAGCGAGTTGCTCTATCCAAACATTCCTAGGTCTTTCTTCATTATGTAACATGGTAGGCAGACTAGTTTGGCTAGTTAATGAAAAAAGTTCTGATTGACGATCTTTGCCGGTTTCCTTATCTAGTCCCATAAAAGGATGTAATACTCTGATAATTGGTATTTTCTTAACATAGCAAATGTTTTTTAAGGCTTCTGCATAGATTGCTTGAAGCCCTGGAATAAAAGTTATTCTAGTTCCATCTTTCATTTTTGATGCCTCTGTTAAAGAGATAAATTTTGGCGAAGTATTTTTTTCAGTCATATTTTTTCCTTTATATTTTTATCTTAAATTAAACAAATTAGCTTTCTTTTACAACCCATACACTCTTAGCTACAAATCATTTTTTGTGTATAGTAATTTAGTTAATATAAATCTTTAGGAATCAATTGTGATAGAACTAGAAAAAAAAGAATCTATTTATCTGTTAAGCATGAATGCAGGAGAAAATCGCTGGAATACTTCTTTTGTTAGAGAGTTTTCTGCAGCTTTGGATGAAATTGAAAAAGATAAAGGCCCTGGGGCTTTAATTACCTCTTCAACAGACCCTAAATTCTTTTCTAATGGTTTAGACCTAGACTGGATGCAAGCTCCTGAAAATTATCCAAAAGGCGGAGATAAAGAGGTTTTTGGTGAAGAATTCATGTATTTAATGGGCAGAATAATCACGCTACCAATCCCAAGTATTTGTGCGATCAATGGGCATGCTTTTGGAGCAGGTTTCATGCTAGCCCTTTCACATGACATTAGATTGATGAGAGAAGATAGAGGCTTTCTGTGTGCCAATGAAATGCAACTTGGCTTTAAAATTCCAAGACCTGAATTAGCCCTATTTCGTCATAAAATACCTGCCAACTCATTTTTCGAAACTGTTCAATTATCAAAACGTTGGTCTGGATTAGCAGCTTTTGATGCAGGAATTGTTCAAGGAAAGGGGTCATTAGAAGAATTGCCTAAATTAGCTTTTGAAAAAGCTAAGGAATTAGCCCCGCTTGCAATAAATAGAAAACATTATGCGAGTCAAAAAGAAATGTTATACGGAGAAAATGCAGCAATAAATCTCTGTCATGGGCCAGCCCATATGTTGAAAAACTCAAAAGAATTTGAGGTCTAAATATTTTTTTACATATTGAACTTTTAAAATAAGATTTCCATCCACTTTCTTAATCAAGACAATTAAAGCTCCCTTAAATTAATATTTTTATAGAGAGCAACTATTCTTTGCTTGCCCAGAGCAATTAATTCAAAATTGTTTTCATATAAAAATTTATTAACTTCAATAATTGTGGATTCTTTATTTACTCCTTTTTCAAAACCCACATCTACGGATATATATGAAATTAAGTTTAATATTCCATGACACCCATTTAGAACTTCAAATTCTCCTCCTTCAGCATCAATTTTTAACAATTTAATTTTTGATAAGGTAAAAGAATCTAACCTCCTCACTTCTTTCTTTTCTATAAAGTTAACTTCAGAAGATGGATGTATAAATGAACTATCAGCTGTTTCACTAGAAATATAAAAATCGATCTCTGTATTTTTATCCCAACACCCTATGTTATATATTTTTGAATCTCGACAATTTAGTGACAGCGCCTTAAATTCAGCTTTAGAAGGTTCTATGCCAATATAATTAATAGGAAGACCTAGCTTATCCAGAGACTTATTAATTTCGCCTATGTTTGCTCCAACATCGACAACGCAATCATTTTTTTCAAAGGGTATTTTATTAAGGTGATAATTATTAAAAAGTTGATTGTATTTTACTCTTAGTCCTTTTTTAAAACTTAATGCTCTTGTTGGAATTATGAAATAAAGAATCTCTCTTGTAGAGGAATCTCTCACAAATAATGACATTTTTTCAGCATCAAAGCCCACATAAACTCTAGATGAGTCTCTACCCCTAGCCTTTTCTACTAAATAATAAAAAAAGAAAAACAAATTAGAAACATAAATAAAAATTGTAATATTATGTTTTGCTACAAACTTAATTAATCTCTTTATCGAGAGGTTTAAAAAATTTTTTACCGTTCTTTTGCCAAACATTTTAGATGCAAACCTATTTAACTAAACTTTTTTATTATTTTTGAGTATCTTTCAAGTAATAAATAGAAAACGATCTTTTAAATCTTGTAAAAATATTACTGGTCCCAAATATCTATATACTTTTTTTTGGATGCTGCAGTTGCAACTCTACTTTGTCTCCATTTAATTTCTGTTCCTTCGAATTTATAAACTATCGCGCCTGAAGGTCCCCAAGTGCGGATACGTAATTCAAAATCTTCATCATTAACATAGACAATAGAAATATTGTTGTCTACTTGTATTTTTTTTAACATTTGTAACTCCATTAATTGTTTGTTAACCGCATCGTATTTCCACCTTGCCGGAGTAGGTAGGTTGGAGAGGAGTTTGATCCTACTCAAAATGCTATTAAATTTTAAATGTATTAGAAGAGAAATTAAACTAAATAAATTGCAAACTAATTTTGGTTTTTAAGACTCAAATTTTTTCACTGATTGATTATTTTAAAATTAAAATAAGATTTTACTTTTTAGTGTTTAAAGTTCCTCTTAACTTTTGTAGGGTCTTTAACATAAACAAACTTTATATATACTCCTCCAGTTCCAGTAAATTCAACCTCTCCAAAGTTAAAAATACGACCCAAAATAGATTGCTTCACAGATACTGTCTCAATTTTTGAATAAACCAGTTCATCTGTATCGCGCCTGATCAAACCAACTTTTCTGAAAACTCTTTTATTGGTTAACGCCTGCTCAGTTGTCCATCTTTCTATGAATCTTGCAATAAACTTCAAAAAAGAAAAAATGAAAAATCCTATCGATAAGATAAGAAATAAAGGTATTTCTCCAATTTGAAATGGGTTCAAAAGATAAATTGATAAACAGAAAAATCCAATTAATAATAAGAAAATTGGGTATACCATTACAAACCAATGGTATTTTAAAAACTGCTCTACTTCTTCTCCTTCAGATAATGTCTTGTAAATATATCCCATATCATTTTTTAAGCGCTAAGCGAGAGAGAAAAGTAAAATTAAAAAACCCAAAACAGCAATTACAAAACCAAAAAGAACTAAATAGAGTAAGCATCCCAATAAACCGCCTGCAGCATCACTGCCAAATATTAATGCAACTGTTATTAGAACTAAGCAAAGTGTAATTATTATCATCATGATTTAAAACAGCTTAATATTACCGTATGAAAAAAATTATTGTAAAAAGTAATTTCAGGACATTTATGAGTTTATTACATCTAATCATGACTAGCGCCATCTACTAAACCTATATTGATATCTTTAAGCGAATCAACATCATCTAAACAGGCAAAATTTATTGAAATTTGATCAGGATATCTTCTTCTTTTATGATGAGTATAAACTCCGCAAATTTTACAAAAATAATGCTCAGCAATTTTTTTATTCCATTTGTATAAACTTAGATATTCATCTCCTTCTAACAAAGTAAAAAATTCCTGTGATACCGGTTTCATTACAATAGATTTTTTTCTACACAAGGAACAGTTACATCTATATACGTCCTCATAAATATTCTTGGTCTCTATTTGAAAACGAATTTTCTTACAATGACAAGATCCATAAAACATCTATTACTCCCTTTAAATAAATAATACCTTCTATAAGTGTTTAAATTAAGAGGTTTTAAAAAAAGCTTATATGAAGTTTGTATTTTCTACTATCTAAGGTGGATTGACTCTATTTTAGAATTTTTAAAATTTCTCTACTTGCCTGCTCCCAAGTTGTATAGAGTGGCGAGAAAGGTACAAATCTTAAGTTATTGCTTTCAATGTAAGTTTGCAAGGCTTCCATATTGGCTGTTCCCTTCAATTCACCCACATCTTTAAGGGATCCAAATATTATTTTTAATTGATTTTTAAATACTTTGTGAAAAGCATATATTCCGCTATCCTCAGAACCCTCACAATTTATTCTAATCACTAACTCGTAACTGCCTTCTCCTAATCTTGCATCAAGTGATTCTTTAAGCATTTCTGCAAAAGGGATACACCCGCATACAACTATATTATCGCTTTCGGCTAGATCTATACCTTTCTTGTTATTAAAAATACTAGCACCTTGACTAACTTTGTTTGCATTGGGGAAAAATAAATTTGAGAAGTGCATGGCATCTTCCATCTCACCTAAAGCAATACAAAAAACTTTATCTGCGGTTCTGTAAACATCATCTTTATATAATCGAGTATTTGGCTCAACTAAAATAGTAGTAATATTATTTTTCTGCTGTCTTATTCGCCTAGTATTTTTGATTATATCTTTTGCCTCAACTAGACCTACAGGGATGATCTTTTTCTTCCTAAATACAAATGAAGCTATAAAAAGTTTTACAAATCGAAAAAGAAACTCCCAAATAGAATAAATAAATAAAGCTTTATATTCTTGGCCTATATGAGTCCCAATATCAACATAAACTAATTTTTTTGTCATAACTTCTTCACCTTAAATAGAATTACTGGTAACACTGCTAATGCTCTTAAACCATCGATTTCTGATCTGTATTTCATGTATAAATTTTAATCATATTTTAAATTTATTGTTGCTTGTAAAATATTGAAAGTTAGTTTAAACCCGTCAAAAAAGGAGATAATTTAAAGCTTACTTGAAAAATTCAAAAGAATTTTAAGTTTAATTATGATAATTATGTTTCAGCTAAAAAAATAAAAGCTATACGCAAAATCATGCTAAATAATCTTAATAAATTGAAATTAAATATACCTATCTGATGATTTTGTATTTCTTTTCAAATAAATTGACGAAATGAAACATAAAAAAACAGCTCTTATCATAGAAGGCGGCGGCCAAAGAGGTGTATTTTCTTTTGGAATAACTGATACTTTTATAAAAAGGAAATATGATCCATTTGATATTTATATCGGCGTGTCAAATGGCGTATCTGTTCTTTACTGGTATTTAATAAGAGAAACAGATAATAATCTTGATAAAATGCTCTATGCCGCATCTGGCGATTACTTTAGTTATAAAAATATTTTTACTGGAAAGGACATTTTTAAGGTTCACCAGATGTACACAGATGGCGAAAAAAAGTTTCGACCGAATATTGAGAAGATTACAAATAACTTAAATAAAAAAGATTTTCTTGCGGTTGTGACAGATGCAATCAAAGCGAATGCTGAATATTACCTCTTTGGGGAGGATGAATGGATGCCAAAAATGATCGCCTCTGGAACCCTTCCCATATTGGTAAGAACGCCAAGCTTAATTAACGGCCGTAGGAAATTTGATGGAGGGATTGCAGACCCCTTGCCTGCTAAAAAAGCATATGAAATGGGAGCTAAAAAGATAGTTATAATAAGGACATATGAAAAAAAATTTAGAAGGAAGTTAAAGCTTGAAAACTACATTGGTGCCCTTCTGTCACGTAAATATCCAAAATTGAGAAAAGCATTATTAGAGCATGATAAAACATATAATCGAGCGCTGGATTTTATAAATAATCCACCAGAAGATAGTGAAATTATTCAGCTGTGTCCTCCAGAAAAGCTTAAATCAAAAAGAGATTCAAAAAATATTGAGGTTTTAAAAGCGGATTACATGTTAGGAAAAAAAGTTGCTGAAGACTTTTTAGTTAATCTTTAAGCTTTAAAATATATTTTCAAAAAAATATAAACTTTATGAACTTATGACTTTCTATAGTTGCAGGAATTTGTCAAAGTTTTAAAAAAAGAGATGATAATTGTTAAGTTTGACAAACTTTGTCAAACGAAAACCCTTTAAGAATAAGGATTTCAGAGATATTCTTCATTCCCACTCAATAGTGGCTGGTGGTTTGCTAGAAACGTCATAAACAACTCTAGAAACTTTTGGAATTTCATTGATTATCCTGTCCGAGACTTTATTCAATAAATTATGGTTGAGTTGGGAAGCTTTTGCGGTCATGAAATCAATAGTCTCTGCTGCTCTTAGGGCAATCACATATTCATAGCGTCTGGCATCCCCTACTACACCGACGCTTTTTATTGGTAAAAATACTGCAAATGCTTGGCTGACCTTATTGTAAAGATTTGCTGTTGCGAGCTCTTCCAAAAAGATATGGTCTGCTTCTCTTAAAATATCTAATTTTTCTTTTGTAATCTCTCCAATTGTTCTTACTGCTAAGCCAGGCCCTGGAAAAGGATGCCTCCCAATTAGAGACTTGGGCAAGCCCAACGATAAGCCTATTTTTCTAACTTCGTCTTTGAATAAAGAATTGAGTGGTTCTACCAAAGGTAATTTTAAATAGGATGGTAAGCCGCCAACATTGTGATGAGATTTAATTACATGCGCCTTTCCGCCTTTTATCCCTGAAGATTCAATCACATCAGGATAGATTGTTCCTTGTGCTAAAAAGGAAATGTCTTTAATTTTTTTTGCTTCCTTTAAAAAGACATCAATGAAGTTTTTTCCTATAACCTTTCTCTTTTGTTCAGGATCTTTTTTGCCTTTTAAGTTTTTAAGAAAAAATTTTTCAGAATCGGAAAAATGAATCTTGATTTTTAAAGCTTTTTTTAAATCTCTAAGAACTTGTTTGGCTTCATCCTTTCGTAACAAACCATTATCAACAAAAATGCATTCCAATTGATTGCCTATTGCCTTTGATAAAAGTGCAGCAACCACAGAAGAATCCACTCCTCCGGAAATGCCTAGTAGTACTTTTTTCTTACCAACCTGTTTTTTTATATCTTCAACAAGTTTTTCGACTATATTTTTTGGTCTCCATTTTGTCTGACAGCCACATATTTCTCTGACAAAAGTTTTTAAAATTTGAGTACCCTTTTCTGTATGTGTTACCTCTGGATGAAACTGTAAGCCATATTTTTTAATTGAATTGTTTTCAAAAGCTGCAACAGGACTGTTTTTAGAGGAAGCAACTTTTTTAAAGCCTTTAGGCAACTTAGTTACTTTATCGCCATGGCTCATCCAAACATTGAGTGTGGGTATTTTGATACCTTGAAATAATGTACTTTTATTCAATTTAATTTCAGCATGACCAAATTCTCTTTTCTTTGAGGTATTAACTGATCCTCTAAAATGTTTTGACATGAGCTGCATGCCGTAACAAATTCCTAAAACAGGTAGGTCACTTTCTAAAATTTTAGAGTCAACATGAAGAGTGTTTTTTGCATTAACAGACTCTGGACCACCAGAAATAATTATGCCCTTGGGATTATTTTTCAGAATGTTTTTATAAGAAGTACTATAAGAAAGAATTTCTGAATAAACTCCTAGTTCTCTAATGCGCCTTGCAATCAATTGAGTATATTGAGAACCAAAATCCAGAATGATTATTTTTTCTGAATCAATAGCGGTATTCACTTTAGCTTATTCTGTAATTTGGCGCTTCTTTTGTGACGCTCACATCATGAACATGACTTTCGTTAATCCCTGCGGATGTAATCTGTACAAATTTGGTTTTGGTTCTCATTGCTTTGATATCTTTGCTTCCGGTATAACCCATGCTTTGTCTCAAGCCGCCAAGCATTTGATGGATGGTAGTTTCTACCCAACCTTTGTATGGGACTCTACCTTCAATTCCTTCTGGTACCAATTTGTCAGAACTTGAAACATCTTCTTGAAAATATCGATCTCCAGAATTTGTCTCTCCTGACATAGCGCCTACGGAGCCCATGCCTCTGTAAGATTTATAACTTCTGCCCTGAAAGAGCTCCACTTGCCCTGGAGCTTCTTCTGTTCCAGCAAGAATACTTCCAAGCATTACGGTGCTAGCTCCAGCAGCTATGGCTTTTGCAATATCGCCAGAAAACCTAATTCCACCATCGGCAATAACAGGGATATTCTTCTTGCCAATTGCTTTGACTACATTCGCAATTGCAGAAATTTGTGGAACACCAACACCGGTTACTATTCTCGTCGTGCAAATCGACCCTGGACCGATTCCAACTTTTATAGCGTCAGCCCCAGCTTTGATTAGATCTAAAGCACCTTCGCCTGTTGCTACGTTCCCACCAATGACTTGAATGTTTTTATTCATTTTCTTGATTCTTCGAACTCGATCAATGATGCCTTTGGAATGCCCATGAGCACTATCAACGACAAGAACATCAACGCCTGCTTCAACAAGCGCATCCACTCTCTCATCGGTTTCTTCGCCATTACCTACAGCAGCTCCAACAAGAAGCCTACCTTCACTATCTTTTGAGGCTAAAGGAAAATCTTTGTTTTTATTTATATCTTTCAAAGTCACAAGACCTTTTAAGGTAAAGCTTTTATCAACCAACAAGATTTTTTCTATTCTATTTTTATAAAGAAGATTCTTAATGAGCTCTAAATTTGCATCTTCCTCTGCAGTAACCAAGCGTTTTTTTGGGGTCATGATGGATTCAACTGGAGCAGACAAGTCAGAAACATTTCGAAAATCTCTGGAAGTCACAATTCCAACTAAATCGCCATCGTTGACAACGGGCATACCTGAGATATTTAAATCTTGAGTAAGCTTGATTAATTCTCCAACGCTTTTTTTAGAGGAAATAGTAATTGGATCTCTTACTACTCCGCTTTCAAATTTTTTAACTATAGAAACTTCTTTCGCCTGATCTGAAATCGAGATGTTTTTATGAATAATACCGATTCCGCCCAATTCAGCTAAAGCAATAGACATTCTGCTTTCGGTTACTGTATCCATTGCAGCAGATACTATTGGAATTTTTAAATTAACCTGTTTAGTTAAATTTGTGCTTAAATCGGTTTCTTGAGGAAGGACGCTAGAATATTGCGGTACCAACAGTACATCGTCGAAGGTCAAAGCTTGCTCTACAATGCGCAACATTTTCAAATTATACAGAAAGAAAACAAAAAGCATAGATAAGGTAAAAAATGAAATTTAAAGGCTGGCAAATGGTTTATACCGGAATGATGATGGAATTTTCTGTCGTGGGTTTTATTTTTTACTGTTTTCCTTTGATGTTTTCTGCTTTAGAAAAAGATTTAGGCGCAACACAATCTCAACTGTCAGGAGCACTATCTCTATGGTTCATAAGTTCTGCGATAGCTTCGATATTTCTGGGCAGATTGCTGGATAAATTTTCCATAAAGAAAATAATGATGATTGGAGGGGTTATTTTTAGTTTAGGCCTATTCTCTATTTCATTTGTACAAAGTAGCTTTAGCCTACTTTTAATCTATGCCACATTACTAGCCATTGGTGGACCTGCTTTGGGAAATCTTTCTGTCACTAAATTAGTTGCCAATTGGTTTGAAAATAATGCGGGCATGGCTCTAGGAATTGCTGCCATTGGAATATCATTTTCTGGTGTAGTCTTGCCAATTTTGGTTGATCCGCTTATTGAAATGATAGGTTGGCGAAATGTCTATATGGTTTTTGGCTTGATTGTGATTTTTTTATTGATTCCAACCGTTAGATATTTTGTTATCGACACTCCCGAAGAGATCGGTCAGTACAAAGACAATCTTCCTGATCAACCAGAACAGGATTCTTCTCAAAGTTTATTAAAAATCAAAGATTTTTTTAAACATGGTATTTTTTGGATTATCTCTCTTGCTTTTGCTTTTCAGTTTTTAGCTATGGGGGGTGTTTTACTGCACTTGCCTTTACATTCTGAAAATCAAGGGTTTCTAGAAACTTGGACGATTTTAGGTTTACCCATAAAACAGACCGTCTTTGCTTACTCTTTTGCAGCATTTGGTGGCGTGGTTGGAAAAGTTTTCTTTGGTTATTTAATGGATAGATTGAGACCAAATATTCCTGTGATGATCATGATGGCAATGCAATCAATAGGAATTTTTGGTTTGACTTTAATTGATAACTATCTTTTCTTTACAATGTTTTGTTTTGTTTTTGGTTTAGGATTTGGTGGGGCAATGGTTTTAATGAGTGCTTGTTTTCTAAAAGCCTTCGGTTCACAAAACCTTGGTTCTGTTAGAGGTGTATCTGCAATGTTAATCGTACCTGTTCAGCCTGTCGGTATGATCTTAGTTGGCACAGCTTTTGACTTAAATCTTTATCTTGAATCTTTCTTGTTGATGGGGGCAATTACACTAATTGGCTTTGCTGTTGGATCTAGAATAATTATTCGCTAAACAAAGCATCTGTTTTAGCGGCAGCTATAAAATCATTTTTGTGCAATCCTTTGATTTTATGGGACCACCATCTAATAGTGACTTTTCCCCATTCCAAAACTATTTCAGGATGGTGATCTTCTTCTTCTGCGAGATGGGCAACTTTTTTCAAAAAATCTAAACCCGCTAAATAATCTTTGAAGGCAAAAGCACAAGTAAGCTGTTCTATGCCATTAACCTCTATCACATCCCAGCTAGGAATTTGTGGCATTAATGTTTTTCTCTCTTCAGAGGTCACTAGAGGAGCGCCGGCTTTGCAAGCTTCACATTTTCCCTCAAGCAGTTTTTCCATCAATTTATTCCGCCTTTGGTTAATTTTGCTGGATTTAATAAATTTTGTAATTTAGCTTTAGATAAGTTGGTTTCTTCGAGAGCAACATCGATGATTGCTCTATTTTCCTTGTAGGCTTTTTTCGCTATTGCAGCTGCTTTTGCATAGCCGATGATAGGATTTAAAGCTGTTACCAAGATAGGATTTTTATCTAGAGACGCTTGGATAGATTTTTGATTTACTTTGAAGGTCTTTATTGCCTTAGATGCCAAAACGTTCATACCACCGCTTAAAATGTTAATGCTTTTTAAAAGGTTATAAGCAATTACAGGCAACATCACATTGAGTTGAAAGTTTCCTGATTGAGCTCCAATACTTATAGCAACATCATTTCCAATAACGTCTGCTGCGACCATTGCAACTGCCTCTGGAATGACTGGATTTACTTTCCCTGGCATGATGCTGCTTCCAGGCTGTAAAGCTTGAAGTTCAATTTCTGATAAGCCTGCTAAAGGGCCGCTATTCATCCAACGAAGATCATTTGAGATTTTTAATAAAATGGTTGCTAAATTTTTTAGTTCTCCAGAAACCTGAACTGCGGTGTCTTGCGCGCTTAATTCATGAAAAAAATTATCACTGGGAACAAACTTAAATTTTTTGCCGCTTAGCTTATGTAGTTCTTGAGCAAATAATTTAGCAAATCTAGGATGAGCATTAATACCCGTTCCAACTGCGGTGCCTCCTAAAGGCATCTCCAACATTCTGGTTTCTAAGAACAAAAGAGTTTTTTTAGAATTCTTTAACTGAGCGACCCAGGCAGAAATTTCTTGATGAAAATCTAATGGCATTGCATCCATTAAATGAGTTCTTCCAGTCTTTACAAGTCCTTTTAAAGAATTCGCTTTTATCTCGGTAGTCTCAATAAGTTTTTCCAATGCTGGCAAAAGTTTTTTAGTCAGATCCATATGCGCGCTCACCTTAATTGCGGTAGGAATAACATCATTACTGCTTTGACTCATATTTACGTCGTCATTAGGATCAATATGTGCATTAGCGAATTTACTAGCTAGATTAGCTATGACTTCATTAGCATTCATATTTGAGCTTGTTCCAGAGCCAGTTTGAAATACATCTATTGGAAATTGATGGTTATGCTTGCTTTGCCAAACCTCTTTTGAAGCTTTTGATATAGCATTGGCTTTTTTAGGAGATAAAAGACCTAGTGATTTATTTGCTTTTGCAGCAGCATCTTTAATAATACCTAATGAGTCGATAAATGAATTGGTAAAAGGAAAATCCATTTTGATTCCGCTTATCGGGAAATTCTCTACAGCTCTTTGAGTTTGTGCTCCATATAAGGCAGAATTTGGGACATAAACTTCTCCCAAACTATCTTTTTCTATTCTGAAACCTTTCCTTCTCTTAGGCATATTTTTTTTATTAAAATGATATATAAATTGTACAAAATATTAAGTTAGAATATCGAAGAATTTTAAGGAGATGATGAAATGTCAGATGAAAAAGAAATAAAGTTACCTATCGACACTTCTTTGGGGAAACTTCCTCAAAAAACTAAAGGTTCCATAGTTCCAGTTGAATGTAAGTCAATGGAAGAGATTAGAAGACATCAATTAGAGAGGCTTGCTGCAGGTTTTAGGATGTTTTCTCATTTTGGTTATGACGAAGGTATTGCAGGACACATCACTTTAAGAGATCCAGAATACCCTCATTATTTTTGGGTGAATCCTTTTGGCATGCATTTCGGTCAGATATGCATATCTGATTTAATTTTAGTGGATAGAGAAGGAAATATTGTTCAAGGTGAAGATAAAATGCTTAATACTGCTGCATTTGCTATTCACTCAAGGCTTCATGAGGCAAGGTCAGACGTAAATGCTGCCGCTCATTCTCATTCCATGTACGGAAAATCATTTTCAACTTTAGGTAGGCTTTTGGAACCTATTACTCAAGATTCTTGTGCCTTTTACGATGATCATGTTTTATTTGATGACTATACTGGAGTTGTCTTAGAAACAGACGAAGGTGACAGAATTGCTGAAGCCCTTGGTAATAAAAGAGCAGCCATTTTGAAAAATCATGGCTTACTAACAACTGGTGAATCTGTAGATGCAGCTTTGTGGGCATTCTTATCTATGGATAGATGCTGTCAATCTCAGCTTTTAGCCGAAGCTGCTGGACAGATGGAGAGAATTTCTGACGACGTTGCTAAACTCACTAAAACACAAGTTGGAACTGAAATGGCAATGTGGGCAAGTTTTCAGCCTCTTTATGACCTGATGCTTGAGAAGGACGACAGTTTTTTAAACTAAAATCTTAGAATCCTCTTCCCAAATGTCAGAAATCTTTCAGCCATTTTATCTGGCAACATTTTCTTTTTTATTTTTCATAAGTCTAATAATTCATTTTTTATTTAGAATAATTTTAAAAAGGCTAAAAGTAGTAGATATTCCTGATGGAGAAAAAAAGATACATAAAATGTCAGTCCCTATTTCGGGAGGGATATCAGTCATGTTTTCTTTGGTTATTATTGGCAGCCTTTATTTAGTATTAAGTTATTCTCAATTTTTAGAAATCTTCTCTGAAACAGAATCTTTAAAACTTACAACTTGGAATCTAGACTTAAAAACAGGATTATTATTTGGAGTAACGGGCTTAATTGTCGCTGCTGTTTCATTTTTTGATGATGTTTTAGAGCTCCCTGTATGGTTTAGATTCATGACTTTAGTTTTATGCTCTGGAATAGTAATCGGAGTTTCTGATTTGAGCCTTTCTTCACTCGGAAATCTTTTTGGGCTTGGTGAAATAAAGCTAAACTCTATTCTTAGTCCAATTTTTACTATCTTTTGTGTCGTCGGTGTAGCAAATGCTTTTAATTGGATTGATGGATTGGATGGCTTTTTTTCTACTCAAGTTTTAATTACATCATCTGCAATATTTTATTTCATTGGTGGCAATGGTATTTTCTTCGCGATATTTTTAATAGCTTTTTTACCATATCTTTTGATGAATTTAAGTTTTTTTGGAAAGAAAAACAGAGTTTTCATGGGAGATCATGGTTCTATGGCTATTGGTTACACTGCTGCTTGGTTCTTAATTAGTGCTGCTGAATTTGAAGTTGTTAATCCCATGACTGCTCCTTGGCTCATAGCTATGGTTCTATTGAATGCCTTTAGAGTTATGTACAAAAGAGCTCTTCTGAGAGTTTCTTTATATAGATCAGACAGAGAGCATATTCACCACTTCTTTTTGGATAATGGCTATTCAAAAGGTCAGAGTCTATTAATAGTTTCTCTCTTGAGTATCTTTTTGACTTTTATTGGAATGACACTTGAACTTAATCAAATACCAGAATATCTATCTTTTTATATGTTCGTTTCAGCTTTTATTATCTGGACTTTTATAAGTTCCAATTTGAAAAAGAAATTTAAAAATTAAAAAACTATTTAGAAATAAGCTCTTCTATTTGCCAAAGAGTATCTTTACCAAAAAACATTTCATCATCCACAAAAAATGTAGGAATACCAAACACTCCTCTTTCTACAGCTGCCTCAGTATTTGAAATTAGTTTAGCTTTTACTTCTGGATCTTGCATTTGAGCCATTAGTTTATCCCCATCAAAACCTGATTCCTCATAAGCAGCTTTTATAACTTCAGGATCATCCATTTTTTTTGGCTCTTCCCACATATGGACTAAAACTTTATCAATATAGTCTTCTAAATAGCCATCAATTTCAGCTGCAATAGCTCCTCGAATAATTTGAAGGCTTATTACTGGAAAGTGGGGATTCATTTTAAAATCATTTAGTTCGTGTCTTTCAATAAACCTCTGCATTTCTAGATTTTGATACTCATTCTTATTTTTAACACCAAAAAATTGTTCCATAGGAGGTTTATTGTTGGTTGCTTTAAAAATCCCTCCAAGCAAAACAGGAATGTAATTAACTTCTATCCCAGAACTTTCTTTAATTTTTTTAATAACTTTATGACTTAGATAAGCGTTTGGACTGGCAAAATCAAAGTAAAAATCTATTTTTTTCATTTCTCACTCTCCTTGTAAACATTTCTCATTATAAAAAGAAATAGCTTCTTTTTCATAGGCATTTTGGACCAAATTGTTTAGAAATTTACATTTGGTTTTATCTTTTTTTATTCTCGAGTCTGAATATAATCTTTTAAATTCATCAATTCTTTTTAATTCAAAATCACTCATAACAATGCCTTGATCATCTTGAGAGTCTAGAATTAAAAACTTATCTCCTGAGTTTGACCAAGAATTCCATCTTGGCAGATTATTATCCCTTCCTTTGCCAGGATCTCCAGTATAAGCAAATTGAGCCCAATAAGATTGCATAGCAATCGATAATCTAATAGCATCCGGAAGATTTTCATTATTAAACATAAATCTTTCTATTCCGAGAAGCTTCATGGTGCCAGTAACAAAAGGTATTTCCATGGCGTGGGCTGCGCCAAATATTTTAGAAAAATCCATCCAAAGGAGTTTGCCTTGATCATCCCAATCAAATCTATAGGTAAATACATCTTTTTTTCCTGAATTGACCATATCTCTTGCAGGGTTATCAACCGCAGATATTTTCCAATTATTTGAAGCATACTCTGCCGTTAGATCATACATCTCCTGATTACGGATAATGACTAACCTATTAAAAAGACTTGTTGAATAATCTGATTCCATAGCTGCAAAAAGTTTTGTTTCATCTCTATTGGTACCAAAGATTACTGGTACATCATTGTAAAAACTTTTCCTTGAAAATTTCATACCTCGCTTTGGTAAAACATGCCCGTCGCTAAATACTCTAGGAATCATTTTTTTTCCAGGTTGTTTAGAACTTTCTATTTTTTTGTAAACTTTAAAAATTTCACTTAGATCTATATCTTGCATTTGCTCAAAAAGTTTAAATTCATTCATTGACTCCTGAGCAATTTTTGCTTCGAATAAGTCATTGGAAGACTCTGAAGCAACTAACAACCTGCTAACTATTTCTTTTGAAGAAGTTAATAAAGATGATTCTTTAGTGTCATAAAACTTAGAAGCTTCTTTGAGATCAAAAGTGTTTGTTGCTCCACTTTGAGAAATTGCTTTGTGAAAAAGGCCTTTAGCAAGAGGAGAGCTAAGTAAGGAAAAAACATTATGTCCTCCTGCCGACTCTCCAAATACAGTAATATTGTTTTTGTCCCCTCCAAAATACCTAATATTTTCATTAACCCACTTTAAAGCCATAATTTGATCTAGGGTCCCAAAATTTCCAGATTTATCTTCCAAATTATTTGACGTTGCAGCAAATGAAGGGTGATAAAACCATCCTAGGAAACCTAGTCTGTAATTTATAGAAACAATGACTAATTCGTGCGTGGAAGCCAATTTACTAAAGTCATATGAGGCTGCCTCTCCAGAAGTATTCCCACCTCCATGTATCCAAAACATTACAGGAAGTTTTTTATCCGAACTTAATTTTTTCGGAGTAAAAATATTCAGATAAAGACAGTCCTCCGATCCAGTATATTCTCCCTTGCCGCCTCTATCTAGAGAGATAGATGGAACTTGTGGACAGGAATCACTAAATTTAAGAGCATTTATTTTTTTCTTTTGAATTTCTAGCGCTCTTGGAGCTTTCCAACGCAAACTACCAAGAGGAGGTTCTGCATAGGGAATTCCAAGCCATTGATAGCTATTGTTGAGTTCTATGCCAACATATTTATCTGAAATTGAAGAAATAAGTTTAGTTTCTTCAAAGTTCTCTTTTTTTGTTGCATCAATGGCACATGCCGAGATAAAAACTACTAAAAATAAAAAAGAAATTTTTTTCATAAGAACTATAAAAGGATTTTTGAATATTGAATAAAAGTATATAGTAAAACTTAATTATTTAACTTATTAAAATATTATAGAGAGATCCATGCAAATTTCACCAATACCAACTTTATCTGATGATATTAATGACATCAGAACAAGGACAGCGAATATAGTTGCTGAAAAAATTATTCCAAATGAAAGAGAAATTTATTCAAAAAGCGAAAACTCAGCTTCTGTAAGAAAAGAGATAAGAGAGCAAGTTAAGAAAGAAAAGCTATGGGCTCCTCATCTTCCAGAGGAATATGGAGGGATGGGAATAGGTTTTATGGCTCATGCTTACATGAATGAAATACTTGCATGGTCACCCCTGTCGAACAGACTTTTTGGGGTAATAGCTCCTAACTCAGGCAATCAAAAAGTCTTGCTTAAATATGGATCTGAAGAACAAAAAAAGAAATGGCTCGAGCCTTTGATTAGCGGGGAAATGGAATCAGCATTTTCTATGACTGAGCCTGATAATGCGGGCTCTGATCCAAGATCTATTCAAACCACTGCTAAAAAGGAAGGTGATGAGTGGGTAATAAATGGTCATAAAGTCATGACGTCAAATGGAATAAAAGCTGACTTTGCAATAGTAATGTGCAGAACAGAAGAAGAAGGTGAGGACGGAGAAGTAAATTCTAGAATGACGCAGATAATTGTTCCCACTGATACGCCTGGATTTAATGTCATTCGTTCTGTTCCTATTTGGGGACATACTGGAGGCGATCATGTTGAAATTAAATATGAAAATGTCAGAGTTCCAATTGAAAACCAATTGGGTGCTAGAGGGACAGGACATGCTGCAGCCCAAGACAGACTTGGAGCTGGAAGAGTCTTTCATTGTATGAATAGTATTGGTCAGATGTGGAGAGCATTTGATCTAATGCTACAAAGAACGATTACGCGAGAGGTCCATGGTGGAAAGCTTGAGACAAAACAAATGATTCAAGGCTTTATTGCAGATTCATATATTGATATCCAATCTGCTAGGTTAATGACGATTCATTGTGCGGAGGTAATGGATAGTGAAAATGATCCCAGAGTAGATATTTCAGCAATTAAAATCTATGTACCCGAAGCCATGCATAGAGTAGTTGATAGAGCTATTCAAGTTTATGGCTGGAAGGGAGTCTCAGCTGATCTTCCTTTATTCGGAATGTATCAAGGTGCTAGAACTCTAAGACTTGCCGATGGCCCAGATGAAGTTCACCGGATTCTAATAGCCAAACAGGTGTTAAAAAAATATCATCAAGGTTTGTCTTGGGATTTCGGAATTTAAGCTTTAATTATTTTTGCATCTTTAGCTATATTATCCTTGAGAAAATCTTTCTGAGAACCTTCAATCTTAACAAGTTTTAAACTGGATGAGGCGGTAGCAATCATTTCACCTTCTTGTTGAAGTTCAGCACTAGCAAAGCCAATTGATTTTCCTAATTTGATGATTTTAGATTTACAATCTAATTTTCCTGGCCTTCCAGCAGCTAAAAAAGAAACATTTATGTCAATCGACATTGGTGTGTAGATAAAATCAGTTAATTCCATTACTAAAAAAGCCATGCAAGAGTCCATCATTACAGTAGTGAACCCTCCTTGAATGATAGTTCCATTTGAATGGCAAATGTCTTCTGTAGCTAAAAATGACATTTTAAGAGACTGAGATTTAAGATTAATCTCCAAGACTTTTCCAGATAACTGTCTCATATATTCTGGAGTATGGTCTTTTTTCATTTCTTATTTATTTCGAAAAATTTGAAAATACTTCAATGGCCTTCTTTCTTGACTCTTTTAAATCAACTAAATGATTACTATACCCTATGTCATTTCTTTCATCAGATGATGGGTCATGAATATTATTAACCGATGATATTTCAGGAAGCCATTTTTTTATAAAATCACCTTTTTTATCAAATTTTTCAGATTGAGTAATAGGATTGAAAATCCTAAAATATGGTGCAGCATCTACCCCTGTTGATGCGCTCCACTGCCAACCGCCATTATTGGAAGCAAAATCTCCATCAATTAAATTCTGCATGAAATACTTTTCTCCTCTTCGCCAATCAATAAGTAGATTTTTTGAAAGATACATAGCTACTATCATTCTCAGTCTGTTATGCATCCAGCCAGTTGAATTAAGCTGTCTCATTGCAGCATCAATTATTGGAACTCCTGTTTCGCCTTTTGACCATGCAATAAAATGATCTTGATTATCTGACCAAGGAAAATCATCATATTTTTCTGAAAAAGATAAATTTTTACTAACTCTTTGATTGTGAAAAAGAATGTATTTATAAAATTCTCGCCAAATAATTTCATTAACCCAAGTTTTGACTCCTTCTTTTTCTTCTGAGAGTTTTTCAAAAACTTTAAAAAGACACTGCCTAGAAGACAAAATTCCTGAGGAAAGATAAGGTGAAAGCGAACTTGTTCCATCAACTGCAGGAAAATCTCTTTTTTCTTTGTATGAAACTATTTTATGGGCAATAAATTCATCTAATCTATCTAGGGCATTTTCTTCACCTGCTTCATAAAACTTTAAAATATTTTTTCTCTCTTTAGCTAAAGAGATATTTTTAACTTCATCGCTTTCTTGTATCTTGTTTTTTTGTTTTTTTGGAAAACCCAATATTTCAATTTTTTTTGTAAGAAGCTTTGATCTAAAAGCTCTTGAAAATGGTGTGAACACTTTAAAAAATGTATCGCTTTGAGTCTTAATACTTTCGGGAAGAAAAACAGAAGAATCAAATGAGTTGAGTTTTTTATTTAAATTGACTAATTCTTTTTCTAGATTTTTATCTCGATTTATTTCGTTAATTCCGTATTCCTTGTTTATAAATACTTCTTTAATATTTTTACTTTTTACAAACTCTATAATCTTTTTATTTTCTTCATTTATTCCTTCAGCATTTACTATTTTTAAAGATATGTTCAGCTCAGCTAATTTTATAGATAGTATTTTTAAAGTCTCAATTTGAAAAGCAATTTTTAGATCACTTTCATTATGTCTTTGCCATTTTTTCGGATTATGAATGAACATTGCTACTAGAGACTCTCCATTTTCAGCAGCATGAAAGAGAGCAGGATTATCTGATAACCTAAAATCTGTATTAAAAATATATAAATTAGTCATACTTTGGTGGCAAGACGATGTGTAAAGTTGCGCCCAACGTAAAATTTAACACACATCATCTCACCAAAAAAAGCGAGTCTTTTATGGGGAAAAGACTCGCCGAATCCAGATTTAGGAGAGTTTCTTTGGGAGAAAATGAAAATCTGAATAAAGTAATGATATATAAATAAAATTTATATTGGGTTATAAAATACTTAAATTTAGTTATATCAAGAAAGCTCTTCGAAGGAAATTCCTGCTTTCATTAACCTGCTTATTAGAGGATTGCCCAATCCTACCGCTGAAGTTAAAACTCCTCCAAATTCGTCGCCAAATGGTAAATCATCTGAAAAGGCTAAAGTTAAAGCAGATTCACAAACCATTTTTGAAGTAGATTTATAACCTGGATCTCCAGAACCAAAAATTTCAAAGCGTTTTTCATCGCCATCTTGAAGTTTTGCAATGAACAAACCTTTAAACCAACCGCTATCTCTAGTTTCCTTATCTGGACCATCTCCAGGTTTAGGAAGAAAAGGTCTAACAAGACGACGAAGAGGGGTAGCAATAACCAAAAAAGCTGACATTAAAACAAAGGATGTTATTCTAGCTGCCGCCTTAGACGGATAACTTCCTAGCTCTTTAAAGGTAAAATCTTTTCCATAAGATTTTTGATTTAAATCAAATAAAGCCGCGCTTCTTCTGACAACTCTTGTATTGGCAAATGCCATTAATCCCATTCCTGAAAATGAATCAGTACCGGGAATTGGTTTAATAGAAAAACCATCTGTACTTTTATTCTTTTGTAAATCAGACACTGAATCTTCAGGATTCAATAAAAAAGGGTCTCTCATCTCCTTTGGCAAAGGTCCCATAGTAAACATTGTTTCTGTGGTTCCTCCACTCGCTCCTCCCTTTGCTGAATGATAAACCGTTACGTGAGAAACTGGTTTTTCTGATCTGGTTACCGAAAAGAAAACACCCATATCTGAAGGAATAGAATCATAACCGCAGGATGGAATGATTCTTGTTCCGTCTAAAGCTGCCTTTTCGTGAAATCTGTCAATCAAGCCTTTTACCCAGTGATTTTCTCCTGTGATATCTGTGTAATGAGTTTTATGTTCAACACAAGCTTCTACTACTTTGGTGCTATATCTTGCAAAAGGTCCTGCAGCTGAAAGTACAACTTTTGTTTGTTTTACAAAATTTTGAATTGCGTCATAGTCATCAGAGTCAGCTACGAAAACATCACAATCCAAATTTAGTTCCTTTTTTAAATCTTCTAACTTTTCTTTATTTCTACCTGATATAGCCCAATTTAAATCTGGATAATTAGATTGAAAATATTCCGCACATAATCGTCCAGTAAAGCCTGTGGCGCCATATAAAATTATTTGATATTTTTTATCCACGTATCAATTATATATTTTAATAATTTTCAAGGAGGCTTATACCTCCTTTTTTTGATTAATTTGTAAAATAGGT
>CABXSA010000010.1 GCA_902514765.1 uncultured SAR86 cluster bacterium | reverse complement strand
GATAATAATAAAATAATGCAAATGCAAGAAGAAGTAAGGACATAGAGATTTGCCATGTATTTCTTTTACCTATTTTTAATGATACGTATGACCAAAAAGGTATTGATGCAAAACTACTAAGCCCACTTAGACCTAAAACCAATCCTTGATAGTTATGCAAGTCCAAAGCATATTTGATGTAATAAATTAAATTTTTATTAAACATTATCGTGGTAGAACCTAAGATTAGGATTGAAGAAAAGACAATCCAAAAAGGATAATTTTTTAAAATCGATAAAACTAGTTTTGATATCGAAGGATAAGTTTCCTTAACTTCATTTGTGGAGGATTCATTAACTGATGCATATGTAATATAGAGAATAATGATGGCAAAAAAAGCAGCAAAACATGATAGATAAATTATCCCAAGAGATTCTTCATTTTGACCAAAGTAATTAATTATTGGAAAACCCAAAGATGACATCAATAAGGTTCCAAATGATGCTCCGATCATTCTTGCTGTAGTCAACTTTGTTCTTTCTTCGCTATCTGAAGTTATTCGTGGGGTTAAAGAAGAATAAGGGACACTAACAATTGTAAAGCATGATCGATGAAAAACGTTAACAAGTAATAAACATAAAAATAGGGATAGTCCTGTAAAAGGAGGCGCCCAAAACAATAAAACGAAAGATAGACCTAATGGAATCGTCCCAAAAAAAATATATGGTCGATATCTTCCTCTCTTGGAAGATGTTCTTTCTGCTAAATAACCCATGAATGGGTCAGTAACTGCATCCCAGGCAATACCTAAGGCATATATCCAACCAGCTAAATATGGGCTAATGCCCACAATATCTGTATAAAAATATAAAAGGTAAAGACCAACTCCTGACCAATAAAAACAAATAGCAATATCGCCGACTCCATAGCCGATTCTTTGTCTATTGGATAACGGATTCAATTACTTAAAGATTCTATGATCTCTTGTTTGTGTTCGCCTAATGCTGGTGCAGGTTTATTATTGAACATTTCATTACCATCAAATTTAGTAGGATATCTCAATGCTCGCACCTTACCTTGCGAAGCACTATTTATAAGTTGGAAAAGATTGTTTGCCTTAATTTGCGGATGAGTCATCAATTCATCTAGGGAAATTGTTTTAGAGCAAGGCACATCCTCATTCTGTAATTTTTGAAGAGCATCATCTACTGTTAAGGATTCAAAAATTGTTAAGGATTTTACTAACTCAACCATATTTTCACTTCTGGCAAAGGCGTTATTGAATCTTGCGTCTTCAATGTACTCTGGCAAACCTAAAGCTCTGAAGATACCAAACCATTGAGCATCGGATAAAGCTGCAATAGAAAGAAATCCATCTTTGCATTTATATAGACTATAAGACTTAGTTAAAGGTGGTAACGTAACCACGTCATCATCTAGCAAAGTGTGATTCATCATGCCATCTGGCCAGAGAAAAAAAACTGCTGAATCAATCATGGATAAATTCAATCGATCAGCAATACCAGTTCTTTCTCTTTTAAAAAGTGCAGATGATAAAGACTGACAAACTGTATAAGCCGTAATCTTGTCGCACAGAAGCGTTTTTATATATGCTGGTTCATCAAAGTCAGATTGAATATCTGTGGCTCCTGCCATGGCTTGCACGACGTGATCATATGCAGGCGCATTAGAATAGGGACCTGAATCGCCAAAACCATTTATGGAAGCATAAATCAATTTATCATTTAATTTTTTACAATCACTCTCCCCTAGGCCTATTTTATCCATGACGCCAGGCCTAAAGTTATTGATTAAAATATCTGCATTGGAAATTAGTTTTTTTACTATTTCTAAATCATCTTTCTCTTTTAAATTTAAATCTATCGATCTTTTACCTCTATTACAGTTCGCAAATAATGCAGACACCCCGCCCTTTTGCGTTCCTAAGTAGCGCATTGGATCTCCAATACCAGACTGCTCTATTTTTATGACGTCAGCACCTTGATCAGCCATCATCATTGTGGCCATTGAGGCTGTAACAATTGTAGAAATTTCAACAATTTTTACTCCTTCCAAAGGTTTGTTATAACTCATTCTCTTTCTCCAAAAAAATTATCTATAATTAAGATACTTCGTCTAGTAGACATATTCAATGGGGGGAAATAATGAATAATTTAAAAGAATTATCAGAACTTGCATGGCAGGGAGTTTTAGATACTAAATTTGATCATCATCCAGTACACACCTTCTATGAAGGTTCCACTGAACTTGCTGATAACTTATTAGGAATTAAGGGAATTGGAGGGTTCTACGTTGTTGACACAAATGATGGGCTAGTAATGATTGATGCTGGAAGTCACTTGGATATAGATTCCGCTTATAATGAAATAAAGAAATGGAGGCCACAAAGCAATGTTAAAGCAGCTGTTTTCACTCACCATCATGTAGATCATATATTTGCTACTAAAAAATTTGATGAAGATGCTGATAAATCTAATCAAAAAAGGCCTGTAGTTTATAGTCATAAATTATTACCTGATCATTTTGATAGGTACAAAAAAACACTTGGATGGAACACCGCAATAAATAAAAGACAATTTGCTATTAATGTTCCTCATTTCAAATGGCCAGAAGAATACCGCTATCCAGATATAACCTTTGAAGATGAATATACTTTTAAAGTTGGAGATTGCACTTTTGAACTCTTTCATGGTCGTGGTGAAACTGACGATCATACCTGGGTGTATATCCCAGAGAGAAAAATTCTAGCTCCAGGAGATCTATTCATTTGGGCGGTGCCGAACGGAGGCAATCCACAAAAAGTTCAGAGGTATATTAGTGATTGGTCAGATGCTCTGAAATTGATGATTAAAAAAGATGCAGAAATAATGATTCCAGGTCACGGTGTACCCATATACGGAAAAGATAGAATTCAGGAAGCTTTATCAACTACAGCAGACTTTTTAGAAGATATTGAGGATCAAACTCTTGAATTGATGAACAAAGGTAAATCTCTAAACGAAGTTTTTCATCAAGTAAAAATTTCATCTGAGATTAAAAATAAACCTTGGTTAAGACCTGTTTATGACGATCCTAAGTTTTTAATCAGAATGATTTGGAGACGGTATGGCGGATGGTGGGATGGTGAATACGATAGATTGTTACCGGATACCAGAGAAAATGAAGCCCAAGAATGGCTTGAGCTGAGCGGTGGAATCGATGCAATTATTAAAAAAGCTTTGGATAATTTAACTAATAAAAAATATAAATTGGCAGCTCATTTGATTGAGGTTGCTTATTATGCCGATAAAAGAAATAAAAAATTGCACGAAGCTAGAAAAGAAATATATGCAGCCCTTTCTAAAGAACAAGATTCTTCAATGGCCAGAAATATTTTTAATCACGCAAATTTAGCTTCTAATGAATTGAAAAGAGATTTGGCTTCAGAGAATTAAAGCCTCTCAAGCTCTTCTTGTGATAATTCTCGGGCTTCTTCTATGAGCATGATGGGAATGCCATCTCTAATTGGGTAAGCTAATTTAGCGTCTTTGCTGATCAATTCATCTCCATGCAAAACAAGAGATGAGTGTGTTTTTGGGCAGACTAGAATTTCTAATAATTTTTGATTAATCATCTAAGGTATATTCTATCCTTTTTAAAGAAGTTTCTTTGCCCAATATAAACAAAAGTTCTGAAATAGAAGGCGCATTCTCTCTTCCAGTCAAGATAACTCTTAAGGGTTTTCCTAATTCAGGAAACTTTAGATTATTAGCTTGCAAAAATTCTTTGATATATTTTTCTATAGAGTTTTTCTCAAAATCTATCTTTTTTAATTGCTTACAAAATTCAGAAAATAATATTTTTTTATTAGCGTCAACATTAAGAGCATCAAACTTAATTTGGGGTTCTTCAAAAAAGTATATTGAATCTTCAGCGATTTGGTTTAAGGAATTAGCTCCCTTCGCTAATAATGAGATTGCAAGATTTCCATTATCTATTTCTCTGAAATCAACCCCTGAATTTTCTTTGACTTTTATCACTAATTCTTCAGCAGATAAAAAATTTAAATATTTGTTGTTATACCAATTTAACAAATCTTGAGAATATTTTGATGGAGATGAATTCACATCGCTTAAATCAAAGATTTTTTGAAGTTTTTCTAAAGAAAATATTTCTTCTTCTCCATAAGACCATCCCAATCTTACTAAGTAATTTATTAAGGCATCGCTCAAATAGCCTTTCTTTTTATAATCCAAGATATCTTCTGCTCCATCTCTTTTGGAAAGTCTTTTACCTGATTCAGCCAAAACCATTGGAAGATGTGCATATCTTGGAATTGTTGCGCCTAATGCCTCTAGAACATTAATTTGCTTAAGAGTATTAGTAATATGATCATCTCCTCTAATTACCGTTGTAATCTTCATATCCATGTCATCAACAGCAGCAGAAAAATTATAAGTTGGAGAGCCATCACTTCTAAGGATTATAAAGTCATCAAATTCTTTATTATTAATGGCAATATCACCCAAAATTAAGTCTTTAAATTTTGATTCTCCTTCCAAAGGGAATTTAAATCTTAAAACCATACCTTCTGCAAATTCGATATTTTTATTTCTGTTCAGCCCGTTGTACTTAGGCTTTAATTTTTTAGCTACTTGTTGTTCTCTCATTTTCGTAAGAGTTTCTTCGCTACAATCACAAGCATAGGCAAAACCTTTTTTATAAAGCTCAATTGCAAGTTCTTTGTGTTTAACAATCTTTTTTGATTGGTATACAGGTTCAGAATCAAGTTTAATTTGCATCCAATGAAGAGAATTGAGAATAGAGTCAACATATTCACCTTTGGAACGATCTTGATCTGTATCCTCAAATCTTAAAAGAAACTTTCCTTTGTTTGCTTTTGCAAATAAATAAGAAAATAATGCAGTTCTTCCTCCGCCTATATGCAAATGTCCTGTTGGGCTGGGAGCAAACCTAGTTATTTCCATGATCTATCTTTAAGGAATTTAGGTAGTTCTGATGCTGATTAACATCATCTTCTGAAGCTTTGATTTTAACTAAATTGAAATCGTTTGAGGCATCATTAGAAAATCTTGATTGAAGTTCTTTTGAAGAATTCTCATGAAATCCCAAATCTCTCTGACCTCCAGTCATAGCAAGATATACATCGGCTAAAATTTCGGAATCAATCAAAGCACCATGATAGCTTCTGTCATAGCCAGTTACTTGATATCTATCAGTTAAAACTTCCAGACTATTTCTCTGACCCGGGTGTTTTTCTCTTGCGATTGATAAGGTATCAGTAATTTTATTTACGTGATCTTCAATTTTAATATCAAGATCAGCGAGTTTAAGTTCGTGATTTAAAAATCCGACATCGAACTCAGCATTATGAATTAATAATTCTGAGTCTTTTATAAAGTCTAAAAATTCTCCATAAATTTCTTTAAATGATGGCTTATCAGACAAAAAATCGTCAGATAATCCATGAATCTTGAAAGATGGTCCAACTGTTCTTTCGGGATTCAAATATACTTGATAGGAATTTTTTGTTAATTTTCTATTAACTAATTCTACTCCAGCAATTTCAATTATTCTGTGATCATTAGCAATATCTAAGCCAGTAGTTTCGGTATCAAGAACAACCTGTCTCATATCAGCTCATCTATGCCTTTATTTGCCAAAGCATCGGCAATATCGTTTTCTCTATGATTGCTATGGCCTTTTACCCAAAACCAACTTACTTCATGATGATTTGTCATTTGATCTAGCTCAATCCATAGTTCAGAATTTTTTACTTGTTTCTTTGAGGCATTTTTCCAGCCATTTTTTTTCCAATTAATAATCCATTCTGTTATTCCGTCTTTTACATATTTTGAGTCTGTATAAAGTTCAATAATTTTTGGGTCTTTATAAAACTTTAATGCCTCTATGGTTGCTGTTAGTTCCATCTTATTATTTGTTGTGTTATGGCTACCGCCGTAAATCTCTTTTTCTTTCCCATTTTCAATTATAAGTGCACCCCAACCACCCAATCCAGGATTGCCTTTACAGGCTCCATCTGTAAAAATCTTAATTGTATTTTTAGACATCTATAAGAAAAGAGATAGATGTTAATATTACTTTAAAAATGATTTCTAATATAGAAGCTATCCCTGCATTTTCAGATAATTACATTTGGATACTGATAAAAGGTAACTCTGCAGCTGTTGTTGATCCTGGTGATGCCTATGCAGTAGAGAGTTTTTTAAAAAAAAATAATCTTAATCTTGAAGCAATACTAATTACTCATCACCATTTCGATCATACCGGAGGAATATCAGAACTTTCTTCTAAATGGAAAACGAGAGTATATGGACCTAAGGGAGGTCACATAAAAGGTATCGACTCAGAATTATCAGAGAATTCAAATATTACAATTTTAGATACGCAATTTCATATTTTTGAAACTCCAGGACATACTCTTGATCACATTGCATATTATTCTAAAGATATTGATTCCTTATTTTGTGGCGATACTCTTTTTTCCGGTGGATGTGGGAGACTTTTTGAAGGAACTCCACTTCAAATGTTTAATTCATTGAATAAATTTTCAAATCTACCTGAAGAAACTAAAGTTTATTGCACACATGAATATACTCTGAGTAATTTAACTTTTGCATTAGAAGTGGAACCTGACAATATTGATTTAAAGGAATATTATGAAAATGTCATTTCTCTAAGAGATTCCAATTTGATGTCTTTACCATCAAACATTAACCTAGAAAATAGAATTAATCCTTTTTTAAGAACTTCTGTTGACCAAGTTAAAGAAAATGCTGAGAATTATGTTAACAAACAAAACTTACAACCCGTTGAAATCTTAGCAGCAATCCGAGATTGGAAAGATAATTTTTAGTATGAACAAGTATCTTCTTCTTTGTTTTGGATTTCTTTTAAGTTTTGCATCTCTAACTCAATCATCTAATGATTTATGGGGTGAGATCAGAGAACGGATGGTTTTTGATCATGTTTTAGACCATCCATCAGTTATTTATGAACTTGAGAAATATGATGACAATCAATATGTCATAAATAGATTAGCAAAAAATGGTCAACGATATCTTTTCTACACAGTAAGTGAATCAATTAAAAGGGATTTACCTGTAGAACTTGCTTTACTACCATTTATTGAAAGTCAGTTTGATCCCTATGCAATGTCTTCTACAGGAGCAACGGGAATTTGGCAGTTTATTCTCAGTACTGCCCGAGAGCAAAAACTTAAAAAAAATTGGTGGTATGACGGCCGAAGAGATATCGTCGCTTCAACTAGTGCTGCCTATGATTACTTAACAAAATTGCATTCAAAATATGATGATTGGTTACTTGCTATTGCAGCCTATAATGCAGGTCCAAATAGAATTTCTAAGGAGATCAAAAAAAATCAAGCTAAAGGCTTGGCTATTGATTTTTGGTCGTTAAATCTTCCTAAAGAAACTAAAGCTTATGTTCCTAAACTATTAGCGCTTGCTGAAGTTATAAAAAATCCTGATAAGTACAGCATCGTAATTCCAAACTTGCCCAATAGGCCTTATTTTCAATTGGTTACTCTGCCTTCCCAAGTAGATCTTATGCAGGTAGCAAACATATCGGGTTTAAAAATAGAGGTAGTATATGAATTAAATCCTGGCTTTACCCAATGGGCAACAGATCCTAATGGTCCATTTCATATTCTTCTACCTGTAGGCATAGCAGATAGGTTTCAAATAAATTTGGGTAATATTGACCCATCTGAATTGGTTCAATGGGACAGGTACTTAGTTGAAAAAGGAGACACTCTTACTTCAATTGCAAAAAAATACCTAATAGATTCTGCTCTTTTAAAAGAAATAAACGGACTCAAAGACGATACTATATATGAAAACGAAGAATTGCAGGTACCAAGAGGTCCGAGTTGGTTAAAGGACTACCTCAACAAACCGGATATTTATTATGTTAAAGCAGGAGACAGTATGTGGTCTATCGCTAAGAGATTTAACGTAACCATAAAAGATCTGTCAATTTGGAATGATTTAAATCCAACAAAATTTCTTTTAACTGGTACAAAAATACTTATTTATCCGAAATATTTTAAAGAAATTAAACCCAAAACAATTCCTAAGAATGACATTGTTTATCCTGTTAAACGAGGTGATAGTATTATTAAGATCTCAAATAAATTTGGTATTCCTAAAGAATGGATATTGGAGTGGAACGATATTCCTGATGAAACTTTAATCTATCCCGGTCAGATAATTGAATTGAAGCTTTCGGAAATAAACTAATTTTCTAATTTTTGTGTATCTCTTGGATCTAAAATATCTCTAAGACCATCGCCTAAAAAATTTAAAGCAAAAAGAGTTAAAGAAAATAAAAAAGCTGGAAAAATAAGCAGCCACCAATACTCTTCCATAGTATTAGCTCCTTCTCTGATTAGTATTCCCCAAGAACTATCTGGTGGCTGAACTCCCAAACCTAAAAAACTTAAAAAAGCTTCCAAAAGCATAAATTGAGGTACCAGCAAGGTTGAATAAATTATTACAGTACCTAAAACATTGGGAATGATATGTTTAAATAGGATTCTGAAAGAGCTCGCGCCCATAATTTGCGCAGATATTACAAACTCTTTTTTTCTTAAACCTAAAACTTGTAGGCGAACAATTCTTGCCATAGAAAGCCAACCGAAAGCTCCAATTGAAATGAATAGGAAATATATATCTCTACCAAAAATGACGAGAATGAGAATTATAAAAATAACAAAAGGCAATCCATCCAATATATCTACTAACCTCATCATAAATGAGTCTATTTTTCCTCCAAAATAACCTGATATGGCTCCATATGAAAGACCAATAGTTAACGCAACAAAAGTAGCAAGAAATCCAACAAGCAAAGAAATTCTACTTCCGTAAAGTATTCTTGAAAAAAGATCTCTACCAAGAACATCCGTACCTAAAATATATTGGAAGGATGGAGCAGAAGCTCCTAGAGATAAATTCTGCTCAGATACTTCATAAGGAGAGATTATAGGAGCAAGTAAAGCTATACATATAAGAAACAAAGTATACAAAAGAGAAATCAAGAGAATTTTTCTTTGTTTGATCTCTTGAAATAAATCTAACCACATCTATTCAAGACCGCCTGAATCTCTCAAAGTTGGATTTAAAAAGGAAGCTAAAATATCTGAAATCAACACAAAAGTTAAAGTCATAAAAGTAAATAAAATAGAGGTTCCTAAAATCATCGTGTAGTCTCTATTAAAAGCTGCTTGAACATAAAAACGACCCACTCCATTTATTTGGAATATGGTTTCAACTACAAAAGAACCTGCAAGTAGTCCGGCAATTGCGGGCCCTAAAAAACTTATGACTGGTAAAATTCCACCTCTTAAAGCATGAATAATAACAATCCTAATCTCTGAAAGACCTTTTGCCCTTGCGGTTCTTATATAATCTTGACCGAGAATTTCTAACATCCCTCCACGAGTAAGTCTTGCAAAAATAGCTGCATAGGCAGTGCCAAGGGTTATTGTAGGCAGAATTTTATCGCCGGGATTATCGCCCCATCCATAAACAGGTAAAACTTCATACCAAATTCCAAAAATTAAAACCAATACTGGTCCTAGAATAATTGAAGGAATGCAAATGCCTAGCAACGAAATGGACATCGGCACAATATCTAAAATTTTTCCTGGATTTAATGAAGCTACAAGCCCAGAAATCACTCCTAAAAAGATTGCGAAAAGAATTGAGTAAATGGCTAATTCAATAGTTGTCGGTAATCCTGACATAATGAGTTCTGTAACTGTTCTACCAGGATATTTAAAGGATGGACCAAAATCTCCTTGAATAGCATTAAATAAATAATTATAAATTTGAACGTGAATTGGTTTATCTAAATTATAAGCTTCATTTAATTTTTCAATTATTTCAGGTGAAGCCACCCTTTCAGCATCAAAGGGGCCTCCTGGTGCAGCATGGATCATTAAGAATGTAATAATGACCACAACTAATAAAACAGGAATGTAAGTGAATAATCTTTTTAAGATTAATTGAATCAAAATATTATTCCAAACTTAGAAATTGATATGGATTTGTGTCTAAAATATTGTTTTGCCAATTTTTAACCCTTTCGCTTAAAAGATATGTTCTAGTGTAAGTATATAAAGGAATGACAGGCAGTTCATCTATCAAAATTTTTTCTGCTTCCTCATAAAGTTCATATCTCTTTTTTGGTGAAATTTTTGAAGCTGCATTATTTAAAATTTCATCATATTTAGTATTACTCCAGCCAGTTTTATTGTTTCCCCTATCAGTAACCATCATATCTAGGAAAGTAAAAGGGTCAGGATAGTCACCAATCCATCCAGCTCTAGATATATCAAATTCTCCTTGAGTTTCTCTTGCTAAATAAACTTTCCAATCAACATTAGTTAAAACTACATTCAACCCTAAATGCTTTTTCCACATTTCTTGAATAGCCTGAGCGATTTTCTGATGACCTTCGGAAGTATTATAGAGCACCTCAAGAGGCTGATTATTTATGTCATATGCTGATTCTTTGAGAAGTAGTTTTGCCTTAACTGGATTAAATTCCAGCTTAGTGTTTGGGTTATAACTATTTTCATCTGGAGGAGTGAAAGAATAAGATACTTTTTGATTACCTTTTAGAATACTTTTTACAATTAAATCTCGGTTTATAGATAAAGATAATGCCTTTCTGAAATTTACATCGTTCAATGGAAATTTATTTGTATTGATTCTGTAGTAATAAGTTCCAAAATAATTATGTTCAACTAATTCCTTTGGTCTTTCTTTTCTGTATCTAATTATTTTTTCTGTTGGAACAGTATTTGCTAAATGAATTCCACCAGATCTAAATAAACGATCTTGGGTTAATTCATTATCAATAGGAAGAAATTCTATACCATTAATTTTATTTGAATCATTACCCCAATAAAGAAAATTTTTTGACACTTTGAGAGATTTATTGATCTCCCATGAATCTAATTTAAAAGGACCATTGCCAATGAAATTTTCTACTCTGGTCCATTTATTATTCCTATTGGTCATTCCACCAAATTTTTCTACAGTTTCAGGATGAACTGGCCAAGTTGAATAATGAGTCAAAATATTTAAAAAATAAGGAGTAGGATTTTCTAATGTAACAACAAGCTTATTTTCAAAGGCAGAAACTCCGACCTTGTTGAAATCATTAAAAGGTTTTATTAGAGTTGCAGCTGACGAAGTCGCATTTGACTTTGCATTCATACCTAAAGAAACCATAAAAGTTTTACTGCTAGGCACGCTCAATATAGAAAAGGTTTTATTTATATTGTCTGAAGGAATACCTCCAGTATTGGAAAAACCTTCAAGACTAATAATATTTCCTATGCTTAAATCATGCTCAGAACTTGTAATTATTGTTAGTAATTCACTCCCATTGATTGTAGAAACTAAAGTACCTGGAGCTTTTATTTGGCCTTTGTGAAAGTTTTCTGCATTTTTTAAGACATAAAGCATGTCTGCGTACTGCGCACCTAGCTCAGGTGAAAGAATTCTTTCCCAAGAATAAACAAAATGTTCAGGTTTCACTGATTCACCGTTTGTCCATTTTGCCTCTGGATTAAAAATAAAAGTATAAGTTAAGCCATCCTCACTTATCATCCAATCTGATGCAACTCCAGGAAGCACTCCGTTGTTTTTTGGATTAAAAATAACTAGCCCTTCCAAAAGAGCTAACAATATTTTATGTTCTGGAACTCCTGTAACAATATGAGGATCTATTCCAGAAGGTTCTGTACCATTTCCAAGAAGTAAAATTCCTTTCTCTGAATAAAGATCAACTTTTGATTTCTGATCAGTGTTTCCTGAGCAACCAACAAGAAATAAAAAAAGTATTATTAACCAATGCATCAATTAATTCTCTTTGAAATATTTAGATAAATAAATCTTCCTAGTGGATCATAATAAGATGGGTAAGTATTTGCGTTCCCGGGTACATAATTGATAGATCTCCCGTTTAAAGGTGGATTCTTATCTAGAATATTATTGATACCAAAAGAAAAATTTATATCGTCAATCAAATTTATTGAAAAATTTGTATCTAGATAATAAAAACTACTGAAATCAATAGGATTGGTCGCATTTGAGTCTTTAACGCTATCAATGTAACGGAATGTGAGATTTGTTGAAGTATCAAATTGTAAAATTTTATAAATAAATTTCATGTTAAGTACATTTTGAAATTTTGGTGATGGTAGTCCACAGGTATTTTCATACTTACCTTTGCAATCTTCAATCGGTAGTGATGATCTAAGCTGAATGTCATTTTTAAGCAAGTAAGAAAGAAAATTATTAATTCTTAATTCGCCAAAACCCATAAAAAGTCTCTTAACAATATTTATATCTAAACCGGAAATTTTTTGACTGGATACATTTAAAAGTGGTGAGGCAATTTTTCCTATTCCTTCGTAAAAAGTTCCTGTTGTTGAATTTCTCTCTATTAGATTGCAAAAATAAGGTTCTCCAGAATCCAAACATCTATTTAAAATAAATGAAGCATCTGCTGTTCCAATTTTATCTTTTAGAGAAATTGAATAAAAATCAATTTCCAAATCAATTTCATCAGAAAAAAGGTAACTTAAGCTATTGGTATTTGCAATTTCAGGTCGTAAATTTAGATTACCGCCTACAAGAGAATTGACTTGATCTTCAGTATTTGAAATTGTTCCGTATAAAGATTGAGTTACCCCAGTTCTCGAGCAATCAGAATAAGATCTTTGAGGATTTACTCCAGAACAAGGATCACTGTCTAGAAAAGTTTGTTGTACTTTTGTAGGACTATAAAGATCATTAATATCTGGCATTCTTATAGCTTTTTGCTGTGAAAATTTAAGTGTATGTTTATCCCTGAACAGATGGACCAGTCCTAAGTCGTAAGTCAAAGCATCGTCTTCTAATGAATAATCAGAATACCTAATACTTAAGTTTAAATTGGTGTCTGTCACTAAAGGCAAATAAATTTCTGAAAAGAATTCTTTGACCTCTAAGTCTCCATACAAGCTTGAATGAGGATATTGTTGACCCGCTCCGTCAGAGAAATCTTCCGCATTTTTCTCTAAATTTAAATCTCTATATTCAATACCTAAGGCTAAATCTAAAGAAGGTAAAATTGAATTCTCTAATGTAAAAGATTTTGAGGTCACAAACCTATACTGATTTTCAGTCAATTCGGCATCTACATTCAAATTCGTTGATATGTAGTTTAGAGCTTCTTGAGTGACGCCTAATGCTGCTGAATTCTGTACATTACCGTTTGTAAATCTAAAAATATTCCAAGGTTTACAATTACCCCCTGATACACAAGCAGGATTTGATGCCGATCCTGTTACATTTAATGCATTTGTTGCTCTAGATTTAGAAATATCGTTGAAGTAAGTAAAATCAGCAGTTGTTCTTGAACTTTGAAGACTAAAATTATAAAACCAGTCATTGTTAATTTTACCTTCAACATCGAAGACTACCCTATCCGTGGAATGCTTAAAGCTTTGTCTTCTTGGATTGCCTTCAATGTTTCTTCTGCTGATATATAGAGGAGCAGTATCTGATGATGACAAACCGTTATTTGTGCAAATTGTATTAAATTGTTGATTTGATAAAAAAGGATTGTTACAAGGAAGATCTACAGAAAGTCTAAAAACTCCAGAATAATCTAATTGACCAGTAGTTTTATGAGATGTCTTAAAGTAATCTAAATTGAAAATATGATTCTTAAGATTTTCAAAAGTCAGTAAGATTCCTATATCATTTTTTTCATCGGGTCTAAGAAAATGATTCTTTGACGCAAAATTATATAGAGTTGTACCCTCAACAAAGGTATCGTTTTGCACGTAAAAGTTTTTCCCCCCAACTCTATTTTCACTAAATTTACCCTCGGGCGATGTACTTGAGCCCCTACAAGTATTATTTCCACTCAAAGCACAGACGCTTATTTCTCTTTGAGACCAAGTGACTTCGTCAACAGACCTATAATTAAAGAAAGAAGTAAGATGAATATCTTGAAAAATTTCATATCCCAAAGAAATTTGCATAGCATTTTTATGACCATCGGATACAGATTTAGGAGGCAAATCATAATTGTTAGAAATATGCAGAGCTCTCAGATTGTTTTCATCATTTTGATGATTATAAAAAGAATGCTGATATGAGATATCTATGCCTGAAAATTTTCTATCCAGTTGAAAATTAATTACTCCACCTATTGCATCTGAACCATAAATCGTTGACTTGCCTCCTGTAAGAACATCAACTTTCTTAATCAACGAGAAAGGAATTTGGCTTAAATCTTGCTCTGCTGTGCCATTCATTGGCGTTCCAGGAGAAAGTCTTTTTCCATTCAAGAGAACTAAGGTCCTGGTACCTCCTAGACCTCTTAAACTAACAGATGCAGTCCCAGTTGCTTTATTAGAGTGAAAAGATGAATTACTTGGATTTATTTGAGGTAAAACACTAAGAAAGTTTTCAATATGAAGAGTTCCTCTATTTTTAATATCATCTAAATCAAACGAAGATATTGGATTAGCAACCAATAATGAAGATTTCTTAAATGAACTACCAGTTACGTAAACATCCTCAGTAACTTCTCCAAATAAAGTTCCAAAAAAAGAAAAAATTAAAAAAAATAGTAAAAAATTTTTCATGGGAAGAAAATGATTATATTTGATTTAAATTACGATAAAAAATCTTTTTTACCAATTGCAATGTTAAAATTATTTTTGATGTCATTCCTTAAAGATAAAAAGTTTTTAATCGTTGGTGTAGCGAACAAATTTTCTATTGCAGCCGGTATATCAAAATCTATGGCTGATCAAGGAGCAGATTTATTTTTATCTTATCAAAGCGAGAGATTATTAAAAAAAGTCTCCCAGGTTGGAGATCCTCTGGGATGTAAAAATTATTATGAATGCGATGTAAGTGATGATGATTCAATAGATTCTCTGATTAAAGAAGTTGAAGCTAAATGGGGATATTTAGATGGAATAGTTCATGCTGTTGGATTTGCCCCAGCAAATGAGCTAGATGGAAATTTCGTGGATGTTGCTACCAGAGAAGGATTTAAGATTGCCCACGATATAAGTGTTTTTAGCTTTACCGCTCTTGCCCAAAAAGCTAAGTATTTAATGAAAAATAGAAATGCCTCATTATTAACTCTCTCTTATCTTGGAGCACAAAGAACTTTACCAAACTACAATGTCATGGGGATTGCAAAAGCTGCTTTAGAATCAACAACTAGATATCTTGCTAATAGTATGGGTTCTGATCAGATTAGAGTTAATGCAATTTCTGCCGGACCTGTAAAAACTTTAGCTGCTTCAGGAGTTAAGAGTTTTAAAAAAATGCTCTCATACAATGAATCTAGAGCTCCTCTGAAAAGAAATATAACAACTGAGGAAGTAGGAAATGCTGCGGCTTTTCTTTGTTCAGATTTGGCAAGTGGAATAACGGGTGAAATTCTTTATGTAGATGCAGGTTTCAATATCACTGCTATGGGAGATCTATCAGAAGTTAATTGATATTTGAATTTGATTCTAATTCTTTAAAAAAAGTATCTAAATATGTCCTAGATGTTAGTGTTTTTAAAGAGTTTTTAGCAGCATCAATATCTTCTTTTTTGGCAAGATCATTAGAATTCTTTATTCTAGTTAATCTTGCAACGTAAACATCGCCATCATCTTGTTTGGATATAAATACAGGCTCATCAAGAGTAACAGAAAATAAATCTCTCAATACACTATCAGGTAATAGACTGCTGTCTCTTCTAATTAAAGAGTAAGAAATAAATTCAGATAGATCTTTTTCTTTTGCTTTTGATTCAAATTTATCCAAATCTTTTAAAATGGTTTCTTGTGCTTGTTCAAATTGTAGTATTTTTTTAATTTCAGGCTCTGCTGCAGACCGAGAGAGCAATGTTTCTGGCTTAATGTTAATAATTTCATATAAAAGAAAATTTCCCTCGTTGTCTTCATAAGGCCCAAAAAATTCTGTACTAATTAAATCTTGATTAAATACATCATCAAAAATATTGAACGATATAAGTTCTTCAGGAGGGTTGTTTTGATCAAACAGCCTGGTATTGTTTATCTCTAAATTTAACTCAGTTCCAAGCTTTTCAAGTTTCAAGCCTAAGAAATTATCTTCAATATTTACTAAGATTTTATTAAGTCTTTCTTGTGATTTGTTGGAAAGAATTAATTCCTTAATCTTGTTATCGGTGAGTAAAACTTCATTCTTTTCGGTAATCTTTAATATATGAAGAGAACCAGGTAAATCAATTATTTGAGATACTTCATCTACTGATAAATTTTTTATTTCCTTTTCAAATTCCTCAGGGAAAATTGTTCCATCAGTAAAACCTAAGTCTCCTCCGTTATTGCTACTTCCAAAATCATCTGAATATTCTATAGCGAAAGATTCAAAAGATTTTGATCCAGAAAGTTCTTTAAGAATATTACTGGCAGTATTTAATTTTTCTTCTTTTTCCTCACTGGAAGAGTAACTAAGCTGGATATGACTAACTCTAGTCTGAGAATTCTGATTTTCATTTTCCAGGAAATTTCTTTCATCCAAAATTTCTTGCTCAGTGATTTGTACCGAATCTATAAAGCTGTCTGAATCTAACAAAATAAAATTTAGTTGAGCTTTCTTAGGCTCAATAAATCTAAATTGATTCTGCTGATAATAATTTAATATATTAGAATCAGGTACATTCTCTTTCGCCGAAATTTTATTTAAATCTAATTTATAAAAGCTTAAGGATCTCTGTTGATTAGTAGCACGAATAAAATTTAATGCTGAAGAGTTTAGAGAAAATTCAGATTGAGTTATAAAATCATTAAGACTTTTTGCTAAATATCTTGATTTAACTATCTCTCTATAATCATTTACCGAAAGACCAAGTCTTGCCATATATCCAGAAAATAAAACCGTATCAAATTCATTGTTCGTTTGAAATGAAATATCATTTGCTATCAAATCATTTATAAAATCTTCTGAAGCATTCATATTTAGATCTAAAGCTTTTTGATATACCAATTCTTTAGAGATTATTGAATTTCGCGCAATTTCACTAATTATTTCCTCAGAAAAGTCATTATCAGAAAATATTGAGGATAACCTGGTAAATTCCAAATTAAATTCTCCAAAAGAAATGCTTTTTCCATTGATTTTTAAAGGAGAGCTTGAGGGAGCTGATGGATCTGTTAAAAAGCCTCCAAAAGTTGCTACTAATCCAAAAATTAAAATTGCAACAATAATTGATGAGCCTGTAGACGAAAGGCCTTTTCTAATATTTTGAAGTGCAGACATATTAGAATTATAAAATAAAAACGCGCCCTAAATCATTAGGACGCGTTTTAAAAAATAAGTTTATAAACTATCTTTGAGACTTTTTCCGGCTTTAAAACCAACTCCTTTTGAGGCTGCAATTTGGATAGTTTCTCCGGTTGCTGGATTTCTGCCCATTCTTGCTGCTCTTTCTCTTACATTAAATGTTCCAAAACCAACAAGAGCAACAGAATCTCCTTTGCTTAGAGCTCCTGCAATTGAATCAAGCACAGCATCTAATGTTCTGCTGGCTTCTGCTTTTGAGGTATCAGTCGCATCAGCAACTGCTTCTATTAGTTCGGCTTTATTCACTTGTCTCTCTCCTAAATAAAGTTGTTAAAATCTTTAGACGCAATGTCAATAAAGTGATTTAGACATGTAGATATATTTCTGTCAAGCGAGTTTTAGAGCTTAAAACACCTTTTTTAGTGGGTTTCAAGCTTATCTTTTCGTGTTTTTCTTCTTCTTGAACTTTTACTTGCATTTTCTGCTTTTTCTTCCCAAAGTTTAGGTTTTTCAGTTAAAACAAGATCAAAAACTTCATCGATCCATTTTACCGGTCTAATCTCTAACTTTGTTTTTATCTTGTCAGGGATTTCTCTTAAATCACCTACATTTCCTTCAGGAATTAGAACAGTTTTTATCCCTCCCCTTTTTGCAGCTAATAGCTTTTCTTTAAGGCCTCCAATCTTCAATACTTCTCCTCTGAGGGTAATTTCTCCCGTCATTGCAACGTCAGCTCTTACAGGAATTTCAGAAAGTACTGACGCAACTGCAGTACACATACCTATTCCTGCACTGGGGCCATCTTTTGGTGTTGCTCCTTCTGGAACATGAATATGTAGATCTTGTAATTCATGAAAATCTGGATTTATTCCTAATGTTTCTGATCTCGCTCTAATAACAGAGATTGCAGCTTGGATAGACTCTTGCATTACATCACCCAACTTACCAGTTTTAATTATTTTCCCTTTACCTTTAAAAGCAGATGCTTCTATAGTCAAAAGTTCTCCTCCTACTTGAGTCCAGGCAAGCCCTGTTACTTGTCCAATTCTATCTTTATCTTTAGCTTCGCCATAATCAAACTTTTTAACACCTAAAATTTCTTCGAGAATTTTTGGCGTTATTTTTATTAATTTTTTATCTTTTAAATCTGCTATTTTTTTGATTGTTTTTCTACAAATTTTTGCAATCTCTCTTTCCAAGGATCTAACTCCAGCTTCTCTAGTGTAATATCTAATAACATCTAGTATTGAATTATCGGAAATGTTTATTTCTTCTTCATCAAGACCATTATTCTTTAGTTGTTTTTTAACTAAATAATCCTTTGCAATACTTAATTTTTCATCTTCTGTATAGCCTGGAAGCCTTATAATTTCCATTCTATCTAGTAGTGGTGCTGGTATATCTAATGAATTTGCAGTACACACAAACATTACATCAGATAAATCATAATCAACTTCAAGGTAATGATCATTGAAAGTATGATTCTGCTCTGGATCCAAAACTTCCAATAGGGCTGATGAAGGATCGCCTCTATAGTCCATTCCCATTTTGTCTATTTCATCAAGCAGAAAGAGTGGATTTTTAACACCAACTTTAGACATTTTTTGGAGAATTTTACCTGGCATAGATCCGATATAAGTTCTTCTATGGCCTCTAATTTCAGCTTCATCTCTAACCCCTCCAAGAGAAACTCTTGTAAATTTTCTACCAGTAGCCCTTGCAATTGATTCGCCTAAGGAAGTTTTACCGACACCTGGAGGACCAACTAAACATAAGACCGGCCCTTTGAGTTTTGAAACTCTTTTTTGAACAGCTAAATATTCAAGAATTCTCTCTTTAACTTCTTCTAAACCGTGATGATCAGTCTCGAGTACTTTGCTAGCATTTTCAATATTTTTTTGAATTTTTGACTTCTTTTTCCAAGGAATACTGGTCATCCAATCTATATATCCACGAACTACAGAGGCTTCTGCTGACATGGGTGGCATTAACTTAAATTTATTCAACTCAGTATTTACTTTTTCTTTGGCATCATCAGGCATACCAGAGTCTGCGATTTTCTTTTCTAAGATCTCAACTTCGTCGTCAAGGTCATCTCCTTCGCCCATCTCTTTTTTGAGGGCCTTCATCTGTTCGCTTAAATAATATTCTTTTTGACTTTTTTCCATTTGTTTCTTAACTCTATTTCGAATTTTTTTCTCCATTTGAGTAAGATCAAGTTGTGTCTCAAGAAGATTTACTAAATTTTTAGATCTATCTTCTAAGTTAAGCTCTTCAAGTAAAATCTGTCTATCCGAGATAGAAATAGACAAGTGCCCTACAAGGGAATCAATTAATTTATCTAGTCTTTCTATAGATCTAACTTGATTTGCTATCTCAGGTCTTACTTTTTGGGATGTCTTAGAAAGTTCCCTAAACTGAGATTGCAAAGTGTTAACGTAGCTTTTTTGAAGATCTTCATCCATTTCAGAGTCTTCAAGAATATCTACTTCTGCCTGAAGTATATTTTTACCCACTTCTAGGTTTTGTAATTTTGCCCTTTTAATTCCTTCTACAAGAACTTTATAAGTTCCATCAGGAAGTTTTATTAACTGCAATATAGTGGAAACTGTACCAATTTCGTAAAGGTCTTTTTGTTTTGGGTTTTCTGTATTTGCTTCTTTCTGCGCTACCAACATTACAGATTTGTCATCTGACATCGCTTTTTGTAGTGAATTAATAGATGACTCCCTACCTACAAATAATGGAGTGACTACGCCAGGAAAAATAACTACATCTCTAAGGGGGACTAATGGAATGTTCATAATAACCTCATTATTTATATAGGGTCTTAACTAAAAAAAACAAGTTACTGTAATTTTTTTGAATCTAAATCAGTTTCGTATACCAATAAAGGTTTTGAATCACCAACAATACAAGAAGCATCTAAAACAACTTTTTCAAGGTTATCAATTGATGGAATCTCGTACATTGTTTCTAAAAGAGATTTTTCTAAAATTGATCTCAAACCTCTTGCTCCTGTTTTCATTTCTATAGCAAGATTAGCTATTTCTAGAAGAGCATCTTCTCTAATATCAAGTTCCACTTCTTCCATGTTAAAAAGTTTTTTGAATTGTTTTGTAAGAGAATTTTTTGGCTCTGTTAGAATTGTAATAAGAGCATCTTCGTCTAGTTCGTCTAAAGTAGCCATTACAGGCAACCTTCCTACAAACTCAGGAATTAAACCGTACTTAATTAAATCTTCAGGTTGAGAATTTTTAATTACTTTAGAATCAAAACCTTGTGTTTTTTTCTTAACAGAAGCTTCAAATCCCATACCTCTTTCTTCGGATCTAGCTTTAATAATTTCCTCTAGTCCAGAAAAGGCTCCTCCACAGATAAATAAAATATTTGATGTATCAACTTGAAGAAATTCTTGCTGTGGATGTTTTCTTCCTCCTTGAGGTGGCACAGAAGCCGTAGTTCCTTCAACAAGCTTTAGTAAAGCCTGTTGAACTCCTTCTCCTGAAACATCTCTTGTAATTGATGGGTTATCTGATTTTCTTGCAATTTTATCTATCTCATCAATATATACAATTCCAACTTGAGCTTTTTCAACATCGTAATCACATTTTTGAAGAAGTTTTTGAATAATATTCTCAACATCTTCGCCCACGTAGCCAGCTTCAGTTAATGTTGTTGCATCTGCAATAGTAAAGGGAACATCTAAAAGTCTTGCTAAAGTTTGTGCTAAAAGAGTCTTTCCACTCCCTGTAGGACCCAAAAGAAGAATGTTACTCTTTCCTAACTCGACATCTTCATTGGAAGACTGAGAGCTTTTTAATTTTTTATAATGGTTATAAACCGCAACTGCTAATGTCTTTTTTGCGGATTCTTGTCCGATTACATAATCATCAAGAATTGCTTTAATTTCCTCAGGCACAGGCAATTTCTCTTCAGAAGATTCTTGGTTTGCTTCAGCTAAATCTTCTTTAATTATATCGTTACAGAGAGATACACATTCATCGCATATGTAAACAGAGGGTCCCGCAATCAGCTTTTTAACCTCGGATTGGTTCTTTCCACAAAAAGAACAAAATAATTTTTTATCTGTTTCTTGATTTTCAGACATACTTATTTTTCTCTTTTATCAATAACCTTATCTATTAAACCATATTTTACAGCTTCATCACCGCTCATAAAATTATCTCTTTCAGTATCTTGACTCACTTTGTCAATATCTTTTCCACTATGATGAGACAGAATTTCATTCAATTTAGTTCTAATTTTGAGTATCTCTTGAGCATGAATTTCTATATCAGTTGCTTGCCCCTGAAATCCTCCTAAAGGTTGATGAATCATTATTCTTGAATTGGGAAGAGCAAATCTTTTTCCTTTCGTACCACCAGTAAGTAAAATTGCTCCCATACTGGAGGCTTGACCTATACACAAAGTACTAATATCAGGTTTAATATAAGACATAGTATCGTAGATAGACATACCTGAAGTTACTGAACCACCTGGTGAATTTATATAAATGTTTATATCCTTTTCAGGATTTTCAGCTTCAAGAAAAAGTAACTGTGCCACGACCAAATTTGCCATATGATCCTCTATTGGACCAGTAATAAAGATAACTCTTTCTTTAAGAAGTCTAGAGTAGATATCAAAAGCTCTTTCTCCTCTCGGTGTCTGTTCCACAACCATTGGAACAAGTTGATTTTTTATATTTGTCATATGCTTAATTTAACTCATAGGAACTACTTCTTCAAAACTTAAGGGCTCCTCTTCTACTTTAGATTTACTTTCTAAGTATTCTGCTACTTTATCCTCTAGAACTAAAGACTCAATATTTTTTAGTTGATCTTCATTACCATATATCCAATTGACATATTGCTCAGGATCTTTAAATGATTTTGATTTGTCTTCGATTTCCTTCTTTAAAGTATCTTTGTCTACAGAAATGTTATTTTCCTCAATTAATTTATTTATCAAGACTCCCAATCTAACTCTTTTAACAGCATTATCTTTAAAATTATCAATGGGAAATTGATCGTTCTCTAATTTACTAATATCCAATCCCATTTGTTGAGCAGTATTATTTCTTAAGTTATTTGCCTCGGAAATAATCATACTTTGAGGAATATCAATTTGATTTGAACTTTCAAAAGCATCAAATATTCTTTGCTTAGTTTTAGTTTTAAGATTGGCCTTTAAATCAGTCTGAAGTTGTTCTTCTATTTTTTTGTTAAATTCTTCTTTTGTTTTAACTTCCATATTTATGGATTTGAAGAAATCCTCATCAAGACTTGGGAGTTTAACTTCCGAAACTTCCTTCATGTTTATTTTAAACATTACTTTTTGGCCTTTTAAATTTTCTGCTTGATAGTCATCTGGAAAAGTTACCTCTATCTCCTTAGTTTCCGAAGCTTTCATACCAACAATTTGTTCTTCAAACCCTGGAATCATAGTTTTTGATCCAAGTTCAAGGGAATAATCTTGGGCTTCACCACCTTCAAATTTTTCACCATTTAAAAAACCTTCAAAATCAATTTTGACAAAATTTCCTTCCTTACTGTCTTGGTCAACTGGTTCCGTTTTTCCATATCTCTTTAAAACCAAATTAGTAGCTTTCTTAACGTCTTCATTCGTAACTTTTGAAACTGGCTTTTTGAAGGATAGTGAACCCATTTTTGTCAAAGAAAATTCTGGATAAATTTCATATGAAACCTCAAATTTAATATCTTTTTTTATATCAAAAGATTCTGGAACAAAACTAGGTTGGCCAACAACGGGGATGTTATCTTCAGAAATTTTCCTGTAGAAGATATCTCCCATTTTATCCATTATAAGTCGTTGTTTAATTTGATCCCCATAGTATTTTTCAATGACATCTAAAGGGGCCTTACCTTTTCTGAATCCCTTCAAGTCAGAGGTAGATTGCTGAGATAAAAGCCTTTTTTTGAAATCGCTTTCAAGATCTTTTGATGAAATATTTAATTTTATTTTTTTCTCTAGATTATTTTTTTTACCGAACATAATTTCCTTCTTCTTCTTGGGGTGGGCGATGGGGCTCGAACCCACGACAACCGGTACCACAAACCAGTGCTCTACCAACTGAGCTACGCCCACCATTAGTGGCCTCCCGGGCAGGATTCGAACCTGCGACCCTCTGCTTAGAAGGCAGATGCTCTATCCAGCTGAGCTACCGGGAGTAAATTTTTGCTATTGTATAAAAATACTTACGATTAGTCTTTATTTACCAAAATTAACTAATGAACCGAAGAGAAATCTTAAAACTTTATTTGGAATTAATTTAGAAATAAATATCATTGTTTTATTAAATCCTCCTCTAACAATATAAATTTCTTTTCCTTTCAAACAAGCTTCTACACCTTGTTCTGCTACTTGTTTTGCAGACATTAAGAATAAGGAAGGAACATCTGAATATTCCATTTTAAATCCTGCCCTTTCATTAAAACCTGTTTCTGTAAAACCTGGACATAGCGCGCAAACATGTACATTGTATTTTTTGTAAGTACTATTAAGGGTGATGGTAAATTCATTAACAAAGTTCTTTATATTCCCATAAATTCCAATAGCTCCGCTTCCACTTGGAATTATTCCTGCAATTGAAGATACCTGAAGAATCTTTCCGGATTTTCTTTCTATCATATCTTTTATAAAAAGACGTGTTAGTTTAACCAAAGAGCTCAATAAGACATTTAGAAAATCATCAAGTTTTTCAAGATTATAAGAATCAAAGTCTTCAGTAAATCCATATCCTGCATTATTTACTAAAAAGTCAATTTTATAGTTATTGTTTTGACAGAAATCATAAATTTCCTGAGGACTTTCAGATTTAGCCAAATCTTTTACTAAAACTATTACTTTTGAGTTTGAGTTAGACTCCACTTCTTCTTTAAGTTCTAATAATTTGCCTTCTCTTCTGGCTGTAATAATAATTTGCATATCAAATCTAGAAAGATATTTGACTATTTCAAGCCCAATGCCCGAAGAGGAACCTGTAACTAAGGCTGTTTTATTTTGTAAAAAAGTCATTATTTTTTTGGTCGGGGTGGAGGGATTTGAACCCCCGACATCCTGCTCCCAAAGCAGGCGCGCTACCAGACTGCGCTACACCCCGTTAATTTTTAAATAAGGGGTGGTATGATAACAAATAACCATGGCCATAGTACTCGACGGAAAAAAATTATCCCTGAAATCAGAAAAAGATTTTTCAAAACGTGTCGAAAAGATTAAAGCTAAAAATCATTCCACACCTATATTGGCAACAATTTTAGTTGGATGTGATCCTGCTTCTGCAACCTATGTCAAAATGAAAGGTAATGCTTGCAAAAGAGTTGGAATGGACTCTATGAAAATTGAACTTGATGAAGCTACAACTACTTCGGAATTGATAAAAAAAATTGAAGAGCTAAATTCCAATAAGGATGTTCATGGAATATTGTTACAGCATCCAGTTCCAGAACATATCGATGAAAGATCTTGTTTTGATGCTATAGATGTAAAAAAAGATGTTGATGGAGTAACTAGTTTAGGATTTGGAAGAATGAGTATGCAAGAAAAAGCTTATGGTTCTTGCACCCCTTATGGAATCATGCGTCTTTTGAAAGAATATGAAATCCCTCTTGAAGGAAAATCAGCGGTTGTTGTTGGAAGAAGTCCTATATTGGGAAAGCCTATGGCGATGATGTTATTAAATGAAAATGCGACAGTAACTATTTGTCATTCTAAAACTAAAAATTTGCCTGAAATTATATCTACAGCAGATATCATAGTTGGTGCAGTCGGAATTCCGAAGTTCATTAAAAGTGACTGGATCAAAGATAATGCTGTTGTTATTGATGCAGGATATCATCCTGAAAAATGTGGTGATATTGATCTTGAGGGAGTTATTTCAAAATCATTTGCTTACACTCCCGTTCCTGGCGGAGTTGGACCTATGACAATTAATACTTTAATTATGCAAACTTTAGAAAGTTGTGAAGCTTACATAGGTATTGATTAATTTTTCCAATACTCATCTTTAAGAAGTCTTTTATAAAGTTTCCCGGTAGGATGTCTAGGTAGTTCTTCTCTGAAATCTATGGATTTGGGACACTTCACATGAGATATATTTGCACGACAATACGCCATAAGTTCAGCCTCTAGATCTTCTCCAGCAAGATTCATGTCTTCTGGTTGAACTACAGCTTTAACCTCTTCACCCATTTCTTCATTAGGTACGCCAAAAACAGCAACATCAGCAACTTTAGGATGCATGATTAATGCGTCTTCTGTCTCTTTTGGATAAATATTCACTCCTCCAGAAATGATCATGAAAGCCTTTCTATCTGTTAAGTATAGAAAACCATCTTCATCTAAATAACCTATATCCCCCAAGGTTGTATAGCCTTGTTTTGAAGTAGCACCTTTGGTTTTTTCTTTGTCATTGTGATAAGAAAATCCATTTGCAGTAGGTCCTTCAAAATAAATAGTACCCTCTTCTCCTACAGGTACTTCATTTTGATCATCATCTAAAATATGTATTGGACCAAGCAAGGATTGACCTACTGTACCCTTATGAGAGAGCCATTGTTCTGAATTGCATGCAACAAAACCATTGAATTCGGTTCCTGCATAGTATTCGTTGATAATGGGGCCCCACCAATCTATCATTTTTTCTTTTACCTCTACAGGGCATGGTGCCGCAGCATGAATTGCTATTCTATGAGATGACAAATCATATTTATTTAAAATCCCCGGATCACTTTTTAAAAATCTTATAAACATTGTTGGAACCCACTGACTATGAGTGACCTTGTGCTTTTCTATGGCAGCTAATGCAGACTCAGGATCAAATTTTTCTAAAATAATGCTGGTTGCTCCTAAGGCAAGAAATCCTGTATTGAACCCCATTGGCGCTGAGTGATAAAGGGGAGCTGGAGATAAGTAAACGGAATCTTCATCAGCAGAATATAATCCTTGAACAACACGAGTGAGACCTAAGTCATCTTCATCAGCTTTATAAGGTAAAGGATTTAAACTTATTTCTCGACTTACTCCTTTTGGCTTTCCAGTTGTTCCAGAAGAATATAACATTGCAGCTCCTTGGCACTCATCTTCTATAGGTGTTTCTGGCATATTTTTTATTTCTTCCTCATAAGACTTAAAATCATCTGTTGTACCATCAAGCATGAATTTATGGACTCCTTCTAAAGAATTAGCTAAAGACTTTGCAGATTCTTCAAGGAATTTACTTGTAATGAAAACTTTTGCACCACAATCCTTGACAATATATTCAACTTCACTTGACTGGAGTCTCCAACTTATCGCTGTATATTTCAATCCGCTTCGATAAGCAGCAAAGGCGATTGGAAAAAATAACTTATGGTTTTCCATCATAAAAGCCATGCTATCTCCAGGTTTAAGGCCTAAAGATCTAAATAATTGAGCCCCTTGATTTGATAATTCATTTAATTCTTGATGAGTGATTACGTCACCACTTCCCGCCATGATAATGGCCGGCTTATCCTTTAATTTAGGTCCGTTTATTCCTGGATGCATGTCCTCTCCTCTAAATAATGTAAAATTAAACTCATAAGTTAATTTAAATAAATTTTACATGCAAGATTTTAAAAGATTTCCAGTTATTTGCAGTGTTGGAGGCATAAACTCAGCTGGAAGATCTTCTTTTGATTTTTCTTACAAACGACTAGTTATAGACAATCTTGACGTAAATTCTAAAAAATCTCTGCTGAAAGACTTAAATTCACTCACGAATACTGAAATTTCATCAGAAAAAGATATTTTTGAGAAAACTTTAGTAAGAAAAGTCAATTCAGATCTTTTTGATCCAGATTTACTAATGAAAGACGTCATGAATGTAAATGCTGCGGGACAACTGCCTGAAGGAATAAATCTTTCAAAGATGTATAACTCCAGACAACATCCCAAAGGAATTCAAATGACTATTTTCGGTGTTACCGATTGCTTGAGAAATATGGGCAGAGATTGGGATACTGAAATTAAACCATTATTGGATCCAAAAAAAATAGGTGTTTTTTCTGGTCCTGCAATAGGGCAACTAGACTATGAAGGAATGGGAGGACTTTTACAGTCAAGAAAGATAGGGAAAAGAGCCAGTTCCAAACACTTATCAATGTCTTTGATTGGTATGTCAG
>CABXSA010000009.1 GCA_902514765.1 uncultured SAR86 cluster bacterium | reverse complement strand
AGCTCCAATAGGTCTTTCTAAGGCAGCCCAAGCGGCAACTGGTTTAGGTCATTTTAGTACCGCATTAGAAACTTTGAAAAATTATAAATTTGAAGAAGTAAAAGGATCTGCTTTGATAAGAAAAGAACCAATCGGTGTAGTTGGCATGATAACTCCTTGGAACTGGCCAATAAACCAAATTTCTTGCAAAGTTGGACCTGCCCTTGCTGCTGGATGCACAATGATTTTAAAACCAACTGAAATCGCACCTTTCAATGCAATTCTTCTTGCTGAAGTTTTACACGAGGCGGGAGTGCCTAAAGGAGTATTCAACTTAGTAAATGGAGATGGACCGGGTGTAGGTGAAGCAATGTCAGCACATCCAAAAATCGATATGATGTCTTTTACTGGCTCTACTAGAGCAGGAGTAGCAGTTGCCAAAGGCTCTGCAGATACAGTTAAGAGAGTTCATCAGGAATTGGGAGGAAAATCAGCAAACATCATTTTAGATGATGCTGATTTTGGAAAAGCAGTTTCAAAAGGTACTGCACATATGTTTAATAATACCGGGCAATCATGTAATGCACCTTCTAGAATGCTCGTCCCAGCTTCCAGACAAGACGAAGCTAAAGATGCTGCAAAAGCAGTAGCTGAAGGTATAGTAGTTGGGAATCCTTCTGAAGAGTCTACAAATATGGGGCCAGTAGTTAGTGACGTGCAATTCAATAAAATACAAGGTCTTATTGAAAAAGGTATTGAAGAAGGCGCTGAGCTTGTAATTGGAGGACCTGGAAAGCCGGAAGGCCTCAATCAAGGTTACTTTGTTAAACCAACTGTGTTTGCTAATGTTTCAAATGACATGACAATCGCTCGAGAAGAAATCTTTGGACCTGTACTTTGCATAATTCCTTATAAGGACGAGGAAGATGCAATTAAGATAGCAAATGATACTCCTTATGGACTTTCAGGATATGTTTCTTCTGAAGATCCTGAACGCGCGTTAAGCGTAGCAAGAAGAATAAGAAGTGGTAATGTCCACATCAATAATAAACCTACCGGTATTGATGCTCCATTTGGAGGTTTTAAACAATCGGGAAATGGAAGAGAATGGGGAGAATTTGGCTTTGAAGAGTTCTTAGAAATCAAAGCTGTGATGGGCTACGCCTCAAAATAAGTATAATCCAATAAATGAATATATTAGCAACCAGAAAATCTGGTTGCTAGTACATATTTTCTTCATAAAGTTTAATGTCTCTTGATAATCAGTAAAATGATCAACTGTGTATATAAATTATTAATTGTAATAAGTGTTTTATCTGTTTCGGCCTTTGCTGATCCCTGGCTAACTGGAAAAGATGAATTTATCGTTAAAAAATTAGAGTATTTATCAATAAAAAACCAATTTTCAATTGACTCATCTGCATATCCTATTCCTTTAGCCCTCATAAGAAATCCTAACGAAGATATGTTTAATAATATTTCTTCAATGAATGAATATATAGATTTTGCAAATTCAGTTATTCAGAAAGAATCAAAAAATTTCATAAATGAATTTGGATTTTCTTCAAATTCCGAATTCAACCCATTTAGGTTTATTGATAGTAAATTTAAAGATAAAAATTCTATATTTTTTTCATCTTCTTATTTAGGAGATAGAGTGGCCGCAAAAATTTCATTAACTTCGTTTGAAAGTCCATATGAAGATAAAAAAATCGACTTTAGCGACTCTTACTTGGCAGTCGTTGCAGGCAATTTTATTTTTGGGGTAGGAAACTACGATAGATGGTGGGGACCTTCTCACCACGGTAGTTTGATTCTATCAAACTTTTCTAAATCCTCTCCTGGGCTTTTTATTAGGTCCTTAGATGGATTTTCTTCATCACTGCCGCTTATAAGAAGCTTTGGAAAAATTAATTTTTCCTTTTTCATAAATCAATTGGAAGAAGACAGGGAAATAAAAAATCCTTTGTTAGTTGGTACCAGAATATCTTTTAATCCTGTAAATGGTTTTACGGTGGGACTGACAAGGACAATTATGTTTGGTGGAGAAGGACAAGATAATAGCTTAGAAAGCTTATGGGATTCCCTTATTGGCGATGAATCAAAAAGAGTAAACGATACAGGTGATAACATCGATAATGAATTAGCTGGCTTTGATTTGAAATATGCCTTTAATATCAATGAGTTAGTATGGAGTTTTTATGGTCAATATATTGGTGAAGATGGTTCAGATTATTGGCCTTGGAGAACATTTTATATATTTGGATCAGAGTTCATTTTCCTCACTGATGGAAGATTGAACAGTATCAATTTAGAGTACTTCGATACCTTTTATGATGGACTTGGCAAAGGTATTCCTGGTACTGAGGGCAGAACAAATATTATTTATGAGCACAGCACTTACAGTAATGGTTATAGATATAAAGGTAGTCCTCTAGGAGCTTTTATAGACGGGGATTCAAACTATATTCATCTTTCATATAATGGGGAGGTAAATGATCTTACAAAAGTTGAGTTTTCGTTGTTTTATGGGGATTTCAATAAAGATGATAGTGGAGATAAAAACTCATGGGGTGTTACCAATGAGGATTTTTACGGAATTATTTTAAATTTTGATTTTAATATCAATTCTAATATTGATGTTGGATTGAATTTATCTAATTTTAGTGAATCTCTTACATACAGAGGAAAAGTACTCGACAGAAATATTTTAGGCTTAGATTTTAAGTATCGCTTTTAATTGCCTAATTTACCCTGTCTGTCACACCTATGGCGACCAACCTTAAAATTTCTAATTGCTCCATGTTTAGTCTTTCTTCCATTTACCCTTTTTCTCCATAGTCTAAAGCTAGAGGACTTTAAATTATTTCTCATTATAGATATGAGCTCTCCGTGACTTATAGAAAATTCTTTTTCTATAACTTCAAAAGGAGTTCTGTCTTCCCAAGCCATTTCAATAATTCTATTAATGCTTTCTAAATCAATGTTTTTTGAGGCTTTCTTCATTATCATTCCAGTGTGAAATTATCTTTTGGTTGTCCTCTATCCATCTTTCAAGTTGCAGGATCACATAATCTTGACCCATAACAAGATCAAAATTTTCTTGAGGCATTAGATCTTTTTCTTTTGACATTATTTCAGCTAATGCAAGCAAATTTTCTGTTTGTTCTTCGTATTCTACAAGCATTGGGTTTTTTTTATCCTTAAAAGCATTTTGAATTTCATCAAGAAGAGCGGTTTTGAGTTCTTGCAGTTCAAAAGAATCCATATCTTATTATAAAAAAAAGAATATTCAGTTTAATTAAAAATTTGAATTAATTATAAATTTATTTCTAAACTAAGAGACTACAGCTTCAAAGGCATTTGAAGCAATTCTAACAATTTTGTCTATTTCTTCTTCGCCATGAGAAACAGATAGAAAATGATTATGATAACTTGTCAGATACAGACCGCGCGCGAGGCATTCATCTGTCCATTGAATATGAAAATCTTTATTTTGGTCTTCAATTCTAAAATAAGGCATTGATGGTACCCCAGTTACTTTCATTTTTAATCCAAAATTATCTCCAGCAAGGGTTAGATCTTTTTTTAACTTTTCTCCATTTGTATTCATGATTTCAATGGCATTTACTTTTTGTAGTTCTTCTAATGTAGCTTTGGATGCAGCCATAGGAGCTGAATTAAAGAATTGTGTTCCGCTAAAATAAACTTTGTTTGCTGCATCTTTTAAAGAATCTTTACCAACTAAAGCAGAAATTGGATAACCGTTAGCCATAGCTTTACCTAAACAAACTAAATCCGGGCTAAAACCAAAAGCATTGTGAGAGCCTTGAAGATCAATTCTAAATCCAGTTCTAACATCATCGACTATCATAACGATATTATGTTCCCTGCACTTTTTTTGAATGTGTTCCCAATATCCTTCATCAGGAAGAGTATTATCCTTTGATGTTGGATGATCATACGGGCTGGAGATAAAACAAGCGATTTCACTGCTAAAGGAAGAAATCATTTCATCAAATTCTTTGGTACTGTTCCATTCAACAGAAAGAACTTCATCGCTATCAGAATTAATAATCCCAGGATTGCTACTATTTTGCATCCATCCATTGGCTCCATGATAACCATTATTTATTTTTAGAATTTTTGATTTTCCTGTTTCTGCTCTTGCAACCATTACAGCTAATTGAGTGCTGTCGCCTCCATTTTTTCCGAAAAGAGCCCAATCAGCAATATCGATCATATCCGTTAATGTTTCGGCTAGCTCTATCATTATCGGAGAAGCTACACTTACCGTATTTCCTAAGTCATATTGTGTTCGTGCGGCTTGGTCTATTTTTTGATTGTTATAGCCAAGAATCATTGGACCCCAGCCACAAATTAAATCCAAATACTTATTTCCATCTATATCCCAAAAATATGCATCTTTTGCTTTCGAAAAGAACTTAGGCCCCTCCTCTCTTACGGCATATTTATAATGTCCGAAAATTCCTCCTGGAATTAATTCTTGAGCTTTTAAAAAAAGTTTGTCAGATTTTTTTTGATTTAATTTCATTTGATCAACTACTCTACCAATAAATATGGCGGAGAGGGAGGGATTCGAACCCTCGATGCAGGATTACCACATACTCCCTTAGCAGGGGAGCGCTTTCAACCACTCAGCCACCTCTCCTATTACTTTTCAAGATTAAAAGCATCGTGAAGAGACTTCACTGCCTCATGAGCAAGATCCTCTTTAACCACAACAGATATTTTAATCTCAGAAGTTGAAATCATTTCAATGTTTATATTTTTTTTAGCCAAAGTTTTAAACATAGTAGCAGCAACTCCGGCATGTGATTTCATCCCAACTCCAACTAATGAAACTTTACTGATATCTTCGTTTAACTCAATTTCCCCGCCTCCAAATTCTTTAGATAAATTTGAAAGAATTTTCTTTGCTTCTTGAGACTTTTCGCGCTTAACAGTGAAGGTAAAGTCTGTAGTTTTATCTTCAGAAACGTTTTGGATAATAATATCTATTTCAATGCCTTTTGAGCTAATGGGATCTAAAATCTTTGCCGCAATGCCTGGAATATCAGGCACTTTTCTAATCGTTAATTTCGCATCATCACTGGTATGTGTTACCCCAGAAATTAAAGCATCTTCCATGTTTTCTTCTCCATTGATAAGTGTTCCTTCATTAGTAGTAAAACTAGATTTTACCCTTATTGGCATATTATATTTACTAGCAAATTCCACAGATCTAATTTGCAAAACTTTAGCTCCTAAGCTTGATAATTCCAACATTTCTTCAAAAGTTAATTTGTCTATCTTTTTGGCTTTTTCATAAACGTTAGGATCGGTTGTATATACGCCATCCACGTCAGTATATATTTGACATTCCTCTGCGTCTAAAGCTACAGCTAAAGCAACTGCCGAAGTGTCAGAGCCACCCCTTCCTAGTGTGGTAATGTCTCCTTCTTGATTGATTCCTTGAAAACCTGTTATGACTGGAGTTATATCAGCAGATATATCTTTGAGAATGTTTTTTGTATCAATCGAATTAATTCTAGCTTTTCCATGATAGTCATCCGTTCTAAGGCCAAGTTGAAAAGCAGTATAAGATTTTGAGTTAACTTTTTCATTTCTCAATGTCATAGCTAATAAAGCTACTGACACCTGCTCACCTGAAGAAATTAATGCATCGTATTCTCTGGGATCGGGAATTTCTTGAACTTCTTTTGCTAAATCTATCAGTCTTTGGGTTTCACCTGCCATGGCAGATACAACGGCAACAACTTTTTTTCCTTTTTCAGAAGTATCTTTAATAATTTTTGCTACTGCTTTAAATCTGTCAGTATCAGCAAGCGAAGTTCCACCAAATTTTTGGACAACTATATTAGACATTGGTATTTTTAAATCTCAGTTAGAATTTTCTCAGCAGAAATTAATATTTCATCAAGTTTATTAGATACTGGTCCACCTGCTTGGGCAAAGTCAGGCTTTCCTCCTCCTTTCGCTCCTATAATTTTGGACAGCGAGTCTAGCAAATTTCTTGCATCATAAGTAGCAGTAATATCGTTTGATACAGAAATCAATATTGTTGATTTTTCTTCCATAGATCCAACGAGAATAATTATTAAATTGCTTACTTCTTTTTTTAGACTGTCTAAACTACCTCTTAGTTTAGATAAATTGAGGTTATCTATTCTCTTTAAAATTATATTTATCTTGCCCACTGCCTTAAAGCTGCTTTTCATATCATCTATTAAGTTGTGATAGATCTTTTGCTCAAATTTTTTTAATTCTTCTTTATGAGCATTAACCAATTTAATTTTATCTTTCAAAAATATAGGTAAATCTTTGACTGAAACATTAAAAGCCTCTGCAGTATTAAGTAAGTCGGTTTTATTGTTATCCTTATCCTTGATTGCAAGATCTCCAGAAATAGCTTCTATTCTCCTTACTCCTGAAGAAATACTTGTTTCTGAGATAATTTTAAAACTTTTAATTTCTGAACTATTTTTTACATGAGTTCCGCCACACAACTCAATGGAGTAATCTCCTGCTATTTTTAAAACTCTCACTTGATCACCGTATTTTTCTCCAAAAAATGCAATTGCTCCAAGTTTTTGAGATTCTTCAATTGAAGTTTCAATTATTTGAGTATCCTCATCAGAGGATATTGCCTGGTTGACTTCTTGCTCCACCTGTAAAATTTCAGATTCTGTAAGTTTTTGTTTGTGTGAAAAATCAAACCTTAACTTCTCCTCATTCACCAAAGAGCCTTTTTGTTGAACGTGTTCGCCCAAAATATTTCTCAAAGCTGAGTGCATAAGATGTGTTGCTGAATGATTGGAAACAATTGCCCTTCTTCTATGTGTATTGATCTCAGCTTTTACTTTGTCATTTAGATTTATCGAGCCTTTTTTGATCTTACTTATATGTAGGTGAAAATTTCCTATCTTCTGAGTATCTAATACTTCAATCTCTAAACCCTTTGCGCTCAGTTTTCCTTTATCGCCAACTTGACCTCCAGATTCTCCATAAAAAGGGGTTGAATCAAGTACTATCATGCATTCCCCTTCTGAAACAGATTTAACTTCTTTGCCATCTTTGAATATTAATTTTGTTTCAGATTCAATAGAACTTTCTTTGTAGCCAACAAAATTTGTTTCATTATCCAAATCAATTGCAGTTGGCAAAAGGGCCCCAAATTTACTTTCTTTTTTTGCGTTTGCTCTTTGCGCTGCCATGAGCTTCTCATAGCCGGAAAGATCTAAGCTAACTTCATTTTCCAGAGCTAAATCTCTAGTCAGGTCAACTGGAAATCCGTATGTATCATAAAGTTTAAAAATTAGCTCTCCAGATAAAGTCATATTTTTTGAGTCTTTAATTTCTTCCTCAAGAAGTCTCATTCCCTGTTTTAAAGTTTCTCTGAATTGGTCTTCTTCGGATTTGAGTTCCTCTAAAATAGCAGTCTTATTTTTTTTGACATCCGGATAGGTATCTAATAAAGATTCACCCAACGTGTCAAAAATATCTGAAAAAGAAAAATCTTTTTCATTGTTTATTTTGTAGGCATGAGTAAGAGCTCTTCTTATGATTCTTCTTAAAACATATCCTCTTCCTTCGTTACTTGGATTCACGCCATCGGAAATAAGAAAAACAGATGATCTAAGATGGTCTGCTATTACTCTTAACGATGGATTCAAAAGATTTTTTTCATTTAATGTTTCGGCAATTGATTTAATAATGTTATTAAAAATATCCGTCTTATAATTGTCGCTAGTTTTTTGTAATACTGCTGTGATTCTTTCCAAGCCCATTCCAGTATCAACACATTGCTTTGGAAGGTTAGAAAGTTTGCCATTGTGATCTCGGCTATATTGCATAAAAACTAAGTTATAGATCTCCACAAACCTTTCGCCAGTGTCTACGCCTTCTTGTGGTGCTTCTCCCGGAAGATTTTCTCCATGATCATAAAATATTTCTGAACATGGGCCACATGGACCTGTATCTCCCATAGACCAGAAATTATCTTCGGTAAGTCTTGAAAGCCTTTCAGCTGGAAACTTTATTTTTTTAAGCCAAATATCTTCAGACTCTTTGTCATCAACATGTACTGTTACCCAAAGTTTGTCTTTATCTAGTTTAAATTTTTCTGTGAGAAGTTCCCACGCTAACTCTATAGCTTTCTCTTTGAAGTAGTCCCCAAAACTAAAATTTCCAAGCATTTCAAAGAAAGTATGATGTCGGAGAGTAAAACCAACATTATCTAAGTCGTTATGCTTTCCTCCTGCTCTAACACATTTTTGAGATGAAGTTGCTTTATCAAAATTTACTTTCTCAGTGCCAAGAAATACATCTTTAAACTGATTCATCCCAGAATTAGAAAACATTAAAGTGGGGTCATTGATGGGAACAAGGCCGGAACTTGCTACTTCTTTGTGCCCCTTTTGAACAAAAAAATCTAAGAAAGTCTTTCTTACTTCAGATGACTTCACTTTACTTAATTAAAAATTTCTGACAAAAAATCTTTAAAGATTTTCCAAGATCTCTGATCAGCATCTTGAGAATAAACCGTTCCGAAACTTGGATCATTGGCATCAGGATTTGTAAAAGCATGCATGGCATTACCAAAAGAATGTAATTGCCAATCAACACTCTTTTTATTCATTTCCTCAGAAAAAGAGTCTATCTGATCTTGGCCTACCATAGGATCTAGGTGGCCATGAAGAACTAATAGTTTCGCGCTTATATCTTTATCTTCAAGGTCTTCCGAGCCAGATAAAAAACCATGAAAACTAACGGCTCCTTTTAAATCTACTCCGCTTCTGGCAAGATCTAGAGAAACTAAGCCGCCAAAACAGTACCCCATAATCGCAATGTTTGAGGTATCTATCCCATTAAGTTTTTTTGCTGCCTCATATGCACCAACAATAATCTGAGACAAATTTTTTCTATCATCCAACAAAGGTTGCATCATCGATTGATTCTCTTCATTAGATCCACCAACTTTTCCGTCTCCGTACATATCAATAGCAAATGCATTGTATCCATCTTCAGCAAGCTTATTTGCTATACCTTCAACAAATCCATCTCTTCCTGCCCAAGTGTGAGCGATAAGAACACATGGAGCGTTTTTAGCCTCTGGCTTTACATGTAAACCCTCAAATGTTTGAGAATTTACTTTATACGATACAAGTTCGGTATTCATCGATTTTCCTCCTTTAAACCTGACTTAAATCTTTTTCCGTTTTCTACATAATGTTCTGCTGAGCCTTTCAAAATAATCTTTAAATTCTCATCAATCTCTTTCTTAACCTTTCCTGGAGATCCCATAACAAGCGAATTGTCTGGAATTTTTGTTCCCTCTGTTAGAAGAGTATTTGCACCGATTAGACAATTATTTCCAATTTCTACATTATTCAAGATGACTGAATTAATACCAACTAAAGAATTGTTTCCTATAGTGCAACCATGAAGCATGACTTTGTGGCCTACTGTAACATTTTCACCAATAATAATTGGACTTCCAGGATCGACATGCAAAACCGATAAATCTTGAATATTTGAACCTTTGCCAATGATTATTTTTTCTACATCTCCTCTGATTACCGCTCCAAACCAAATGCTTACATCTTCTCCCAGTTCTACTTGTCCTAAAACAGTGGCATTCGGAGCAATATAAAAATTATCTCCTACCGTTTTTACTCTATGCTGATCTAAAGTATAAATCATCTATATCAATATCTATTTCCATTAAATCCAGAAATTGTAATGTAAAACCTAAAGTTAATCCCCAAATTTTCTGATTTTCATAATTTATAACTGGGGTCTCAAAGGTTTCACCACTTGCGTTAGTTATCTTGTTTGATATCAGAGGATCTTCTTTAAGATAGTTTAAAGGAACAGAAAAAATCGTTTCTACCTCTTTGGGGTCTTTTTTAAACTTTAAGCTTCCTGCTGCGTAACCTACATAAGGTGAGACACTTATTCCAAATCTTGATTCTTGAGGATCCATCCGGCCAAGTATTCTAATTGAATTAGGATCTACTCCAATCTCTTCATGTGTTTCTCTTAAAACAGTTTCAATTAGGTTTCTATCTTCTTCTTCTTTTTTTCCACCTGGGAATGCAACCTCTCCTGCATGAGAAGGTAATTTTTTAGATCTTTCTGTAAAGACAATTGAATAGTCGTTTTCATTATCAGTTATTAAAATTAATACTGCAGCTTGAGGTAATTTTTCATCCGGCTGTTTCGGACTCAAATCATTTAGTCTTTTTTCTATGAAAGGGATCATTATGTTAATAAAAGGTATTGAATTATACTTGCTTACTAAATTTAAGCAGGAAAAACTTTGAAATTTTGTACCCAATGCGGTGGTCCCGTATCTAAAAAGATACCCCAAGATGACAATCGAGAAAGATATGTATGCAACGATTGTGGATTTATTCACTATCATAATCCAAATGCAGTCGTAGGAACTTTACCTTACTGTGGAGATAAAGTTCTTTTGTGTAAAAGAGGAATAGAACCAAGAAAAGGTTTATGGACTTTACCAGCTGGTTTTTTAGAATTGGGAGAAACATTACAAGAAGGAGCTTTAAGAGAAACTAAAGAAGAGACCAATTCAACTGTAAAAATAGACGATATTTATTTTATGTTTGATATTCCTCAAATTGGGCAATTTTATGTTCTTTATAAAGCTTCTATAGAAGAGAATTCTTATTCCCCAACAACGGAAAGTCTTGAAGTTGAATTGTTTTCCTATGATGAAATACCTTGGGATGAACTAGCCTTCCCTTTTGTGCCCATTGCTCTCGAGCAATTCTATGAAGATTTAAATGAAGGCTATTTCCCTCTTAGAATCAGAGAGTTAGTAAAGAAATAGCTTAACTATAAAAATTCCTGGCATTTAAAAATAATTTAAACCAGGGGCTATGCTTTCCATTTTCTTCTGTCCAGGACAACTGATTATTTAAAAAACTTCTTTCAGGATGCGGCATCATAATTAAAAACCTTCCATCATCATTTGTAACCGCAGTAATACCATGCATGGAGCCATTTGGATTTTCTGGGAATTCTTTAGCTTCCATACCTTTATTTGTGCAAAATTGCATGGGTGCCAAATTATCAGAGATTATTTTTTTTGCGCTTAGGTGTTCAGGAAAAATCATTTTGCCTTCTCCATGATTTACAGGAACTAAAAGCTGAGAACCTTCCATATCCTTAAAAAAATTAGAATTGGATTTATTTATTTTTACTTGAACCATTCTCGCTTCAAATCTATTGCTATTATTTCTTTCAAGTTTTGGCCAATGTTCGGAGCCTGGAATCAATTCTTTAAGCTCTGACATAACCTGACATCCATTGCAGATTCCCAATGCAAAAGAATCTTGTCGATTAAAAAATTCAGAAAATTTATCTTTAAGCCTTAAATTAGATTTTATTGACTGTGCCCAGCCTTTTCCTGCTCCAAGAACATCGCCATAAGAAAAACCTCCTGGAAAAGCAAGGCCTTGAAAATTATCCAAAGAATTTGAATTATCTAGAAGATCTCTCATATGAACATCAATAACTTTGAAACCAGCTTGAGAAAAAGCTGCCGCCATTTCTAAATGAGAATTAACTCCCTGATCTCTCATGATGGCTATTTTTGGAGCTCTACTAAGATATTTTTTATTCAATTTAAAATTAAAATTTTGGGCGAGTTTAGATCTTTTTTTATTGAGCAAAAATCTATGCTCTTGTTTTGTTGTTTCTTCGTTATCTCGAAGTAACTTGATGTTGTAAGAAACACTTGACCATGAATGCATTAAAACTTTATAACTTATTCTCAAGCTTTGGCTAGATGTTTTAAGAAAAAAATCATTTGTATTACTACTTGAACCGATTTTAAAAAAAGAATTCTTTAAACCTAGTTTTGCAAAATCTTTTTTAAACTCAGAAAAATCTTTTTTGTTAATCTGAAAAAGCATGCCTAACTCTTCAGAAAATAAATTGCTAGATTCTTTCAAAGAAGAAATTTTAGAGAGATCAAGATTTAAACCGCAACCTCCAGCCAGCATCATTTCAACTGCGGAAACAATTAAGCCGCCATCAGAAATATCATGAAAAGAGAATATTCTTTTTTTATCAATCTTGGATGCTAGGTAATTATAAATTTTTGGAAATTCTTCTATGCACTCTAAATTAGGAGTTTCAAGATTTGTTTGTTGAGTCACTTCGGAAAGAATAGATCCGCCCAAGCGTTTTTTTGTTTTTGAAAGATCCAAATAAACTAATGAAAGCTCATTATTATCGATCAATTGGGGTGTGATGCTTTTTTTGACATTTTTTATTTTTGTAAAGGCACTGATTATTAAACTCTGTGGAGATAAATTTGTTTTTTTATCTTTTTGCCATATTGTTTTCATTGATAGCGAATCTTTTCCAACGGGAACTGCTATTCTCCAAGGATTGCATACTTTTTGGGTTAGCTCTTTTACTGTATTGAATAAATCTGTTTTTCTTTGAGCATTATCAGGACTTGCCATCCAATTTGCAGATATTTTTATATCAGATAGTTTAGAAACTCCCGAAGGCAAGAGATTAATTAAAGCCTCCGCAAGAGCCAGTTTTCCGGCTGCGACTGGATTAGAAATTGCAATTGGAGACTTTTCTCCCATTGACATAGCTTCTCCAGAATTAGTACTGAAATCTGATAATGTAATTGCATGGTCAGCTACGGGAACTTGATGAGGGCCAACGAATTGATCTCTATAAGTTAATCCTCCTACACTTCGATCTCCAATGTTAATTAGAAAGCTTTTAGAGCCCACTGTAGGATGTCTCAACACATCTAATAGAGTTTTTTTGAGATTTATTTTTTTTGATTTATCAAAAGAGTTTGTCTTTTTGTATGAGATAATTTCGTGGGTGTTTTTTTCTTTATATCCAAAGATAGTATCCATAGGAAGATGAATTGGAAATTTCCCGGTTTTACTATCTTTAAGTTTAAAAATTTTATTAGCTGTTAGAGTCCCAACAACAGCATGAGGACATTTTTCTCTCTCACAATATGTTTTGAATTCTTTTAAAGAATCTTTCTCCACCGCTAATACATATCTTTCTTGTGATTCGTTAGACCATATTTCTAAAGCCGACATAGAATTGTCTGCAAGAGGGATCTTTCTCAAATCAATACTAGCTCCCATGCTGCAATCTTTTGCCAACTCTGGAATTGCATTTGAAAGACCTCCAGCTCCAACGTCATGAATGAATAAAATAGGATTTTTTGATTTTTTTAGAGAACATAAATTGATGACTTCTTGGCATCTTCTTTGCATTTCAGGATTAGATCTTTGTACTGAAGCATAGTCCAAGGATTCATCAGAAGAACCTGCTTGGACTGAAGAAGCAGAACCTCCACCTAGTCCGATTAAATAACCAGGTCCTCCTAAAACAATAATCTTTGTTCCAGGCTTAACTTTTTTTTTGAAAGTATTGTTTGAACTTATACTCCCTAATCCTCCGGCAATCATTATTGGTTTATGAAATCCATAATGAGTTCCATCATTTTTTTGTTCGAAAGATCTGAAATAACCATTTAAATTTGGTCTCCCAAATTCATTATTAAAAGAAGCTGCCCCAAGAGGACCCTCAATCATTATTTTTTTTGGTGAAGAAATTCTTTTAGGACGATCTTCCTTAAACTCCCATTTTTCTTCTAAATTTTCAAGTCTTAAGTAGGATACAGAATATCCAGTTAAGCCGGCTTTTGGCTGTGCTCCAATTCCTGTAGCTCCTTCATCTCTAATCTCACCACCAGATCCAGTAGCAGCTCCTTCAAAAGGAGAAACTGCAGTTGGATGATTGTGAGTCTCAACCTTTATACAAATATTATGTTTTAAATTCTTAACCTGATACTCTTTCTTGCCTGTATCCAAATAAAATTTTTCTGAACTTTCTGATTCAATTACCGCTGCATTATCATCATAGGCAACGAGCACTCCATCTTTAAAATTCTTATGAGTAGATTTTATTTGTTGAAATAAGCTTGGTTCATTTTCTTCAGACAAATTCTTCCATGAAGCATTAAAAAACTTATGACGACAGTGTTCAGAGTTTGCTTGAGAAAACATCATCAACTCTACATCCGTAGGATTTCTTTTAAGAGATTTATAACTATTTACTAAGTAACTGATCTCTTGATTATTCAAACCAAAGCCAAATTTTTGATTAGCATCGATATAGCTTTGATAGGTATTTTTTAGATATTTGAAAGAAAATGAATTTTTATTGGGCTTTGTAAAAAAAGAATCAATACTGCTTAATCCAATAGAAAACTCCTCAGTAAGATAATCAAAAGGGAAGTTTGCCTCTTTAAGTAATTTTTCAGAAAAACTTTGTGTTTCCAAACCTTTGATTCTTTCTATTCTTTGGATCTCATTTAAATTACAAGAAGCAAAAATATCCTCAGTTTTCGAAGACCAAGGAGATTGTGAGCCATTCCTTGGTGAGAGAAAAATAATATCTTTTGAAAATTTCAAAGAACTATTGGCGTCTATATCTAGCAACTCATATATTTTTTTAACTTTGTTTAGTGGAATATCTTTCCAAGCTTTATTTAGCAATAAAAGATAGAAATAATTTAGAGAAAGATATTTTGAATTTTCTTCTAAAGGGACTTTTTCGCCAGCAATAATAATTGTTCTAGAATTTAAAACTTTAAAAGGCATCGAAAAAAGAAAAATTATACCTTAAAAGAAGAATATTATTTTCAACTTAGTAATAATTTTTCTTTGAGATTTGAAATTTTATCTCGTAGAGATGCTGCTTCTTCAAATTCTAATTTGTTTGCATGGCTAAGCATCAATTTTTCTAAATCATCAATTTTTGCTGATAAGTCTTTTGGATTTAGGAATTCTTCGTCAAGTTTGTCTTCTACCTTTTTTATGAATTGTTTTTTGGAAGAAAGTTTTGACCCTTCCAAAATATCTGTGATCGGTTTGTAAATTCCTTGAGGTTTTATATTATTTTTTTTATTAAATTTTTCTTGAATCTTTCTTCGTCTTTCGGTTTCATCAAGAGTCCTTTGTATAGAACCTGTAATTGAGTCAGCATATAAAATTGCATGACCTTTTTCATGTCTTGCTGCCCTACCAATAGTTTGGATCATACTTGTTTCTGATCTTAAAAAGCCTTCTTTATCAGCATCAAGAATTGCAACTAGAGAAACTTCAGGAAGATCTAATCCTTCTCTCAAAAGGTTTATGCCAACAAGTACGTCAAAATTACCCATTCTTAGCTCTCTTAAAATTTCTACTCTTTCAACGGTATCAATATCCGAATGAAGATATCTAACATTGATATCTCTTTCGAATAAATATTGACTTAAATCTTCAGCCATTCTTTTTGTTAAAACAGTAGCTAGCACTCTTTCTTTTTTTTGTATTTTTTTTTGTATTTCAGATATCAAATCATCAACTTGATTTGTAGCTGGTCTTATTTCAATAAAAGGATCCAATAAACCTGTTGGTCGAGCTATCATTTCAATTAACTGATCTAGGTGATTATCTTCATATTCTCCAGGAGTAGCTGATACAAAAATCTTTTGTCCAGACATTGATTCCCATTCATCAAAACGTAAGGGGCGATTATCAAGGGCGCTAGGCAATCTAAAACCATAATCAGCTAAAGTTTCTTTTCGAGACCTGTCTCCTCTATACATACCCTTAATTTGAGGGAGCGATACATGCGATTCATCGACAAAAACAATGGTATCTTCGGGCAGATAGTCATAGAGAGTTGGTGGAGCCTCCCCTTCATTTCTCCCAGATAAATATCTTGAGTAGTTTTCTATTCCTGAACAATATCCAAGTTCTTTGATCATTTCCAAATCAAACTTTGTTCTCTCTTCGATTCTTTGAGCTTCAATAAATTTTTCATTTTTTTTAAAGTATTTAACTCTGTGTTGCATTTCAGAGCGTATTTTTTTCATCGCAGAAAGCATAATATCTCTGGTAGTTACATAATGAGTTTTTGGAAAGATTGTTGCTCGAGGAACATCTCTAAAAATTTCACCTGTTAAAGGATCAAAAAATTTTAAGGATTCAATTTCTTTATCAAAAAATTCAACTCTCAAAGCTTCTTTTTCTGACTCTGCGGGAAAAATATCTACAACATCGCCTTTAACTCTATAAGTAGCTCTTTTGAATTCAATATCATTTCTCGTATATTGCAGTTCTGCTAGCCTCAGTAAAAGCTTGCCAAGTTCTAATTCATCTCCTCTATCTAAATGAAGAACCATTTTCAAATAGGATTTTGGATCTCCTAAACCATAAATTGCTGAGACCGTTGCAACTATAATTACATCTCTTCTTTCGAGTACTGCTTTAGTAGCAGATAATCTCATTTGTTCAATATGTTCATTTATTGAAGCATCTTTCTCTATAAAGACATCTGAAGATGGCACATAAGCTTCGGGTTGATAATAATCATAGTAAGAAACAAAATACTCAACTGCATTGTCAGGAAAAAACTCTTTGAATTCTCCATAAAGTTGAGCTGCAAGAGTTTTGTTATGTGACATGATAATGGCCGGTCTTTGTAAATTTTCAATAACATTTGCCATAGCAAAAGTTTTGCCTGATCCTGTAACGCCTTTTAAGGTTTGGTTTAAGAGTCCAGACTTCAAGCCCTTTACAATTTTTTGAATTGCCTGAGGTTGATCACCTGAAGGTGCAAAATTGGATTTAATTTTAAATGACTTGCTCATTATTTAATTTTTTTGCTTATAATACATTCCTTTTTCCGCGATAGCTCAGCTGGTAGAGCAAGTGACTGTTAATCACTGGGTCGCAGGTTCGAGCCCTGCTCGCGGAGCCAAAAGATACAATGCCTATTTATTCTAGCGAATCATCAGAACCATACAAATTAAGTCGATCCAGAATTGAGAATTTTTGTAAATGTAAAAAATGCTTCTACCTGGAAGAAAAACTTGGTATTTCAAAACCAGCCCAGTTTCCCTTTAATCTAAATAATGCTGTGGATGAATTGTTAAAAAATGAATTTGATAACTTTAGAGGTACTAAAGATAATCACCCTTTAATAGTTGAGTATGGCATCGATGCAAAACCTTTTGAGCACCCGGAAATAGAAAATTGGCGAACGAGAAATAAAGGCATTGGTTTTTTAGATAATGATACAAACTTATATTTTTATGGCTTAGTTGATGATGTATGGATAAGTACGGTTAATGAAAAACTCATCATTGTTGATTACAAAGCAACCTCTAAAAAAGGTGAAGTATCTTTGAATGCTCCCTGGCAAATTAGTTACAAAAGACAGGTTGAAATTTATCAATGGCTTTTTAAAAAAAATGGTTTTGATGTTGAAGACGTTACCTATTTTGTTTACTGCAATGGTATAACCGACAAAAAAGAATTTAATGACCTTTTAGAATTTAAAACAAAAGTAATTAGTTATAAAGGAAATACTGACTGGATAGACCCAGTAACAAGAGAAATAAAAAAAGTACTAGATGATGATAAAATTCCGGAATCAAATCCTAGTTGTGAATATTGCAGATACATAACTAAAGCTAATTTATAGGAGAAATATGGAATTACTTTACGCGTCATTAATCTTCTTAATTGGCTTGGGTGTCTTGATCTCAGGAGCTGAGATTTTTATTCATCATAGTGCTCAATTGGGAGCTAAATTAGGAATAAGTGACGTTATTATAGGAATTACTCTAGTTGCCCTTGGAACTTCCATTCCAGAAATATTTGTTAGCGTTTCTTCAATAATTAATGATGCGCCTGCCCTTGCTTTGGGGAATTCGATCGGTTCTAACATAAGTAATATAGCCGTTATCTATGGACTAAGTCTTTTTTGGTTGGCTTCCAAAACGCTTAACATAAGTCTAAGAAATATTTTTATTTTGATTTTAAGTGTCTTGATTGCCGGCTGGGCTCTTAACGATTTAATAATATCTGTTGCCGATTCAATAGTGTTTATAGCGCTGTTTATTCTTTTTGTTTTAAACCTCTTTAGAGAAAAGCCTGATGAAGTCTCAGAAAATACTCACAAGGATGAGTCTTTAACTAAAGTTTCCTTATTGATTCTGTTAAGTTTGATTTTATTAGCAGTAGGTTCTGAGTTGACTGTACAGGGAGGAGTTGACTTGGCAAAAAGTCTCGGTATTTCTGATGCAGTTATTGGCCTTACTATGATTGCGATTGGTACAAGCTTACCTGAATTAGCAGCTTCCGTTTCTGCTCTTAGAAGAAGTAAAGGGAATATGGTTGTTGGAAATATTGTCGGCTCTAATATTTTAAATATAGTGTTAATTTTTCCAATAATCGGAATTGGCTCAACAGCTAAATTTGATCAAGAAATTTTTAGCCGAGACTTCATGGTTATGAGTGCATTAACAGCAGCTTTTATTTTGTTAGTAACTGTTGGAAGAGGAGAAGGAAATTTAAAAAAAGTTTTATATCCTGTATTTGCTATAGGAATGTTTGTTTCAATGGGTTTTTATCTAACTAGTTTATTTTAAGACTTTTTTTCCAAATCGTTTTTCCATCAAGATCTTCCAAGACTATTCCTTTTTTTAGTAATTGATCTCTTATTTCATCTGCTAAATCAAATTTTTTGTTCTCTCTGGCATTGTTACGATCGCTAATCAGCTTTTCGATTTCTTCTTCTGAAAGGTCAAGCTCACCGTATTTAAAATATTTCTCTACATCATCTAAAAGCAATCCTAAAGAATTAAGCAATACTTTAAGTGTGCATAACTTGTCAGACAATAGGCCTTCGCCGTTTTCAGTATTTGCTGCATAAGCTTGAAGGAGAGAAAGAGCCTTGGGAGAGTTGAAATCATCTTGAAAAGCAGTAATGAATTCTTCTCTAAAAGGTTTATCTTCATTAAATTTTCTAGGTGTTTTTATATCACTAAATAATGCGTAGAACTTATCTAAAACTCTTTTTGCATTTTCCAAACCTTCTTTTGAATATGATATTGGGCTTCTGTAATGCGTCAAAAGAAAAAATAATCTTAAAACCTCTGGATGAAAGTCTTTTAAAATATCTTTAACCGTAATAAAGTTTTTCAAAGATTTAGACATTTTTTTGTCATCAATTCTCAATGGGCCGGTATGCATCCATAAGGATGCAAAATTTCTTTCAGTTGCGCACTTTGCTTGAGCTATTTCATTTTCATGATGGGGAAACTTTAAATCTAACCCACCTCCGTGAATATCGAACTCCTCACCAAGGTATTTTATGCTCATTGCAGAACATTCAATATGCCAGCCAGGTCTCCCTTCTCCCCAAGGAGATGGCCAGGTAATCCCATCGGGATCCATTTTCCATAAAACAAAATCTGCTTCATGTTTTTTATTGAGATCCGTTATTGTTCTTTCTGCAGCAGATAGCTGATCTAAAGTCCTGTTGGCTAGTTTTCCGTAGTCTTTAAATTTTTGTATATCAAAATAAACATCCGATTCGTTCTTCCTATATGCATAGCCTTTTTCTTCAAGAGATTGGATCATAGAAATGATCTCTTCAATATGATCAGATACTTTTGGCTCAACATCAGGAGAATCGATACCCAGAGAAAAGAAATCATTATGCATTTCTTTAATAAACTTTTTAGAAAAATCCAAAGCTGGAATGCCCTCTTCTTTGGCTCGATTTATAATTTTGTCATCAACATCTGTAATATTTCTCACATACTTTACTTTGAAGCCTGCAAACCTTAAAAATTTAACAATTACGTCAAAGTTAATAAAAGTTCTTGCATGCCCGATATGCACATCATCATAAGGAGTTAACCCACAAATATAAATACTGACTTCTCTTTTAATTTTGGGCTTAAAAGTCTCTTTTTTGCCTGTGAGTGAATTGAATATTTTCATTTTTAAGTGAAGCTAGATAAGGGTATGATTAATTATGAATGAAATAATACTTTTAACTATCACGACTTCCTTAGGTAGCTTTGATATTGAACTTTACCAAAAAGAAGCGCCCATAACAGCTAACAATTTTCTTGAATATGTGGAGCAAAATTTTTATGAAAATACTTTATTTCACAGAGTCATAGGTCCTGACAGATCCCCTCCAGAAGGCTTTGTAATTCAAGGAGGAGGTTTTGAAATAGGGATGTCTCCTAAAGAGACCAATCCACCTATTAAAAATGAGGCCGACAATGGTCTCAAAAATGAAAAATATACTTTGTCTATGGCAAGAACTCAGGATTTGGATTCTGCGACATCTCAATTTTTTATCAATCTTACTGATAATGAATCACTAGATTACCCTTCAATGGGAGGATATGCAGTTTTTGGAAAAGTTATCTCTGGAGAAGAAGTCATTGATAAAATTGCATCTGTTAGAACTACAAACGTTGGTCCTTATCAAGATGTTCCCGTTGAAGACGTCTATATTATAAAAGTCGAAAAAAAATAAATGTCGTCTTGTTTTATTTCTGATCTACATTTAGATCATAAACGTGAAGATATAAAAAAAGCTTTTTTTAAATTTCTAGAATCAGAAGCCTCTGAATTCAAAAATCTTTATATTTTAGGGGATTTGTTTGAAGTTTGGATCGGTGACGATTTCGAGGATAAATTTACAAGCGAGGTAATTTCTGAATTAAAAAAATTTTCTCTTAAAGATAAAAATATTTTCATAATGCATGGGAATAGAGATTTCCTTCTAGGTGAAAAATTTGCAGAGAAATGTGGCGCTAAGTTAATCTCAGATCCATTGATATTAAATAAAGAAGGAAAAAAAATTATGCTGTCTCATGGAGATATTTTTTGTACAGATGATTTGGAATATCAAAATTTTAAAGTGAAAGTTAGAAATGAAAAATGGCAAAAAGAATTCCTTTCAAAAGATCTAAGAGATAGAGAAGAAATTGCAAAAAACCTTCGTAGGGAAAGTGCAATGAAAAATTCAAAAAAAGAGGGCTATTTAATGGATGTAAATAAATTGGAGGTAGAAAAAATTGCTCGAAAGAATAAAGTTGAGATATTGATTCATGGGCATGTGCACCGCCCTAAAGTTCATAATGAAGCCTTTGGTCAAAGAATTGTCCTAGGTGATTGGGATAAAAAATACTGGTTTATTAGTCTAATAGGAGAAAAGATCAGTCTTCACTCAAGTGAAATTACATAGACTTATTTCTATTAAGCGGTTCGATAAAATATTTTTCATAATGAGCCTTTGATAAAGTATAGAGTTCGTTTTCTATCTCTTCTTTTAGAAAAGTCAGTGATTTATTTTTTTCAAACACATCGATACCAAATTCATCAAGATTATTAAAGCTTTCGCTAACTTGTTTTATTACTTCAAAGGCCTTCGACAAATCATTCAAATCGTCTTTAATTTTCAATTGGAAATGTTTTATTGATTCCTCAAGCTTTTTGGAATCTAAAACCTTTAATCTGGAAGCCATAATTTGTGTCTTGAGCTTTTCTAATCTCTTCCAAACGGATTCCCTTTCTTCTGGTTTAAAAGCGTTCCAATTAATTACTTCAAAGGAGAATCTTTTGCATCCTCTGCAAACATCATCGCCATATGTGGTTGAGCAAATACCTACGCAAGGAGTTCTAGTTCTGTTAGCCATTAACTATATTCTATCAATAATTTTCAAAATTAGATTCTTGACTCATCATGATATAATAGATTTTTTTTGGAGATGAGATGCTTGAGGATTATTTAAATTCAGTCAAGGAAAGAGATAGTCAGGGTATACCCCCTTTGCCTCTTGATGCTGAACAAACTTCTGGCTTGATAGAGCTTATTAAAAATGCTTCAAAAAATGATAAAAACCTTTTGGAGCTTTTGACTGAAAGAGTTCCTGCAGGTGTCGATGATGCTGCATATGTGAAAGCAGCATTTCTCTCAGATATCGCTAATAAAAAAATATCTTGTGAATTAATCTCTCCAAAAGAGGCTACGTTTTACTTAGGTACCATGCTTGGAGGCTATAATGTAGAGCCGCTAATGTCATTGATAGATGATCCTGAGTGTGGAGAAGAAGCTGTAAAAGCATTATCAAATACTCTTTTAGTATTCGATGCATTCAATGATATTGCAGAAAAATCTAAGTCTTCAGAGAATGCCGCTAAAATTTTAAATTCTTGGGCAGAAGCTGAGTGGTTCTTATCAAAACCTGAAGTGCCGGAAAAGATAGATACCATTATTTTTAAGGTACCTGGAGAAACAAATACTGATGACTTGTCTCCTGCTCCTGATGCGTGGTCTAGACCTGATATCCCTCTTCATGCTCTATCCATGTATAAAATGCCAAGAAAGGGTTTATCAAAGGAACCTTTAAAAGAAATTGAAGCTCTTAAAGAAAAGGGTTTGCCTGTCACTTTGGTTGGTGATGTTATGGGTACGGGCTCCTCAAGAAAATCGGCAACTAATTCTGTTCTTTGGCATATAGGTGATGATATTCCTTTTATTCCAAATAAAAAAACAGGAGGAATTTGTATTGGAGAAAAAGTTGCTCCTATATTCTTTAATACAATGGAGGATTCAGGAACTTTGGTTTTTGAGGCAGATGTAGAAAACCTCAATATGGGAGATATTATTTCTATTTTTCCTGCTAAGGGAGAAATAAAAGATGAAAAAGGAAAACTAATCACTAAATTTAGCCTTAAATCAGAAACTTTTCTTGATGAAGTAAGAGCTGGGGGAAGAATACCTTTAATCATCGGTAGGAGTCTTACTGATAAATCTAGAGAGTATTTGAACTTAGTCCCTTCGGAAGTTTTCGTCAGACCTGGAATGGATGATGATTCTGATGAAGGTTTTACTCTAGCTCAAAAAATGGTTGGAAAAGCTTGTGGAGTGAAAGGTATAAGACCAGGAACATACTGTGAACCTATAATGACAACCGTAGGGTCTCAAGATACAACTGGGCCAATGACTAGGGACGAGCTAAAAGAGCTAGCCTGTCTTGGTTTTACTTCAGATTTAGTGATGCAGTCTTTTTGTCATACTGTTGCTTATCCAAAACCTGTTGATATAGAAACTCAACACACACTCCCTGAATTTATAAGAACAAGAGGAGGAGTTGCTCTCAAGCCAGGAGATGGAATTATTCATTCTTGGTTAAATAGAATGCTTTTACCAGATACTGTAGGAACTGGTGGAGACTCTCATACTAGATTTCCGATAGGAATAAGTTTCCCTGCAGGCTCAGGATTAGTTGCATTTGGTGCTGCTTTGGGAGTAATACCTTTGGATATGCCTGAATCTGTGTTGGTTAGGTTTTCTGGTGAGATGCAGCCAGGAATTACTTTGAGAGACTTGGTAAATGCAATTCCTTATGCGGCAATCCAAAAAGGTTTGCTCACAGTAGAAAAAGAAAATAAGAAAAATATTTTTTCGGGAAGATGTTTAGAAATAGAAGGCTTGTCTGATTTAAAAATCGAACAAGCTTTTGAGCTTTCGGATGCATCTGCAGAAAGATCGGCGTCAGGTTGTACTGTACTTTTGGATGAGGAGCCTATTCTAGAATATTTAAAATCAAATGTTGTCCTTTTGAGATGGTTAATTTCAGAAGGTTACGGAGATCCCAGGACGCTTGAGCGAAGAGCACAAAAAATGGAAAGCTGGATAAAAAATCCTGTTCTGTTGAAACCAGACTCAAACGCCAAATATGCTGCTACTATAGAAATAGATCTTAATGAAATCAAAGAACCCCTGCTTGCATGTCCTAATGACCCTGACGATATTAAAACTCTTTCTGAAATTGGAGAAGTAAATATTGATGAAGTTTTTATTGGATCGTGTATGACAAACATTGGTCATTTTCGAGCAGCCGGAAAGCTACTTAAAAATGTTTCTTCTCCTTTACCCACAAGACTCTGGATTTCTCCACCAACGAGAATGGATAAATTTCAATTGGAAGAAGAAGGTTTTTATGAAATATATAAAAATGCTGATGTTAGAACTGAAGTTCCAGGTTGCTCTTTATGTATGGGAAATCAGGCAAGGGTTGAGCCAAATTCAACAGTTGTTTCAACCTCAACAAGAAATTTTCCAAACCGACTTGGAGATGGAGCCGATGTCTTCCTTGCATCAGCAGAATTAGCGGCAATTTCATCTATACTTGGTAAACTTCCATCAACTGAAGAATATAATAATTTCATGAAAGATATAAATACAATGTCTTCAGAGATTTTCAGATATATGAATTTTAATGAAATTGCTTCCTATAAAAATGCAGCTGAGAGCGCAGTTCTACCTTCAGTAACAATAGAGACTAATTAATCAAGCCCTTAGTTGGTAATTTATTAGAATCTTTTCTGTCAACCTCAAGATTTAATAAATATTCCTCTGTAACAGAGCCGCAAATATAATTTCCATCAAAAATTGATGTCTCAAAATTTTCTACTTCTGGATTTCCTTCTTGAGCAGCTAAAATTAGATCAGAAAGGTCCTGATATACAAGCCAATCTGCCCCAATGAAATCTGCAATCTGACTTTCATTCCTTTGATGAGCAATTAATTCTGAAGTTGCTGCCATATCTATTCCATAGACATTTTGAAATCTTACTGGAGGAGCAGCTGAAGCAAAATACACTTTTTTTGCACCAACCTTTTTAACCATCTCTACGATTTGTTTACTTGTTGTGCCTCTTACTATTGAATCGTCGATTAATAAAATATTTTTTCCTTTAAATTCATAAGATACAGGGTTTAATTTTCTTCTAACAGACTTACTCCTCATTTCCTGTTTAGGCATTATAAAAGTTCTTCCAATGTATCTATTTTTTACGAAACCTTCTCGATAACTAACACCCAATGTTTTTGCGACTTCAATAGCTGTTGTTGTGCTGCTCTCAGGAATTGGAATTACAGCATCGATATCATGGTCCGGATAAAGTGACAGGATTTTCTTTCCCAAATATTGTCCCATTCTAAGACGAGATTTCATTACTGATATTTTATCTATAACCGCATCGGGCCTTGCCAAATAAACATATTCAAAAATACACGGAGAATGAGAAGGACTTTCAAAACAAAGCTTCCTTTCAACTTCTCCTTCCAAAGAAATAAAGATTGCTTCGCCAGGATTAACATCGCCAACAACTTCATAATTGAGAGTTTCTAAGGCTGGGCTTTCAGAAGCAATCATATAGTCAGATCCAATTAAGTCATTATCTTTTTTTCCTAAAATTAGAGGTCTAATTCCATTTGGATCTCTAAAGCCTACTATCCCAACACCACAAATCATAATCACTACAGAGTAGGCTCCTTTCAACCTTTTATGTGTTCTGAAAACCGCTTCAAAAATTTCCTTGGCAGATGGTTTTGAGCCAGGAAAATTTACTTTGTAAAGCTCATGAGCAAAAACATTCAGAATTATTTCTGAATCTGAATTAGTATTGATATGTCTTAAGTCATCAAAGACAAGTTCTTTTGTAAGTTCTTTAGTATTGACTAAATTTCCGTTGTGAGAAATGCTAATTCCAAAGGGAGAATTTGAATACATTGGTTGAGCAAGCTCCCTGTCTTGTCCTCCAGCTGTCGGATACCTTACATGTCCTATTCCTATTTTCCCCTTAAGGGAGACAATATGCTGTTCTCTAAAAACTTCTCTTACTAACCCTAGTTGCTTACGAATATGAAATTTTTCACCCTCATTAGTAGCAATGCCGGCTGCATCTTGTCCTCTATGTTGAATAACTGTAAGAGCTTCATATAAAGCTGGGGCAACATCTTCTTTAGAAACTATGCCAACGACTCCACACATTATGCGATCTTAATCAAAGAGATTATTTTTTAAATTGAGTTCTTCGGAATTTAAATCTTCGTAAGGTAGTTTACCTACGAAGGTGCCTAAGTAGTCTGCCCCAGTCAAAATATAATCTGACATATAGCTATTTTTCCACCATGTTTGGGGCATTATATACGTGTCTCCAACTAAAAACATTACAATTATTAAAACTGCCCCCCTGATTCCGCCAAATAGCCCTCCGAAAATTCTATCCAAAAGCCCTTTTTGCATGGAATTCATGCCTTTCATAATTGCTTTGCCTGTAATTCTAAAAACTATTAATAAAACAAGGAAAATTGAAACAAAACTAAAAATGCTTTTTACCTCTTTGTCATTTGTAAAATTATCAAAGACTTCCATTGGGTAATAACGAAAATACCAAGCAATCAAGAGAGCACCTATCCAAATGGCACTTGAAATAATCTCAATATACAAACCTCTAGAAATACCTATCACTAGAGAACTTAAGAAAATTAATAAAACAAAGAAGTCAAACGCATTAAGGTAAAGCAGAAAATCCATTAATTTATTTTGTTCAGACTTGTTAAAGAAATAGGAAGATTATTAATTTTTAAAAGAAACTTGAAAACTTCTCCAGAAAAATAAAAAGAACCCGTAAATACATTTAGCACCTTAGTCTCTGAAGAACACATTGATGAATAAATTTCTTCCATGGAATTCTTTACAATAAAATTAAAATTAAGTTTATTTGTTTTTGATAAAACATCTTTAGGTGGCATAAGTCTTCCATGTATATTGTCTCCTAAATAGATATTATCAACTATACCTTCAAAAGGCTTTAAAAGCTTATAAGGATCTTTTGCTTCTGAACAACAAAAAAATAATTTTATTTTTTTCCCGTCAAAGTTTAGTCTAATAAATTTTAACAAGTTCTTAATTGAGTCTTCGTTATGAGCTGAATCTACTAGGCAATTATTAATTAGAGTTAATCTTCCATAAAGTTCGATATTTTGGATAACATTTTCAATTAATTGGTTCGAAAATTTAAAAATACTTTTTTTTGAAATTTGATACAGGCAAAAAAGAACCTCTTCTGAAATAGAATTTTTATTAGAGAACTTATTTATAAAATTTAAAAGGTATTTTGATTTATGATTTCTGTGAGAAATCAGAATAGACTCAACCTGGTTAATTTTATTCAATATTGCAATGGGTATTTTCTTCGAGCCAAATATTAAAGGTTTTTTTGGTCTTGCAATTTCAGCTTTTTCTGCAGCAATTTCTTCAATTGAATTTCCTAAATATTCTTCATGATCTAAAGCAACTTTAGTTATAACAGATATATCAGGCTCGATAAAATTCATAGGATCAAGTCTACCTCCCATCCCAATTTCCAATACCCAAAGATCTAAATCTAAATTATTGAAGTGATATAGAGCTGCTAAAGAAATAATTTGATAAAAGTTTAAATTATGACTTTCTCTAAATTTATTAAATTTTTTTAATACTTTTAAAAAAATTTCATCTGAGATCTCCTTACCATTAACTTTGATACGCTCATTAAATTTTAAAAGATGAGGAGAAGTAAAAACTCCTACAGAAAGATTGCTTTGAATTGCCAGCTCAGATACTAATTCTGAAAGCGAGCCTTTTCCATTTGTGCCACCTATAAGAATTATTTCTTTAGGATTTTTCAAGTTTAAAGAATGTAATAATTCTTTATATCCATCTAAACTTTTTTTTTCATAAAAGTGAAGAAGATTTTCTTCGATCCACTTAGAAAGTTTTTCTGGCAATTAACTATCCGCTCTTGTGAAGCTTAGAAATTAAGGCTGAAATTTTATCTTTCATAATAGATCTTTGAACTATCATATCTATCATTCCGTGTTTTAGAAGAAACTCGCTTCTTTGGAAGCCTTCAGGAAGCTTTACCCTTACAGTATCCTCTATGACTCTTGGACCTGCAAAGCCTACTTGCGCTTTTGGTTCTGCAATATTTATATCCCCCAGCATTGCTAAGCTTGCTGCAACTCCTCCGTATATTGGATCAGTTAAAACAGAAATGAATGGAAGTTTTTTACTTTTTAGTTTGTTAAGTGCAGCACTTGTTCTAGACATCTGAAACAAAGAAAATAATGATTCCTGCATTCGGGCTCCTCCACTTGTTGCAACACATATAAATGGACAGGATTTTTCAATGGCAAATTCAACCGCATCTACAAATTTTTGACCTACTACAGAGCCCATTGACCCCCCCAGAAATCTAAATTCAAAAACTGACAATACAACGTCTTTATCATTAAGTTTTCCATGAACAGAAATAAGCGCTTCTTTCTCATCAATGTTACTTTTTGCATCACTGAGTCTTTCTTTGTATTTCTTAGTATCTGTAAAAGAAAGCCAATCTTTTGTTTTTAGATCTGAAGAAATTTCAGAATATTCATCGTGATCAATTAGATAAGAAATTCTATGTCGTGCTCCTATTCTTATATGGTGATCGCAATTAGGGCAAACATACATATTAGCCTCAAGATCTGGTCCATATAATATTTCTTTACAATTTGAACAGGTTTGCCAAAGTCCTTGTGGTACAGGACTTTTTTTCTCTTCTTTGTGTTGTTTTCCAAGAGAAGGAAGAATTTTGTTAAACCAACTTTTAACCATATTAATTTATAGCTTTTTTTAAAGATTTAGTGAAGCTAGAAATTTGCTGAGACGATTTTTTTTCTATGAAGTCAATGATTTTTGTCCCAACTACTATACCATCTGAAAAAGATGCCATCTTTTTTGCTGTTGGCGCGTCTTTAATGCCAAACCCAACAACAACTGGGAGGTTTGTTAGTGACTTAATCTTTTTTACTTTATTTTTTACTTCTTTGAAGTTTTTTAACTCAGCTCCGGTTATTCCTTTCAATGAAACGTAGTACAAATATCCAGATGAAGAAGCTAGCATTCTCTTCATCCTTTTGGAGTCTGTTGTTGGAGAAATTAACCTTATGAGATCAATGCTTTCTTTTTTCAGGTTATTAAAAAAAGATTTGCTTTCATCATATGGCAGATCTACAACTATAACTCCATCTACGCCAGCCTTGTTTAATTCTTTTGCCAATTTATTTTTGAGTGATAGAAATGAATTCATATAGCCCATGAGAACAATAGGTACATTTTTATTTTTAATTCTGATTTGTTTGCAAAGATTTAAAATATCTTTAAATTGAATATTTTTTTTTAGTGCCCTTTCATGCGCCTTCTGAATAACTGGTCCTTCAGACATAGGATCGGAAAAAGGCACCCCGATTTCTAAAATATCAGCCCCTGAGGCAATTAAATCATTGAGAATTTTTTTTGAACTCTCTAAATTAGGATCTCCAGCAACCGTGTAAGTTACCAAAACTTTATTTTTTGTTTCTTTTTTATTGAAGACCTCTTCTAAACGCGTCACAAAGTCATTCCATCTTCTTTAGCAACAGTAAACATATCTTTATCCCCCCTTCCAGATAGATTGATGACTATTATCTTAGACTTGCTAAGTTTAGGTGCAATTTTGTTTACATAGGCCAAAGCATGAGAAGTTTCTAATGCAGGCATGATGCCTTCCGTTTTAGTTAAATCATGGAAGCTTTTTAATGCCTGCTGATCAGTTGCACTTTGATACTCAACTCTACCAATATCTCTCAAATATGCATGTTCTGGACCAACTCCTGGATAATCTAAACCCGCTGAAACCGAATGTGTTGATAAAATCTGACCGTTTTTGTCTTGCATAAGATAAGTTTTCATTCCATGCAATACTCCTACCTTACCATCACTTAATGGCGCGGCATGTTTACCTGATTTCACTCCAGAACCTCCTGCTTCAACTCCAACTAATTTAGTTTTTGTTTCTTTAATAAAAGGATGGAAAATACCCATTGCATTTGATCCTCCTCCAACGCAAGCGACAATGATGTCGGGATATTTACCAAACTCTTTTTTTGATTGAATCTTAAGTTCTTTTCCGACAATAGAATTGAAATCTCTGACAATTTCAGGGTATGGGTGAGGTCCTGCCACACTACCAATAATGTAATGAGTATCCTCAACATTAGAAACCCAGTCTCTCATTGCTTCGTTCATAGCGTCTTTAAGAGTTTTTGTTCCAGAATCTACAGAACATACTTCTGCTCCTAATAACTTCATTCTATAGACATTAAGGGCTTGCCTTTCAATATCTTCTTCGCCCATGAAAATAATACATTCCAGTCCATGCCTGGCTGCGACAGTTGCAGTTGCAACTCCATGTTGACCTGCACCAGTTTCAGCAATGACTCTTTTTTTACACATTTTTTTTGCAAGTAAAACCTGACCAACAGTGTTATTGATTTTATGAGCTCCTGTATGATTTAAGTCTTCCCTTTTCAAATAAATTTTTGCTCCACCAAGTTTTTTAGTCCATCTTTCAGCAAAATATAATGGTGATGGCCTGCCAACAAAATCATTTAAATCTTTTATTACTTCTTCTTGGAAGGATTTATCTTTTTTAACTTTAGCGTAAACTTTTTCTAACTCTTCAAGAGCTGTAATAAGAGTTTCGGAGACATATTTACCTCCAAATTCTCCAAATCTTCCCTCTTTATCGGGAAATGCATAATTATTTAAGTTTTTATATTTCATCTACAATTTTTAAAAAATGTTTTAACTCGGCTATATCTTTTTTTCCTGGTTTAGATTCTACTCCAGAAGCTAAATCAACGCCGTAAGGCTTATAACTCTTAATCAAAGACGTTATATTATTTGAATTTAACCCGCCTGCAATTATTAAATTATTTTTTATTTCTTTGGGTATAAGCTTCCAATCAAAAGTTTTTCCAGTACCACCTCTTATTTTTTGACCCCCGGAATCAAGAAGAATTGCAAATGCATCACCAAATTCTATTATTTTATTTTGAAAGTCTTTCTCATTCATTGAAATAGCTTTTATGTAAGGTAGATTAAAAGAAGCGCAAAAGTCCTGACTCTCATCTCCATGAAATTGAAGAATAGGGTTATTAAAATAACTTATAGCTTTTTTTATACCTTCTCTTGATTCGTTAACAAAAACGATGACGGGAGAGATTTTTTCATTAAAACATTTTCCTGAAGATTCTAAAAACTCAAAAGAGACATATCTTGGACTATCTTTATCTCTATTAAAGCCTATGGCGTCTATATCCAATTTGATCAGCTCTTTTAGGTCCTGATCATTTGTTACTCCGCAAATCTTAATATATGGTTTCATCAACTCTTCAACGTTAATTGATTGTTATATTTTGGTTTATATATTTTAAATGAAGAGTCATATTCTGGTCCTAAATAAAACAAACCCTTTGCCTCTGCAGTCTTACCTGCTTGAGTTCTATCTCTAACTTCTAAAATATCTTTCATTGATTCAGGTGAAATTATTTCTGAACCGACGTCTATAAGTGTACCAACAATAATGCGTACCATATTCAACAGGAAAGCATTAGCGGATATTTCTATAGATACAATATTTTGCCTTTTCTTGACCTTAACTTCGAAAACATTTCTGTTGGGGCTTTTTGATTGGCAGCCTGATCCTCTAAAAGAGGAAAAATCCTTTTCACCAATAAGATGATTTGAAGCTTTTTGCATCAAATTTATATTAAGAGGAGCTCTTATCAGAGAAGTAAAATTTCTGTTTAAGACAGATTGTTTATTGCCGTTGAGAATATGATATCTATAAGTCCTTTTAGAGGCTGAAAATCTAGAATGAAAATCTTCAGGAACTTTTTTAATCCAATTTATACTTATATCTCTAGGAAGGATTGAATTACACCCTGCCAACCATGCTTTATTTAATCTATTTGCTGAAGTCTCGAAATGAATAACTTGCATCGAAGC
>CABXSA010000008.1 GCA_902514765.1 uncultured SAR86 cluster bacterium | reverse complement strand
AAATTGTACCTTTTTAGCTCTTTTGGACAACTACCTCCAACTTGCAAAACTGTAGCATTTGAAATATTGGAGTTATTTAAAAATCTTTCAGGCTCATTTCTGTTTATTGCATTGGCATGAATCATCTCGGTAAAAAGTATATTTTTTTTGGATAATAAACTACATAGATATCTGAAATGACGGTCTGTTCGTCTCATCATTGGAGCAATGCAGAAAGATCTATCCATTAGAGAAAATAAATTACAGATAGAACCCCAACTACAGATAAAACAATAGTGTAGGGTAATGCCATCAATACCATTCTTAAATAAGAAAGTCCTAAAAGAGGCGCCACTGAAGAGGTTAGAAGAAATAAAAATGCAGCTTGCCCATTTGGAGTAGCAACACTTGGTAAATTTGTCCCGCTATTAATTGCAATTGCTAACAAATCAAATTGTTCTCTTCCTATTACTCCACTATCTAAGGCAGCCTTTACTTCGCTGATATAAATGGTAGCAACAAAAACATTATCACTGATCATTGATAAAACGCCATTCACCATGAAAAATACAGGTATTTGAATTTCTTGTTTAAGACTTAAGACATAACTTATTACAGGGGTAAATAAATGTTGATCATGAATAACTGCAACGACCGCAAAAAATACAACCAATAAAGCGGTAAATGGAAGAGCTTCTTCAAAAGCTTTTCCAAGTTTTGGCTCTTCTATTACTCCATTAAAAGCAGTTAGCAATACAATAATCATCAAACCAATTAATCCCACGGCAGCAAGTCCAAAAGCTAGAGAAAAAACAAGGACCAAAGCAACCATTGCTTGAGTAACGATTTTCATATTTTGAGAAGTTGTTCTTTCTAGAGATTCTTGTTTATCAAAATCATAGAGTATTCCCCTTATGTGACTCGGAAGCTGAACTCCAAATGAAAACAAAGAAAATCTTTCTACAATATAACAAGTTATTAAGCCTGCAATAAAGACAGGAAAAGAAATCGGCAACATTTTCAAAAAGAACTCGATAAACGACCAGTCTGCAACACTTGCAATCAATAAATTTTGAGGCTCGCCAACAGTCGTTGCAACTCCTCCTAGAGCTGTTCCAACAGCGCCATGCATTAAGAGGTTTCTAAGAAAACCTTTGAAAGTTTGAAATTCTTCAGAGTTCTCAGAAAATGATTCTTCCTTTGATGCAACGCTTTTATAGACGTGATAAAAACCTGCAGCTACAGCTATCAAAACGGCCATCACTGTTAATGCATCTAAAAAGGCAGAAAGAAATGCTGCAGCGAATACAAATAACAAACACAAAAGCCTTTTATTTTTGATGTTAATTAGAAGCTTGGTAAAGATATACAAAAGAAAGTCTTTCATAAAATAAATACCAGCTACCATGAATACCAAAAGAAGAATTACCTTTAAATTTGCTTCAACTTCATAATAAATTTGTCCTGTATTCGTTAGACCCATCAAAATCGATTCTAATGCGATCAATCCTCCTGGTTGAAGGGGATAGCATTTAATTGCCATTGCTAAAGTAAAGATAAACTCTCCTAAAATAATCCAGCCAAGAATAAATCCTGCAGGCAAGCTCATAGCATCGAATAAAATGTATATAATCGGATTAACAATCAAAAAAGAAATGATTGTATTTTTATACCAATTAGGAGCAGCTCCCAAAAAATTATAATAAATCGAACTTACCATGGAGATTAAACTTGTTTACCTTTGAACCTGCAAATTATATAGAAAATGAAGCCAAAGATTCAGTTTTCTTTGTGATATTTGATCAAAGCATCCTCTCATTTTCAAATGAAAATTTCATCAGGCCTCTTACACAAGACGAATTGACCTGGTCTTACATAGAGGAAAAAGAAAGACACTTTTTAGGATATTTAAACAAACAACCATGTTTTGTGATTCTCGCTGAAAAAAATCAGTGTGAATTAGAACATTCAATTTTTATCGATATGCGTTCAGCTCTCGGTAGGATGCCAGATCAATTGTTTGATGTTATTGCGAGGTCTATTCAAATTATAAATTGGTCAAAAGATCATCAATTTTGTGGATCTTGTGGATCTGCAATGCAAAGACACGATAAAGAAAGAGCAATGGAATGTCCTAACTGTAAAGGACAATTAATTTACCCAAGGATTTCTCCGTGTGTAATCACTTTAATCTACAAAAAAAATATGTTTTTACTTGCGCACAATAAGAATTTTCCTCCAAATTTCTATAGTACTCTTGCTGGTTTTATAGAGCCTGGGGAATCCGTAGAAAGTGCTTTAAAAAGAGAGGTCAAAGAAGAAGTAAACATTAATATTAAAAATTTAGAGTATTTTTCTAGCCAAGCATGGCCGTTTCCAAGTCAATTGATGTTGGGTTTTTATGCAGAATATGATTCTGGAGAATTAGAACCTGATGGGGAAGAAATTGATGATGCTCAATGGTTCACTTTAGAAAGCATGCCAGCAAATATTCCCCCAGCAAATATTTCAATTTCTGGAAAGTTGATAGAAAACTTTATTAATAAATCTTAACTTATTTATTTCTTGGATCGTTTGAAGCTCGTTCTATAGTTTTCTTTTCTTCTGCAACTTCTTTTGAGACTTTTGCTTTTTTTTCTTTCTTAGGTCTACTCAACTTCTTAGGTTTTTGAATAACTTCATTTTTAATTGTGTTTTCTTTGTCTGGAGACGATCCACTTTCAACTATCTCTTTAGGTTTGGATATTCTAGGGTTATCAGATTTTGGTTTTCTAGCAACTCTATTTTGTTTAACTTCTGTTGAGTTTTGAGACTTTCTCTGTTTAGGATTTGTTTTTTTATTATCCTTAAACTTATTAGAGTTTGATTTATTTCTGCTATCAAACCTATTTCTATTTTTTTGATAAGATTTTTTGCTTTGATTCTTAGAATATTTAGATCTCTTATTGGGTTTTTGAAATTTTTTCTTTGGTTTGCTGCCCTTAAAAAGTTCTATGATTCTTTTAAATAAAGATTTCTTTGGTCTACGCGATCTTTTAATGTCTAGAAGAGGTTTTTCTTCAGAAGTTTTTTTCTTGCTTTTTTTCTCAAAATGATCAGCGACAGAAATACTCGATCTATTTTTTTCAGGATCTATTACCTTTCCGTCTTTTATTCTTATGACTTCAAATCTAGAATCAGGTCTGGTTGCATCAGAAATTACTACAAGCTTTACATTGCTCCTTGCTTCAATATCATTTAAACGAACTCTTCTTTCATTCAGCAGTAATGCTGACATATCAGGAGATACTATTGCTCTTACTTCGCTAGTTTTTTCTTTACTAGATTCTTCTTCGAGTAATCTAAGGACTGCGGTCGAAAGTGTATTAATGTCTTGAGTCCATCTTTCTTTTAGAGATGATCTAAGTCTTTGCCTTGATAGTTCAAGCAATCCAAATCTTGAAATACGCCCAATTTGAACTCTGGCTCTATCCTCAGAAAGCGCTTCTCTCATGGCATCTTCTACGGCGCGTTTATTTTCAAGTTTCATCATATCGATGAAATCAATTACAACTAATCCGCCAATATCTCTAAGTCTCAATTGTCTTCCAATTTCGTCACATGCTTCTATATTGGTTTTGACCGCAGTTTCTTCAATATCCTTACCAGAAGTAGCTTGGGAGGAGTTGATATCTATTGCAACTAGAGCCTCCGCATCATCTATGACGATTGACCCTCCAGATGTAAGTTTTACTTCTCTTTGATAAGCGGTCTCAATTTGAGATTCGATTTGATATCGAGTGAAAAGGGGGAGAGTATTTTCATACTTATTAAGAATTTTAGCTTGATCAGGCATGACACGTTCTACGAACTCAGATGCTTCTTCAAAAGCTTCTTCAGTATCAACCCAAATCTCTTCTATATCTTCTTTCAGATAGTCTCTTAAGGCTCTGATAATGATATCGCTTTCTTTAAAAATTAAAATTGGACTATTTTTCAAAGTATTTGCTTCTTTAATACCATCCCAAACTCTTTGTAGATACTCTAAATCCCATTTAAGATCTTCAAGATCTTTTCCTTCTCCAGCAGTCCTTACTATTAATCCCATAGACTCAGGAACATTTAAAGATGCAATTCTTTCTTTAAGCTTATCTCTTTCTTTGCCTTCTAATCTTCTTGAGATTCCTGCAGCTTTTGGGTTATTTGGCATTAAAACTAAATACCTACCAGCTAGACTTACATTTGTGGTAAGAGCTGCTCCTTTATTACCTCGTTCGTCTTTTTCAACTTGAACAAGAATTTCTTGATCTTTTTTTAAACAGTCTGAAACAGATAGTCTTGAATTACGATTATGTTTTTCAGGATAAAATTGAGGAGAGATTTCTTTGAAAGGTAAAAATCCATGTCTTTCTGCTCCATAGTTTATAAAAGCAGCACCTAAACTTGGTTCAATTCTGCTAACTTTTCCTTTATATATGTTTCCTTTTCTGCGGATTTCACTGATATTTTCAATATCTAAATCATACAAAAGATTTCCTTCAGTAATAGCAACTCTCAGTTCTTCTGGCTGAGTAGCATTTATAAGCATTCTTTTCATAGTTTCACCTCATGAAAGTGCTTAAATATAAAACGAAATACCTCTAAAAGGAGGCTATGTTGGAAATAAACTTTAGGTTTTACGCCTTAGCTACCTATATTTATTAGATTCTTATATTTAAACTAAATTAAAATTCTTGCCCTAAAGTATTATTAACAAGGGTCTTTAAAGCGTATTCTAGAGAAAATATTGAAATAAATCTAAATTATTTATGCCTGAAGTAAAAAAAGTAATTATTGACGAAAATATTTCCGGTCAAAGATTGGATAATTTTTTAATAAATTATTTGAAAGGCGTTCCAAAATCAAAGATTTATTCAATTATCAGAAAAGGCGAAATCAGAATCAATAGTAAAAGAAAAAAACCTTCATATAAATTAGTAAACAGTGATGAAGTGAGAATTCCGCCCATTAAGATTTCAAAAAGAGAAAATCAATTTGTTCCTACTAATATTATTGCTTTACTAAAAGATACAATCGTGGAAGAAAATGACGATTACATTGCAATAAACAAACCTGAAGGTATTGCTTCGCATGGCGGAAGCGGGATATCAATTGGTGTGATAGAAACGATTAGAAACTTCGGCAAAGCTTATAGAGATGCAAAATTGGTTCATAGATTAGACAAAGATACATCGGGCTGCCAAATAATTGCTAAAAATAATAAATTTTTAAGACGCTGTAACAAGTTGATTTCGGAAAGAAAAGTTAAAAAAACCTATCAAGCCGTTATTCATGGAAACTGGATTAATAAAGACGGCTTGTACGAAATCAATATTAAAAAAAACATGCTCAAAGGCGAAGAAAGGATGGTTAAGATTTCAGAAGGAGGAAAAATTGCAAGAACTTCTTATCAAGCCATTGAATCCTCAAACTATTTTTCTCTTATTCAATGTGAGTTGATTACTGGGAGAACTCATCAATTGAGAGTTCATCTCTCAGAATTAGGATATCCAATTGTAGGAGACAAGAAGTATGGATTAAAGGAAAACAAGCTTCCAAAGGGCTCAGGATATAAAAAAAGGATGTACCTTCATTCTAATTCTTTCATTTCAAAGGATTTGAATATCCATGTAAGCGTAAAGCCCCCAAAAGAGTTTAAAAAATTACTTAAAAATGATGAATAAATATTCAAATTGCCCTAGAATTGCGTCACTAAATTATGGCTGTTCAAAAAAGTAAGGTATCTAGAGCAAGAAGGGGTGCAAGACGTTCTCATAATGCTTTGAAAAAAGAAGCTCTATCATTAGATCCTGTTACTGGTGAAAAGCATCTTAGACATCATATGACAAAAGATGGTTTCTTTAAGGGAAGAAAAATTTTAGATATAAAAACAAAGGAAGATTCAAACGAAGACTCTCCTAATTAGTTTGTGTCAAAAAAAACCGTTTTAATTACTGGAGCCTCAAGAGGAATAGGCAAATCTATTCTTGAATCCTTTAACAAAGATTATTTTGTTGTTGGAACTGGGACTTCTGAATCTAGTGTTCAAAGCATCTTGGAAAATATTGATTCAATGAATTTTGATGGCGATTCCTTTAAATTAGATTTAGGTGATAGAAACTCAATTAAAGAATTAACTTCATTACTTGATTCCAAAGAAATTTACCCTGATATATTGATTAACAATGCTGGAATAACCAGAGACAACATTATGTTAAGAATGCAGGAAGAAGAGTGGGATAATGTAATTGATGTTCATCTAAATGGGCAATATTTACTCATTAAATCATTTATTAAAAAAATGGTTAAAAACAGGTGGGGTCGAATAATAAATATTTCTTCTACTTCAGCTGTGCTTGGAAACAAAGGACAAGCAAACTATGCTGCGGCAAAAGCAGGCATTGAAGCAATGTCTAGATCTTTGGCTAGAGAATTGGGTTCAAGGAATATTAATGTGAATTGCGTTGCTCCAGGCTTTATAGAAACAGATATGACAAAAGAAATTTCAGATGGTAATGAAGATTTTTTAGCCTCCCAAATCCCACTAGGAAGATTAGGAAAGCCTAATGAAATTGCTGAAGTAGTGAATTTTTTGGCTTCAGATCAGGCTAATTACATTACAGGACAGACTATTCATGTTAACGGTGGGTTGTATATGTGACTTGACTTGCACAAAAATGTTGCAAAAAAAAATACGATTATTGAAAAAATTTTTTTTTAAAGGTATATAATTCAGACAAATTTTTTAAATAGAGGTTCATATGAGCAGTACTGAAGAAAGAGTTCGTAGAATAGTGTGCGAACAATTAGGAGTTGGTGAAGAGGAAGTTACTCTCTCCGCGTCTTTTATAGACGATCTAGGTGCAGATTCATTAGATACAGTTGAATTAGTAATGGCATTTGAAGAGGAATTTGAGATAGAAATTCCTGATGAAGAGGCAGAAAAAATAGCTACTGTTGAGGATGCAGTAAACTATATAGATTCTGCAGAATAATTTTTTAAAAATATGTCATCAGAAAGACGAGTTGTCGTAACTGGTCTTGGCATAGTTTCTCCACTTGGTAATGATTTAGAAACTTCTTGGACCAACATTACCAAAGGTATAAGCGGCGCTGGAGAAATAACCAAGTTTGATACATCTGGATTCGCTACAACCTTTGCAGCGGAACTAAAAGGGTACGATGATGTTTCAGGCTTATCTCCAAAAGAAAAGAGAAGAATTGATCCTTTCATACAGTATGCTTTAACCGCAACTGATGAAGCACTAGTTGATGCTGATTTACCCTTAAGCGATATTGACAAAAATCGGATTGGAGTTTCTATTGGATCTGGAATAGGAGGATTAGGTAGTATTGAAGAAAATGCTCTCATTTTAAATGATAAAGGACCAAGAAAAATTTCTCCTTTTTTTGTTCCTGGTGCGATCATAAACATGACCTCTGGGAATGTCGCAATAAAATATAATTTTCAAGGTCCCAATATCTCTATTGTATCTGCATGTTCCAGTGCTGGTCATAGCATAGGATATTCAGCTAGAACCATATCAAATGGAGATGCTGATATTATGATAACCGGTGGATCAGAAGCAGGAATAACTCCCTTGGGGCTAGCCGGATTTAATGCTGCAAAAGCACTTTCAACCAATAATGAAAATCCTCAACAAGCCAGCTGTCCTTGGGACAAAAAAAGGGATGGCTTTTTGTTGGGTGAGGGTGCAGGAATTTTAGTTTTGGAACATATAGATTCAGCAAAAAAAAGAGGAGCAAAAATATATGGTGAAATTGTAGGTTTTGGACAAAGCGATGATGCGTATCATATAACTGCTCCAGCTGAAGACGGTCGAGGTGCTTTAAATGCAATGAAAAATGCTTTGCAAGATTTCAAAGAAGGCCATGAGAAGATCGATTATATAAATGCTCATGGAACTTCTACTCCTTTGGGCGATGTTATTGAAGCTAGAGCAATAGCAGAAATCTTTAAAGATAGAGACAACTTATCTATCAGCTCTACTAAATCAATGACCGGCCATCTATTAGGTGCAGCAGGAGCAATTGAAGCTATTTTTTGTCTCCTTACTATGAGAGATTCAGTTATTCCTCCAACTATTAACTTGAATGAACCTGATATAGATCTTAATTTAGATCTAACCCCAAATAAGTCAAAGCAAAAGGAGGTAAATTATTCCATGAGTAATTCTTTTGGATTTGGTGGAACAAATGTATCTTTGATTTTTAAAAAAATTCAGTGAGATTTATTATTATTTCGATATTCACAATGAATATCATTTTTTACTCTTTTTTACTTTTTAAGCCCCTTGATAAAGAAATTACCTTTTCAATATTAGAAGGGAACAGTTTAAATAAGATTCTTTATGATTTAGAGAATGAAGAGATTTACTTTCCAAAAGCAATAAAACTCATTTTTACTATTTCCGGTACAGATAAAAAAATTTTTTTAGGCAAATATAAAATAAACAATAATGATTCATTATATGATTTATTCAAAAAGATTTATTATGGAAAGATCATTCTAAAGAGGTTTGAAATCTCAGAAGGTTCGAAAATAAAGGATATATTTTCTATGGATATCATTAATAAATTTTGTCTAAATAATGAAGACTACAAATCTTGTAATTTAGAAGGTTTAATTAAACCGGATATTTATTTTTATGATAGAGAAAGTGAAATTATAGACATATTAAAAATTTCAATTAAAAATCAGAAAGTTTTAATCGATGAAGCCTGGGAAAAGCGCAAAAAAATCATAAACAATTTATCTAAAACAGACATTTTAATCATTGCTTCGATTTTAGAAAAAGAATCTTGTGCTAATGAAAGACAAAAAATTTCAGGAGTTATCATCAACAGACTTAAAAATAATATGCTGCTACAAATGGATTCTACAACGATTTATGGGTTAAAAAATTTTCAAGGAGACTTAAAGAAAAAAGATTTGAAAGATTCTTCCTTATATAATACTTATATGTATAAAGGTTTACCTCCTGGACCAATTTCAAATCCTTCTAAAGACTCTCTTTTTGCAGCAAGCCAACCAGAAGAACATAATTTTTTATACTTTGTGGCAAAAGATAAATGCACTCATGAATTTTCAACAAATTATGAAGACCATTTAGATGCTATAAAGAAATTCCAATTGAGTAAATAATGTTTTTTACTTTGGAAGGTGGGGAGGGAGTAGGCAAATCTACTTTAATTAACCTTTTAAAAAAATACTTTATAGAAAAGGAAATAGATTTTATTTTTACCAGAGAACCTGGTGCTACGCCAGAAGGAAAAAAGTTAAGAAATATTCTTTTAGATAAAACAATTGAGCTAGATTCATTATCAGAGACTTTTCTTCTTTTAGCAGATCGGTTGGAACACGTTAAAAAAATTATTAATCCAGCTTTGAGAAATAATACTCATGTTTTGTCAGATAGATATCTTGATTCAACATATGCATATCAGGGAGCAGGAAGAAAAATAAAAACAGAAGTATTGGATAAGCTAATTGAACCTCTAGATTTGCCTATTCCAGATTTAACTATTTATTTAGATTTATCTGTTGAAGAGGGCTTCAAAAGAGTTAGGAAGAGGGGGGAATTAGATAGGTTTGAAAAACAAGAGATAAATTTTTTTAAAAGAATTAGAACCTTTTATCTTAATCTTGCAAATGAAAATCCTGAACGTTTCTTGATAATTGATTCAAATAAAAATCCTTCTGAGATATTTGAAATAGCCAAAATTAGTATTTTAAATAAAATCAATGAAAGCTAATCTTTTTGATTCAAAAATAGATGTTAAAAATATCTCTCATGCATATCTTTTTGAAAGTACCGATTCAATAAATTCTCACAAGTTAATAAATTATTTTGTCAAAGCAATTTTATGTAACTCCAAAAATGAAAATTTTATAGCCTGTGATAAATGTAAGTCTTGTCATACATTTGATTCAGCATCTAATCCAGACTTTTTAGAGATATATCCTGATGATAAAGAGAAAATTGGCATTGGAACCATTAGAGGGGATGATGATAAAAATAGGGGAATTATCAATATTCTTAACGAAACTTCTTTAATTTCATCCGCTAAGGTTATAAAACTCAATAGAGCTGATTTACTAAATGAAGAAGCACAAAATTATTTATTAAAGATTTTAGAGGAACCTCCTCCTAATTCGCACATAATAATGATGACATCTAGACCTTATAGATTGAAAAAAACTATTTTGAGTAGGTTAGTGAGAATAAATATACAAAATTCTTCTTCAAATAATGAAATTAATGAAAAAAAACTTAATCCTATGTTGATAAATGCTCTATCGGATGAATTCGATATATCTTCATTATCAGGAGAAGAATTAAAAAAATTAGAAATTCTTTACGAGGATACGATGGAATCTCTGGAGAAATTTAATTTTACTAAAAACAGAGTCTTTGAGACATGGAATGATGATTATTTACACTTAAGACTAAATATCTTAAAACAGAATATTTTTTTAACATTGTATAACTCATTAAACGAAGAAAATTATAAAGATCAAATGATAATTTCGACCTTGTCGGAGGAAGAACTATTTTTATTTTTAGAAGAAGTGATTACCTTTCAAGGGATGATGGCAAATAAAGTCCCTATAAATAAAAAAATCCAATTAGATTCCATCTTCGATTTTATTAGGTGACTGTATTTTAAAAAAAATTAATATAGGAAAACATACCAGACAAATTTGTACATATGCTGCAAGTGAGCTTGTAATAATTGTGAATATTTGAGGAATCTCATCTGACTCTCTGTAACTATTGGTAATTGAGAATAAAATAGCAATGGTCAAAATTGTAATGAACCAAAAAAAAACTGCCATAAGAATACATTGCACTAAATTTTCTTTGGATTTATTCCATGAAAGATAAAGAGAATCCCCTACAGATTTGTCTTCTAAAATAGCAAAATAGTTTACAAAAAGTAGTAATCCTGCAATTAAAATACCTGGTATCACAAATAAAAAAAACCCAATCCAAAATGCAACTGAGTAAATAAGAGACAAAACTAAAATCTTTATTAAAAATTTCCATGAAATAACATAAAAGACAAGAACGTCTCTATTACTTTTTTCAAAGAGATCGTTAGCAATAAAAATTGCAACAATAGTCAATAGGGGAGAAATTAAAAAATTGTTTATCAATAAGATAGATATATCAAAGTTAGATAAGCCCTCAGAAAGATTTGAAGAAGCTCCAAGACTTGCAACAAGGCCAAATAAGATGATTAGTGGAAATATCTTAACAGTAAAGTTAAAACCAAATTTTTTATAATATTCAAATCCTTTTGATATCGCTTGAAGTGTCATAGAATAAATAGAGGATTATTATGATAGAAATTTGGTCTAAACCGCAATGTCCTTTTTGTGATAAAGCAGAAAATCTATGCATACAAAAGGGTTTTGAATTTAAAAAATATATGCTCGATGTTGACTTTACAAGAGAGCAGATGTTTGAAAAATTTCCTACTGCCAGAACATTTCCGCAAATCACAATTAATGGAGAATTAATTGGTGGATATACTGAATTTGAAGCAAAAGTCAGATCTGAAGAATAATTGGATAGCTTAAATAGTTATATTCTTTTGGTTGATAGCTACTTCGGTAGTGCAACCTGGTTTCCCTTGTTTCTCCTTTCTATTGGTATCTTTTTTACAATATATTTAGGAGTTCCTCAAATTAAATTCTTTTTAAGGGGATGGAAGATTTTATTTTCATCCGGCAAAGGTAATGAAGGACAGACATCTCCTTTTCAAGCTTTAAGTACAGCTTTATCCGGTACAGTTGGAACAGGAAATATAGGTGGAGTAGCAATGGCTATCTTCATTGGTGGGCCAGCAGCATTATTTTGGATGTGGATTACAGCCTTTCTTGGAATGACAACAAAATTTGTTGAAGTTACTTTATCCCATGCTTATAGAGAAAAAAATGACCATGGCGAACTTTCAGGCGGACCAATGATATACATGGAGAAAGGTCTAAATATGAAATGGCTTGGAATAATTTTTGCTTTTTCTCTATTGATTAGTACTTTTGGCTCAGGAAATATGCCTCAAATTGATAATATTTCCAGCACAATAGAATCAAGCTTCGGTGTTAATCCCTTGATCACATCTATTGTATTGAGCTTACTAGTTAGCCTTGTAATTATTGGCGGTATAAAAAGAATCTCAACAATTGCTGCATCGATTGTTCCTTTAATGGCTTTAATTTACCTTATTGGTGGCTTAAGTGTTTTGATATTTAACTACGATAATATTACTGACTCATTCAAGATGATCATTCTTGATGTGTTTGAGGGAACATCTGTTGTAGGAGGTTTCTTAGGAGCTTCTTTTTCTTTAGCTTTTACATATGGTGTTGCCAGAGGATTATATTCCAATGAGGCAGGACAAGGATCTGCTCCCATAGCCCACGCTACTTCAAGAACTAAATATTCTGCTGAAGAAGGGTTTGTTTCTATTTTAGAACCATTTATTGACACGATAATAATATGCACATTAACTGGCTTAGTAATTCTTTCATCTAATGTTTGGACGGAAAAATTTATGAACAATTTCGAAAGAACTTCAATGTTTATATTAAGTGGAGAGTTAGAAGAAAAAAAAGATAATAATAAAATTTTAGATTTTCTATCTGGGAAAGATTCTTCACTGACTACGTTTACAGGTGAATTAAATATTGTTTCTGGAAAAATTCAAAATAATGTAACTATTATTAACAATAGATCTATTGCCGAAGACGTAATTGTATTTAAAGATGGGGTACCTTTTTCTGGAATAATAAATGTTGATAACAGTGAATTAGAAGGTGATTTTAAATTTACTGGTAAATCTTTAGTGAAATCAGCAGTTTTGACAAGCAAAGCATTTAATAAAGGGTTTTTTGGAAGTTATGGAGAATATATTGTTTCGATTGGGCTACTTCTTTTTGCTTTTTCGACGGTTATAACTTGGGCTTATTATGGAGACCGTTGCTCTGCCTATTTGTTTGGGGAATCCTCAATAATATATTATAGAGTGCTATACATTATTGCTTTTTTTATTGCAGGTAGTGGATATATAGATACAGAAATTATTTGGAATTTTGCTTTAATCACCGTTGCAGCAAGCACCTTACCAAATTTAATTGCAATATTTTTCTTAAGAGATGAAATGAGAAATTTAATTTCATCCTATGAAAAAAAGTCTGATGACTGAAGTAGTTGTTGTTGGCGGAGGAGTGATTGGACTCAGCATTGCTCGTGAACTTAGTAAATCCGGTAAAGAAACAATAGTTTTAGAAAAGAATGAAAGAGCCGGCGATGTAACTTCATCAAGAAATTCAGGAGTTATCCATGCAGGAATTTACTATCCTAGAAACTTCTTAAAAACTAAATTATGCATTGAAGGTAATGCCCTTATCTATGAGTATGCTCGTGACAAAAAAATAAATCATAAAAGATACGGCAAGTATATTATCGCTACTAATAAAAGAGAGCTTTCAAATTTAGAAAAAATTTTAACTCAAGGAAAAAAAAATAATGTTGATCTCGTTAAAGTAGAAAAAGAAAAAGTACTTGAAGCCAATCCTGGTTTAAAATTTCATGAGGCTTTATATTCTCCTAATTCAGGAGTTATAGATGTTCCAGAATACGTAACTGCTTTGGAAGGAGATATTCAACATCATGGAGGTTTAATATCTCTAAGGACTTCTTTCATAGGAGCAAAAAAAAGGAACAATAAATTCATAATAAATTGCAAAAGCGATGATCACTTCGCTATCGAAAGTAAATATCTTATTAATTGTAGTGGCCTAAGTAATGAGATTACTTTGAAAAATATTGAAAACTTTCCTACAGATAAGATTTATAAAAATTATTATGCAAAAGGACATTATTTTAAATATTCAGGAAAAGCTCCTTTCTCTAATCTTATTTATCCAGTATCTGGAAAACATAGCCTAGGAATTCATGTTGGTTTTGATTTAGCAGGAAGTATGAGATTTGGGCCAGATGTAGAGTTTGTGGATAAAATTGACTACAGTTTTAACGAGTCATTAAAAGATAAATTTATTAATTCGATTAAACAGTATTGGCCAGAAGTAAATGTAGAAAAATTACACCCTGATTACACAGGCATAAGGCCCAAGATAACTAAACCAGATGAATCTATGAGAGATTTTAGTATCGAAGCTTCAAAAGAACATGGCGTTAAAAATCTAATTAATCTTCAAGGTATTGAAAGCCCCGGCCTGACATCCTCTCTTGCAATAGGAAAATTTGTTAAGAGTCTTTTGTAGAAAGATAAGATAAAAATCCTAATTCTTCAGCAGTCTCTCTAAGAGATGCGAGCCTTCCACTTTTTCCAGCATGTCCGCCGATCATATTCATCTTCAAAAGTATTGGATTATTTGAAGTTGAGTATTCTCTTAGTTTTGCAATATATTTTGCTGGCTCAAAATACTGTACTTGAGAATCATACAAACTCGATGTAACTAAAACTGAAGGATACGATTTGAAATTAATATTGTCATATGGGGAATATTTCTTCATATAAAAATACTCTTTTTTATTATTTGGGTTACCCCATTCTTTGTACTCAAAAGTAGTTAGAGGAATGGTTTCATCAGACATAGTCGTTAAAACATCAACGAATGGAACTGCTGAAACTATACCTTTATATAATTTCGGCTCTATATTTATTATTGCTCCCATAAGAAGACCTCCAGCACTTCCCCCCATTGCAAAAGTCTTATCTTTATTACCAATATTTTTTTTTAAAAGTTTTTTTGTGCAATCAATAAAATCATAAAATGTATTCATTTTATTCATCATCCTTCCCTGATCATACCAATCTCTACCCAAATCCTGACCACCGCGGACATGAGCTATAGCAAATATAAAGCCATCTTGAATAAGCGGCATAAATGTTAATTTAAATGAAGGCTCTACAACTAATCCATAAGATCCATAACCATACAGTAACAAAGGAGCTTTTTTTAAATTAATACCTTTTTTATGAATCAAAGAGATAGGAACTTTTGTTCCATCTCTCGCTCTAATTGATATTCTTTTCGTTGTGAAATCATTTTCCTTGTGGTTATTTATCTTTTGACTCCAAAGTTTTTTCCTTTTTCCTGAATACAGATCTTGAGCAAAAATAGAAGGTGGAGTTTTTAAACTGGAAAAAGCAAAAGAAAATTCTTTTCTTTTATAGTCATTATTATTAGTCAGACTGACAGTGAAAGCTTCATCTTTAAAATCAATATATTTCTTTCTTTTATTTTTTCTATTAAATTGAATTAAATTTGAACAACCATTTTTTCTAGTTTCTAAAATAATAAAATCTTTAAAACATAAAAAATCTTCAATAAGTTCGTCCTTTCTGTGAGCAATATAAGTTTTCCAGTTATTTTCGTTAGTTGTATTTAAATCTGTCTTATAGAGAGCAAAATTTTTCTTATTTTTCCTATTGCTTAAAATAAAAAAATTTTCAGGAGTGTCATCTACATAATACAAGTGATTATTTTTTCTTTTATAAAAAAGTTTAAGACCATCAATTTCATTATCAAGATTGAGGTACCACGTTTCATTAGATTCAGTTTTAGAAATTTGTAAAAAAATATACTTTTTTGTTCTGCTAAGTGAAATACTTAAATTAAATTGCCTATCACTCTCCTTGTATATTAATTTATCCTTTTTTGCTTGTTCACCGATTCTATGGAAATACAAAGAATTTGTTATCAAAGTTTTTGGATCTTTTTTAAGATAAAAATATCCGTTAGATTCTTTATTCCAAATTATATTTCCAGTTGATGTACATAAGTTTCTTTCTAAAATTTTATTTTTATCTATGTCCTTGATGATTATTGAGAATTCTCTTCTACCATTTATATCCTCTCCGTATGCAATAAACCTATGATCTCTAGAAGGATGAATAGAAGATAAATCGTAATATTTTTTATTTTTAGCTAGTTTATTTACATCAAGAATAAGTTTTTTCTTTTTTTTAAAAATTCGATAATATTTTCTATATTCTTGCGTTAAAGATGCTGTTGAAAAATATTTGTAAGCTTTTAATTGAGTTTTAAGACTTTCTTCAAATTTTGGCAAAGTATTTTTATAGTATTCAAAAATTTTTCTTGAATTTACTTTGTTAGTTTTATACCAATAATCAGAATATTTATTTTCTTGATTTAGATAATTTAAAATTTCTTTATTTTTTCTAGAATCATCTCTAAGCCAATAATAATTATCTACTCTTTGATCATTATGATTCTTTAAAATTTTTCTTATTTTTTTTGGTATAGGTGCTTTCATATATCGATAATATTTTCTTTTAGAGTAAATAATAATTAAACATGTAAAATTAAAATACCTTGAATATAACTGCTTTCAAATTGCTTTTTGCCTTTTTATTTTTATCCTCTTTAGCATTTAGTGAAATTTTAAAAAATTCTAAAGAAAATTTCGATTCTCTAATGATTAAAAAAGGCTTAAATGACTGTAACACTTTTTTTAAATCAAAACGGATTTCATCTTTAGATAATAAAAAATTTGAAAATTTTTTCATCTGTAAGTTTTCTGCAAAAAGGAAGAGACTTTACATTTATATGTTGTCAGTAGACAAAAATGAAGATATTGGCCTGAAAGAATTTTGTAAAAATTTTATACTTGAGAGACCTTTGATATCTGATAATTTAGAACAAAAATTGAACTATCAATCAATAAAATATCTTGAAGGTTTTATTTCTAAAGAAGATTTAAAACAAAACTTAGTAAATAAGAAACTTAGAGATATTGTCAGATATAAAATCTTTATAAATGATATAAAAAAATTTAAATCATACACTTGTAATTGGAAGCCTGGAAATGGGATTGAACCATACATAAAATTAGAGAGATTTAAGGAATTTAATAATATTTGATGGGAGTAAATAATGGGAGATATAGCTAAAGTTAACGATATAGAACTATGGTTTGAAGAGAATGGTGATCCTTTGAACGAAACCATTCTGCTTATCATGGGAGCAAATGCAAATTGTATGCAGTGGGATCAAGAGTTTATTGACAAACTAGTATCGAAAAATTTCCATGTTGTGAGATTTGATAATAGAGACGTAGGAAAATCTACCTGGTTTGGAAAAGAACCATTTTTTAATAAATTTCTAAAGATACTTCCAAATTTTCTTTTAAAAATGATCGTTAATAGTATTTTTGGTTTAGCAGTTGATGATAAAGGTAAATTTAAGTTTAACAACTCGTCTATTCAATATGATCTATCTGATATGGCAAAAGATGCCGTATCTTTGATGGATTTTTTAAACATTCAAAAAGCACACATTATAGGAGCTTCAATGGGAGGAATGATTACGCAGATAATTGCTTTAGATCATCCAGAAAAGGTTTTAAGCATTACTCCCATCATGACATCTCCAGGCATCCAAAATGAATCATTATCTGGACCAACAAATGATTTGTTAGATGCAATGAAACAATCTTTTGTCTTTAATTTAAAAGGCAAAGTAGAAAATGGCGTTGTTGAAATCTATCGTCAATTGACAGGATCACGTTTTCCATTTGATGAAGAAAAATTTAGAGAAAAATTAAAACCTGTTATGGAACATGGTAATAATCCTTTTTCACTGCACGGAGCAGCTGTTGGGGCAAGCCCAGATAGATCTCATCGACTAAGCGAGATTAATATACCAACATTAGTCATTCATGGAACTGAAGATGCAATTTTACCTATAGACCATGGAATCGCATTAGCAAATGGAATTAAAGATTCAAAAAGGTTTATTATGGAAGGGGTTGGGCATGAAATTCCTGAGGAGTTATTTTCCGAAATAATAAATGAAATAATAGAAAATATTTCTAGAGTCTCTTAGTTTTTTTAAGTTAAATATTTTCTAGTATTCAGGATAAAAATTTCATTTATCTGTTTATCATTCAGTCCTTGGATAACATTTAGTCTTAAGAAAAAAATAAAGGAAATACACTCAAATATTATTTCTCTCTCTGGTTTAGTTTTGTCTTGAATCTCAGGAAGAATGGAATAAACAAAATCTTTTAAGATTTGATTCCAAGAAAACATATTTTTTCTTAAAGTTTTATCTCTCCAAACGTTTTTAAGTGTCCATCTAAGAATATTCTGATTTTCTTTATAAAGCTTAATCAAAACAGCAGAAAGGTTTTTGATTCTAGCCTCTATATCATCTTTACTATTTATGGATGAAAAAGAAGTTTTAAATTCATGAGCAAGTTTTTTATCTAAACTTTCTAGAAGCGATTCTTGATCTTTGAAATGACGAAAAATTGTTCGAGTACCTATTTTCGCTTCTTTAGCAATTGAATCAAAGGAAATATCAATATCACCTTTTCTTACAATCTTAATGGCTGTATTTAAAATATGGTCAGAAGTAGATTCACTTCTTAATTTTCGTCCATCTATTTTAAGTTTATTCATAAAAGTTTTGACAGTTATACTGTCATATTTTATATTTAATTGAACTATCATGGCAAGGATATAAAAAATATGAAATTAGTACAGAATTTGTTGATAGCTTTTATTTTAAATTTTTTCTTATTAGCTAATTTAAATGGTGAAGAAATTAAAGAGGGTGTTTTAAGAACTCCTGATGAAAGATTTGAAAATCTGAAAGATTATCCTTTTAAACCTAATTACATGATGATTGATGGATTGAGAATTCACTATCTTGATGAAGGGCCGAGGGATGCTGATCCCATATTTCTTCTTCATGGTGAACCTGCATGGAGTTATCTGTTTAGAAAAATGATACCTGTACTTACTGCACAAGGGCACAGAGTAATTGTCCCAGACTGTGTTGGTTTTGGTAAATCAGATAAGTTTATTTCAAAATATGATTATTCTTACAAACATCATGTAGATGTAATGAAGCAATTAGTTGAAAACCTCGATCTTCAAAATGCAACTTTCTTTGGTCAAGACTGGGGAGGTTTGGTTGGTTTAAGAGTTGTTGCGGAATTACCCGATCGTTTTAGTCATGTAGTTGTATCAAATACCGGAATGGTTGCTAGATCTGGCATAACAGCATGGCTATTTGAAAAATTTGTTCAGTTAAGAGTTTGGTGGATTGGACCAATTACCTTTGAAGAGTTAATGGCGAAAGCGAAAGATGCTCTAACTGTTGAAAATCCTTCCCCTTTTATAGGAATTTCGATGTTTAGTAATTGGATAGCTTATTCATATTATGCAGAAGATATGAATATAACCGGCATAATTGAAAATTTTGGTAGGATAGATTTATCAAAAGAGGAAGCTTATGCTTATGAAGCTCCGTATCCTTCAGGTTCATATAAAGCAGGAGCTCATATTTGGCCTTATCTTATTCCAACTCAACTACCAGAAAATGAAAAACTATGGAAAGAAGTATATGAAAAATGGGACAAACCTTTCTTAGTAGCTTTTGGAGAAAATGAAAGAATTACTCTTACTATGAAAGCTGACTTCCTTGAACGTATTCCTAATCCAACTGTTATAACTTTAGGAGGAGCAAGTCATTTTGTACAAGAAGAGGTTGGTCCTGAGCTTGCACAAATAATTAGTGATTTTATACAAGGAAGGCCAGTAGAGGATTTACCAGCTAAAAATTAAAGGTTTCTCTCAAGAGTAGAAAGGAGACTAGTTAGGTCTCCTTTCTTAAATAAAAATGATATAAATTTGATAAGATAATTTTTTCGATTCTAGGAGTATCTTCATGACAGGCCAAATAAAACTCATAGGAAATGTAGCATCACCATACACCAGGAAGATGCTTGCATATCTTAGATATAAAAGAATTCCATACGAAGTAATTTGGGGTCAACCGGAAGATGTTCTTGAGAAGATGAATATTGAACCTCCAAAACCTATTCTTTTACCAGTTTTTATATTAGATCGAGATGGTCAACCAACTGCAGTAACTGATTCAACGCCGCTTATAAGAGAGTTTGAAGAAAAATACCCAGATAGATCAGTTCTTCCCAAAGACCCAGCACTAAAATTTATAAATTTTGTCTTGGAAGATTTTGGCGATGAGTGGTGTACAAAGTTTATGTTTCACTATAGGTGGCATTTTGATGAGGATGCTGATAATGCAGGAACTATTCTACCTCTGGGTATAAACAGTAATTTAAAAGACGATGAGTTAGCCTTTTTTAAAGAGCATTTTGCAAAAAGACAAATAGATAGACTATGGGTTGTTGGTTCTAATAATGATACTGCTGAATTTATAGACAATAGCTATAAAAAAGTACTTACTATTTTTGAAGAACATTTTAAAGAACAACCTTTCCTTCTTGGTAATTTTCCATCATCCTGTGATTTTGCAGTTTATGGGCAATTTACTCAATTAGTAGGATTTGATCCTACTCCCAGAAAAATAGCTTATGAAGTTTCGCCCAGAACCGTTGCTTGGGTAAGCACGTTAGAAGATAGGGGAGGATTAAACTACTCAGAAGAAAATAAATCTCTAGATTCTCTTAGCGACTCAATCCATGATCTCTTCAAGGAATTATCAACTTCCTATATACCAACCATGATAGAAAATTATAAAGCCATAAATGAAGTTAAAAAGGAATGGTCTGTTGATCTTGCGGGTTATCCTTGGAAACAAAAATCATTTCCATATCAAGCTAAGTGCTTAGACTGGATAAGAGATGAATTCAGGAGTCTTGATGATGAAAATCAGGAAAAAGTATTAGGTTTTTTAACGGCAACTAATTGTCAATCTTTAGTGGAGTAATAATGAATAGAATAACTGAAATGTTGGGTTGCAAATATCCGATCATTCAATCACCAATGGGCTGGATTGCTAGGAGTCAACTCGCTTCAGCTGTATCAAATGCTGGGGGTTTTGGAATTATTGAAACTTCATCGGGAGAAGTAGATCAATGTAAAGATGAAATAAGAAAAATGGCTTCCCTTACGAATAGTCCATTTGGAGTAAATCTTCCAATTCTATTTCTTTCAGACGAAAGTATGTTGGAAGTTGTAATTGAAGAAAATGTAAAATTTGTTACCACCTCAGCAGGAGATCCAGCAAAATATATTCATAAACTAAAGGAAGCAGATATCAAAGTATTTCACGCAGTTCCAAGCCTTGCAGGAGCCCTTAAGGCAGTAGATGCCGGTGTAGATGGACTGGTTGTTGAAGGAACAGAAGGAGGGGGTTTCAAAAGTCCTGAAGAAGTAGGCCTACATGTTTTAATTCAATCTATTCGTAAGCATACCAATCTACCCATCGTTGCTGCTGGCGGTATTGTCGATGGAATTGGAATGGCAGCTGCTTTTGCAGCAGGTGCTGATGGTATTCAAATGGGCACAAGATTTGTCTCTTCTCTAGAAAGCCCTGTTCATGAAAATTTCAAATGTGCAATTGTAAATGGATCTGAACAAGGTACTTACATACTTAATAAAAAAGCAAAACCATGTATTAGAGCTTTAAAGACAGACTTAACTGATAAGATTTATGAAGAAGGGTTGATGGATATGTCAGCTCTTAGTGGAATAAAAGATTTGTATTTTGGTGGCGATATGAATGCAGCCCCAGCTTTAGCAGGTCAATCTATTGGACTCATAAATGAAGTGCTACCAGTAGAGCAAATCATCAAACAAACTATGCAAGAATTTAATTCTGTATGTGAATCTTTATCTAACTCTAAATTTGAATTATGAAGATTTTAAGAACTCCAGATAGCGCTTTTGAGAATATAAAAAATTATCCTTTCAAGCCTCACTACACAACAATACAAACTCATGATGGCTCTGAATTGAGAATTCATTACGTTGATGAAGGGCCTAAAGATGGTCCAATTCTCTTAGCTATGCATGGCCAACCAGTTTGGAGTTATTTATACAGCAGAATGATTCCTTTTTTAGCAGGTGCAGGAATAAGAGTTATTGCTCCTGATCTTCCCGGTTATGGAAAGTCAGATAAACCAGCATTCAGAGAAGACTATTCTTATCAAAGACAAGTTGATTGGATGACTGATTGGCTTAAAGTAAATGATTTTAAAGACTTAACTTTTTTTGGTCAGGATTGGGGAGGTCTTATAGGGCTAAGGGTAGTGGCAAATGAGCCTGATAGATTTCTAAAGGTTGCAATGGGAAATACAGGCCTCCCTTATAATCCAGATACTCCTCAAGATGTAATAGATAAAGTAAAAGCGTTCAGAGATAGCGATATAAAACTTACTGTTATGTCCATGCAAAAAGAAGTCAGTCAAATGGATGGAAAGAACCTTTCTGATGATAAAACACCTGCCAGTCCAGCACTAAAGTTTATGTATTGGCAGAAATTTTGTTGGGATACAGAAGATTTACCAATTGGTTTTTTGATGTCAAATATGATGGAAAAAAATTCCACTTTAAAAACTCTTATTTCTTACTTATTTCTTAAATCAGGACTAAGAAAATTATTTCCTTTAAATAAAGTAATAGATCATGCCTATGAAGCTCCGTTTCCTGATCCATCTTTTAAAATGGGACCTAGAGCTATGCCGAGTCATGTTCCCACAATTCCAGATCAGTCCTTAAATGCAGTAAAAGAAGCAAGAGAAATTTTTAAAAATTGGAATAAACCTTTTTTAAGTGTTTTTGCAGGAGATGATCCAGTAACCAATGGTGCTGAAAGGGATGTTTTGAACATGTGTCCCAATGCTAAAAGCGCGCCCCATATAGGAGGAGGGCACTTTTATCAATGGACTCGACCCAAAGAACTATCTGACCTACTAGCAAATTTCATTAAAAAGAATAATTAGTTATGTTTGAAATGCTTTTTCCAAAATCTGCAGATAATAATTATTTAGGCTATAAATTTATTTTTTATGCCTTCATTCCATTCTTATTATTAATGACCTGGCGTTCTGTAATTCATATGTCTTTTGAGGAATTTGGATTGCATGGTATTGCTAATGTAAAAGTATTAACTGGTAATCCTGACCCAATGCCGCTGGTATATGCTTTTTTTTCTGCATGGGGGTTAATTCAGCTAATCTTTTGCGCTTTCTCATGGGTTGTAATTTTTAGATACAGATCTTTGACACCTTTAATAATATTAGCCTTTTTAGTTGAATGGTCTATAAGAGTATTTAATTCAAACCCAATTGTTAATGATTCTATATATTCAGACGGAATTACTCCTGGAATGGTTTACGCACCTTATATGACTTTGTACTTATTTCTTCTATTTGTTTTTTCCTTGTTCAAAAAAAATGACCTAATTTGATACAAAAAAGCTTTTTTTTCTCTTGTAATATTTAAAAAAACATTTTGGGAGAAAAATATGAAAAATATAAAAATATCTTTATTAATTCTTTTTTGTTCAATATTTTCAATAAATCTTAGCGCTATTCCAGAAGGGGCGTTCACTACGCTTATGGTCCAAGCTAAAGATATTGATAAGTACGTTGATTTTTTAAAAGAAAATGTAGATTTCGATAACTTCGGATCTGAACAAGTTGGTTATTGTAAAACTAGAACAGGGGAGAGCTATCAGGGTCAAATGTTTATCTTTAATGCTTTTTCTAGCGTTGAGAAAGCCATAGGTTTTATTGAGTTATATGATCCAGCAAGTGCTGATTTTGATCTTAAACAATTGAGAACTGTTAAATATTCATCAGCCTTTAAACCTTTAAAAGACTTTGAAGCTAGAAATGGATATCACAGACTTTGGAGAGTAAAGCTTAATGATTGGCAGGCTTTTTCAAATTCAATGACAAAACTGCAAAAAGAACTTGATGATGCAGGTCACAATATGATGATTGGAGTATTTGCTCAACTTGGTGGTGGATTTGCTGAAACTGGAATGTTTCATGTAAGAACTATTACTAAAACTGCTGCAGAAACTGGAAAAATTATAGATGAGTATTTTAGAGGAGCAGGTTGGGCTGAGACTTGGGATGATGCTCAGCAATACATAGACGAAGAAGTTGAAGAAACTTTTGAGTATTGTGAAACAATTTACACAAGAAATTAAAGGTAAAATATGAAAAATAAAATTATTTATTTAATCCTTACTGGATTATTGTCTTTTAATTTATTTTCAGATGAGAATACTTTGAGACCCGGGAGTGGTGTTTATGAATTCCATTTTTTTAATGTAACTAATCCTGCAGGGTTCGTAGCTGCTATTGAGACCTTTGACTCTTCATCATGTGCTGCAAAATGGAGAGATGAATCAGGAGCAAATGTTGGTCTTTATTCTCGGATGGGAGGAGGTCACTCACATATTATTTTGGTTGCTTATAAAGATTATGACATGATGCAAAAAGGACAAAATATCTTTGCTTCTTGTTCTGCATCATCAGAAATGAATGTTGCTTTTGCTAAGACGTCTGTTAGTGAAGATTATTACAATTACGTTACCGAGCTAGTTTTAGAAGCTGGTGATTGGAGATTGAATACAGTCTTTTCAAACATTGAAGTTAAGGTAAAAAATGGAAATCAGGCATCTTACCTAGAAGCTTACAAACAGCTAACAGAATCTACTGCAGATTCGTTCGGATCGTACGGTATTAATAGAGTAGTTTATGGAAATAAATATGTTTCACATATGTTGTATAACGGTGCTAATTCTATTCAAGACTTAAACGATTCCCTAGAAGAAGTTTATGCATCAAATGAATTTAAAACATTCAATAGGAAGGTAGGAAACATCCGTAAGTTAGTTAATTCAACATTAGCTCAATTAGTTAAAGCTTATCCTGCTGAAAGATAGCCTTCATTTACAAATAGAAAAGCCGCCTTTATAGCGGCTTTTCTTAATATGTTTGGAATGGATAGGCTATTTAAATCCTAATCTTTCAATATATATACATTCGTATAATATATATTATGTTAAATAAAGAAAAGACATAAGATACCTATTTTTAAAAAGGAAAACCCTTCTCAAAGAATATATACAAGTTAAATTAATACGAGGATCAAGGAATAAGTACTTATGAAGAATAGTCCAGAAATAGCCTGAACGTTTCTATCTATCTCAATAGTCTTTCCAAAGAAAGTATTTCTTATTGGAGGAACGCCATTTATATCATTCAATTCACCGTCATAAAGAGGCATTGAAAGCATTGATAATACAAAAGCTGCTATCCATAGATAATTAATACAAAATACAACTCCCAGGCTAAATATATCTCCAACAAACCATATTAGATATAAAGAAAGAAAAGAACTCAAAATCATAGCATTAACTTGCCAGACTAAATGAAATCTCGCATGTCCAGTCCATAAAGGATTTGTTGCATGTGATTCATTAAAATCTATAAGAGGAGTTATCAATGCAAATCCAATTGAAATTAGAGTTAACAATACTTTTGCGATAAAAACATATTCAAAATCTGAGAAAAATAATGCCCAAAAAGACCAAATAATAAGTATTCCCATTATCAAACCAAAGCTACCTTGGGCTTTCAAAGCAAAATTAAAGGCTTTGCTTCTCTGATTTGGATCAAACATTTTTTACCCTCAAATAATTATTTTTTAATGATATATTAACTTGCATCTTTTAAGGAGAAAAACAATGACAAAGAAATATATGGAAGTATTAGGAAAACAAATGGCATACCTTGATGAAGGTTCTGGACAATCAATTGTTTTTCTTCATGGTAATCCAGCTTCATCTTTTTTGTGGAGAAATATAACTCCTTTTGTAAAAAATCTTGGGCGAGTTGTTGTTCCAGACTTAATAGGTATGGGAGATTCAGAAAAACTTGAGGGTGTAGATAATCCTGACTATACATATCACGGACAATATAAATATTTATCAAATTTTCTTGATGCATTAGATTTAGGAAACGAAATAAACTTAGTAATTCATGACTGGGGTTCTGCAATGGGTTTTCAGTATGCTAGAGAAAATCCAGATAGGATAAAATCTATCTCTTTTATGGAGGCTATTGTAATGCCCATGACCTGGGATGATTGGCCTGAAAATGCTAGAAATATTTTTCAGTTGATGAGATCTGAGGCTGGCGAAGAGATAGTTTTAGAGAAAAATGTGTTTGTGGAACGAATATTATTAAATGATTCTGCAAATGGATTTTCTGATGAAGAAAAAGCTGAGTACATTCGTCCTTTTAAAAATGCAGGAGAAGATCGTCGCCCTACTCTTACATGGCCTCGTCAAATTCCTATAGATGGATCTCCTCAAGCTGTAATTGATGAAGTATCAAAAAATGGAGAATTTCATAAAGGATCAGATATCCCTAAGTTATTCATCAACGCTGATCCTGGGAGTATTCTCGTGGGAAAACAAAGAGAATACGTAAGGTCTTGGAAGAACTTAAAGGAAATAACTGTCAAAGGTAATCATTTTATTCAGGAACATTCTCCTGATGAAATTGGTGATGCAATTAAACAATTTATTGAATCAATTTAAAGCCAATAATTTTTAAAAAAATAAATCTATTAGATAAGCAGCTAATGCTAAAAAAGCATTGACAATGATGATTACAAAAAGCAAACCCTTTAAATTAAATTTTTTATCTTTCTTATCCATCAGGCATAATTATGAACAATATTTATGGCAAAAGAAGATTTAATTGAAATGTCTGGTGAGGTTATCGATACCATGCCTAATACTACCTTCAAAGTTAAACTTGAAAACGATCATGTCATTACAGCTCACATATCCGGGAAAATGAGAAAAAATTACATCAGGATTCTTACCGGTGATAAAGTGAAAGTAGAAATGACCCCTTACGATCTTTCCAAGGGCCGAATTACTTTTAGAGAAAAATAGTTTTAGGAAGTAAGTTCTTTTGCTTCGTGAGGAAGATACTTAATATCTAATTTTTCTTTTTTTACTGAAACTTTAGCTATTCCCCCCTCTTTAGCAAGCTCTCCAAACAATATGGATTCAGCTAATTTTTGTTTTATCTCATCTTGAATGAGTCTTTGCATTGGCCTTGCACCCATTTTTTCGTCATAACCTTTATCAGCTAACCAAGCACGCGCTTTTTCATCAACTTCTAACACCACTCTTTTTTCATCTAATTGAGCCTGTAATTCTGTTAAGAACTTATCAACCACCGTATGAATGACATCTTCACTTAGTGCACCAAATTGAACTATAGAAGTTAATCGATTTCTAAATTCAGGACTGAAAGTCTTTTTAATAACTTCAGAACCGTCAGTGGAATTATCTTGTTTCTGAAAACCCATTGACTCTCTAGCCATTTCCAAAGCTCCAGAGTTGGTGGTCATGATTAAAACACAATTTCTAAAACTTGCTTGTCTGCCGTTGTTATCGGTTAGCATGCCATGATCCATTACTTGGAGAAGTACATTAAAAACTTCGGGATGAGCTTTTTCAATTTCATCTAATAAAATGACCGAATGTGGGTTTTTAGTTACTGCTTCTGTTAATAATCCTCCTTGATCATAACCAACATAGCCCGGAGGCGCACCAATTAACCTTGAAACCGTATGTCTTTCCATGTACTCAGACATATCAAACCTTATTAATTCGACCCCTAGTATATTAGCCAATTGCCTAGAAACTTCAGTTTTACCTACACCTGTTGGGCCAGAAAACAAAAAGGAACCAATTGGTTTTTCATCCTCTCCTAGTCCTGCTCTAGACATCATGATGGAGTTTGATAATTTTTGAATAGCTTCATCCTGACCAAAAATAACTCTTTTGAGATCTTCCTCTAATTTTCCTAATGAGACTCTGTCTTTGGTAGAAACACTTTTTTCTGGAATTTGAGCCATTAAAGAAATTACTCTTTCAATATCTTGTTCATTCACAGTTTTCCTTTTGACATTTAAATTTAATCTTAGTCTGGCTCCAGCTTCATCAATGACATCAATCGCTTTATCAGGAAGAAACTTGTCATTAATGTGTTTTGCAGAAAGTTCTGCTGCAGCTTTTAAAGATGCTTTTGAATATTTAAGATCATGATGCTGTTCATATTTTTTCTTAAGGCCTTCTAGAATCTTAATTGTTTCTTGAACTGAAGGTTCAACCAAATCAACTTTTTGAAACCTTCTAGACAAAGCTCTATCTTGTTCAAAGATCGTTCTAAATTCTTTAAAGGTAGTAGAACCAATGAACTTAATTCCTTCTTTTCCTAGAACTGGTTTAAGCAGATTCGAGGCGTCCATCACCCCCCCAGATGTAGCTCCTGCTCCAATGATGGTATGAATTTCATCAATAAATAAGATGGCATTGGGGATATTTGAAAGTTCTTTTAGAATTCCTTTGAGCCTTTTTTCAAAATCACCTCGATATTTTGTTCCAGCAAGTAAAGAACCCATATCTAGTGAGAAAATGACGCTTTCTTGAAGAGATGGAGAAGCCGTTTTTTCCACTATGTTTTTTGCTAAGCCTTCGATTAGGGCAGTTTTTCCAACACCAGATTCTCCAACTAAAATAGGATTATTTTTTGATCTCCTTGCAAGAATTTGAGATATGCGTTCAATTTCATTATCTCTTCCAACCAAAGGATCAATTCTGTTTGCGTTAGCCTCCTCATTAAGATTTAAGGCATATTTACCCAAGTAACCGGATTCATTTTTTGCCGAAGATTCTGGAGATAGATCATCAAAAGACTCGTCCTCTGTAACACCCTCGCCATGACTCATATAGGAAACAGCATCCAATCTTGTCATACCTTGTTTTTTTAGGAGGTAAACGCTGTGAGATTCCTTTTCGCTGAAAAGTGCTATTAAAATGTTTGCTCCTGTTACTTCTCCTGTGCCAGATGATTGCACATGAAAAACAGCTCTTTGAATAACTCTTTGAAAGGATAATGTTGGTTGAATTTCAATAGCATCATCTTTTTTTTCTGGACAATTTTTTGAAATAAATTCCTTTAGCTCAGCTTCAAGAATATCTAAATTGACATCACAAGCCAACAAAACGTTTAGAGCATCCTGATTGTTTAAAATGCAAAGAAGCAAGTGCTCAGTAGTTACAAATTCATGATTATTTTCATGAGCAAATTTAAAGGCATTATTGAGACATTCTTCAAGGTTTTTTTCTAACATTAATCTTCCTCATCAATTGGTTCTATATCACTTACCAAGGGGTGTTCATTTTGTTTGGCGAAATTGTTTATTTGGTTGGATTTGGTTTCAGCAACTTCTTTAGTATAAATTCCACAAACACCCTTTCCTTTGGTATGCACCGCTAACATTATTTGTGTAGCTTTTTCTTTATCATAACTAAAAAACGTTTGAAGAACGTAAATGACAAATTCCATTGGAGTATAGTCATCGTTTAAAAGAATAACTCTGTATAGTGAAGGTTTTTTTAATTTAGGTTCTTCGAGCTCTACAAGAGAGGAAGTCCCGGAATCGAATTTTTCAGATTTATTACTTAATTTAATCTCTATCATTCATTAAAAAGATTTATTATGACATTCCATTACAAATTTGTTCTGCGAATTCAGAACATTTTAGTAATTTTGCTCCTGTCATCAATCTTTCTAAATCATAAGTTACTAACTTATTCTTAATTGCCCAGCTTATTCCTCGAATTACATTATCAGAAGCTTCATGCCAACCTATGTGATTAAGCATCATTTCAGCTGATAAAATTAATGAGGCAGGATTAACCTTATCCAGCCCAGCATATTTGGGGGCCGTACCATGGGTAGCTTCAAATAAAGCAACTTTATCACCTAAATTTGCTCCTGGCGCAAGGCCTAAGCCTCCTACTTTTGCAGCTAAAGCATCAGAGATAAAATCGCCATTTAAATTCATTGTAGCTATGACGTCATAATCACCAGGTCTTGTGAGGATCTGCTGAAGAAAGTTATCAGTAATAATATCCTTCATGATTATCAATTTTTTTGTTACTGGATTTCTGAAGCTCATCCATTCACCGCCATCAAGAGATGTAGCACCAAATTCTCTTTCGGCTAAAGAATAACTCCATTCTTTGAAAGAACCTTCGGTATATTTCATGATGTTCCCTTTATGAACAATAGTTACCGATGAGCGATCATTATCTATCGCATATTGAATTGCTTTTCTGACATGTCTTTCTGTTCCTTCTTTTGAAATAGGTTTAATTCCAATACCACAAGCATCTTCGAATCTTATATTTTTCACGTTCATTTCTTTGGTAAGAAAATCAATAAGTTTTATAGCTTCATCAGAACTTGCTTCAAATTCTATGCCTGCATAGATGTCTTCGGAATTTTCTCTAAAGACAATCATGTCTGTTGTCTCAGGAATTACAACTGGGCTTGGAACGCCTTCAAAATATCTTATGGGTCTTTGGCAAACATATAAATCAAGAACTTGTCTCAATCGAACATTTAAAGATCGTATTCCGCCTCCTATGGGAGTAGTTAAAGGTCCTTTTATACCTACTAAATAATTTTCTAATGCATCAATGGTTTCATCAGGAAGCCATTGATTTTCACCATATACATCTAAAGATTTTTCTCCACAAAATACTTCCATCCAAGCAATTTTTCGTTCTCCGTTATAAGCAAGATCAACTGCATGATCTACTACTTTGATCATCGCAGCAGTTACATCCGTGCCAATGCCATCACCTTCAATGAAGGGAATAATTGGATTTGATGGAACAACCAATTCACCAGAATCAGTAATAGTTATTTGTTCACCATTTTCTGGAATTTCTATGTGTTTATAAGCCATAAGTGTTATTAAAGTCCTTTAAAGCGCGGTATCATAGCATTTTTTAGTTATCTATAAAAATTGTGAAAGTCCTAGTAGGTTTATCAGGCGGAGTAGATTCGTCAGTCGCTGCATTCCTTTTAAAACAAGAGGGTTTCGACGTTACAGCTGGATTTATGAGAAACTGGGAAGACGATGACGGCAGCCCTTATTGCAGCGCAAAAGAAGACTTTTTAGATGCTGCACAAGTTGCTGACAAATTAGGCATAAATTTAGTGCAAATGAATTTTGCTAAACAATACAAAGAAAAAGTTTTCAGCTATTTTCTAGACGAATTGAACAATGGTAAAACTCCTAACCCAGACATTTACTGTAATAAATTTATTAAGTTCAAAGAGTTTACAGATTACGCAATTCAAAATGACTTCGAAGCTGTTGCGACAGGACATTATTCTAAGGTTCAGGTATTAGATAAACAATTTTTCTTATGTAAATCTTATGATCAGAGTAAAGATCAAACTTATTTTTTAAGTCAGGTTAAAAAAGATGTTTTTAAGAATATTAAATTTCCTCTTGGAAATCTTCTTAAAACTGACGTGAGAAAGATAGCTGAAGCAGAAAATTTGGTTACTTACGATAAAAAAGATAGCACTGGGATTTGCTTTATTGGCGAAAGACCATTTCCAGAATTTTTAAAAAATTATCTTCCTGAAGATTATGGAGAAATTGTAGATGAAAATAATGAGGTAATTGGAGAACATAAGGGTTTATATTTTTATACCATCGGACAAAGACAAGGTTTAGGAATCGGAGGAATGAAGAATAGAGCAGAAAAAGCTTGGTATGTTGCACAGAAAGATTTTTTAAACAATAAATTGATAGTTGTTCAAGAAAATGATCATCCTTTACTCTTTAAACAAGAACTTTCGGTTTCAAATATCAATTGGTTGAAAAAGCCATCTTCGAATAAAGTTTCGGCAAAAATTAGATATCGTCAAAAAGACCAGAATTGTGAAGTCGATGTTCAAGGAAATAAAGCTAGAGTTTTCTTTAAAGAACCACAAAGAGCAGTAACTCCAGGTCAATTTATTGTATTTTATGAAGGTGAAATATGTTTAGGTGGAGGCGAGATAGATATATAATTCTCTTTTAAAATTTAATGCCCAAAGATAATCTGCTTTCTGTAACTCCCGTAGATGGGAGATATGAATCTCAAACTAAATCTCTATCAAATTACTTTAGTGAGTTTGCTTTAATCAAAACTAGAATTGAAGTAGAAATTAAATGGCTTTTACTGATATCAAAGAATAAGTCTCTTAAATTTATTCCTGAAATAACAAAAAATCAGCAAAAAAAAATAATTAACATTTTTAAGGATTTTTCTATCCAAGATGCTAGACAAGTTAAGAAAATTGAAAAGAGAGTAAATCATGATGTTAAAGCAGTTGAGTTTTTTATTATTGAAAAACTTAAAAAATTAAAACTTAAAAAACTTTGCGAATTTGTGCATTTTTGTTGTACCTCTGAAGATATAAACAATCTCTCTTACTCTTTGATGTTACAAAGATTTTTAAGCAATGATTTTTTACCTGAAGTTTCTTCTTTTCAGAAAAATTTAAATTCTTTATCTAAGAAATATTCGAAAATATCAATGTTAGCTTTTACTCATGGTCAACCTGCTTCCCCTACTACACTTGGTAAGGAATTTTCTAATTATAGTTATCGAATTAAATTTCATTTAGACCTAATTAGGTCTATAAAGCAAAAAGGAAAATTTAACGGAGCATCAGGAAATTATAATGCTCATATAGTTGCCGAAAATAAAGTGAATTGGGAAGCCTTGTCTAAAAAATTTGTAAATTCTCTAGGTTTAGATTTTTCAAGCCACTCAACTCAGATAGAACTTAAAGATGCTCTGGCATTTCAGTTAGCAAATACGCATAACTTTAATAATGTTTTAATTGATTTTGCTCAAGATATTTGGCTCTTGATATCAAAAAATTATTTAAAGCAAAATTTGAAAGCTGGAGAAGTTGGTTCCTCAACTATGCCTCATAAAGTTAACCCTATAGATTTTGAAAATGCAGAAGGAAATCTATCCATTTCAAATGGCCTTATTATCGCTCTTAAAAATAAAATTCAAATATCTAGATTGCAGAGAGATTTATCCGACTCAACTGTTTTAAGGAATATTGGCTCGTTATTTGCTTATATTATTATCAGCCTCAATTCTTTAAAAAAAGGCATTGCTAAAATTGAGCCAAATAAGGAGTTAATCCTTAAAGACCTTGATAACAGTTGGGAAATTTTAACTGAAGCTATACAAACCATACTCAGAAAAAATGGTATTGAAGATAGTTATACAAAAATTAAATCCATTTCACGTGGAAAAAAGCTTGATTATCATGCTTACTTAAAGATAATTGACGACTTAAAAATAAATAAAGCAGATAAGGAACTTCTTTTAAGCCTATCTCCAAATAAATATATTGGATTGGCAGACAAATTGGCTATATCTTCTTTTAATTCCTAAGGGGCATAATATGTTTGATTACAAAAAAATCGTTAAAGAATATGAGGATCTTAAGAACCAAAGTCCAAATATTTATAAAAATATAAATCCTGTATCTGCTGCAAGAATGAGATTACAAAATAGATTTCATACCGGCTTGGATATTGCTCAATACACAGCTGACATAATGCATGCAGATATGGCTGACTATGATAAAGACTCTAGTGTTTATACTCAGTCTTTAGGTTGTTGGCACGGTTTTACTGCTCAACAAATGATGATGGAAATTAAACGTTCACATACAACAACTTCTAAAAGATATGTTTACTTAAGTGGCTGGATGATTGCTGCCTTGAGATCAGAATTTGGTCCTCTTCCAGACCAAAGTATGCATGAAAAAACTGCAGTTCCTAATCTTATAAAAGAGATTTATACCTTCCTTAAAAGAGCTGACTCTGTTCAACTGCAACATTTGTTTAATGAATTGGACGAGGCAGAAGCTGCTGGAAATAAAACTGATGATGTAATTAAGAGAATTAATAATTTTGAAACTCATGTTGTTCCTATCATTGCTGATATAGATGCTGGATTTGGTAATGAAGAGGCAACTTACTTGCTTGCAAAAAAGATGATTCAAGCTGGTGCATGTGCTATTCAAATTGAAAACCAAGTATCTGATGAAAAACAGTGTGGCCATCAAGATGGGAAAGTAACCGTTCCACATGAAGATTTTTTATCAAAGGTTAATGCTGTCAGATATGCATTCTTAGAGTTGGGAATAAAAAATGGAATCATTGTTGCGAGAACTGATTCTTTAGGTGCAGGCTTAACTCAAAAGGTTCCTGTTTCAAAACAACCTGGAGATCTTGCTGATCAATACAACACCTTTCTTGAATCTCATGAAATTAATGATTTGAGTGAATTAGAAGATAACGATGTAACCATTCATCAAGGAGGAAAACTTGTTCAACCTGTAAGACTTCCAAATGGCCTCTATCAATTTAAAAAAGATACAGGGTTTGATCGAGTGGTGCTCGATTGCATAACAAGCCTTGAAAACGGTGCAGATCTTTTATGGATTGAAACTGAAAAACCAAATGTAAAACAGATTGCGGAGATGGTTTCTGCTATTAGAGAAAAACAACCGCAAGCAAAACTTGTTTACAACAATTCTCCTTCATTTAATTGGACTTTATCTTTTAGAGAGCAGGTTTATCAAGAATGGGTTGAAGCTGGAAAAGATGTTTCAAATTATCCAGATCCTGCTAAGGAACCAAAAGGTTTGATGGATGAAAAATTTGATGATTCTGAACTTGCAATTGAAGCTGATAAATACATTCAAAATTTTCAAAAAGATGCATCAAAAGAGGCAGGAATCTTTCATCATTTAATCACCCTACCTACCTATCATGAAACGGCATTGGGTACATCAGTGCTTTCTGAAGGTTATTTTGGCGATCAAGGCATGTTGGCTTATGTTAAAGAGATTCAAAGGCAAGAAATCAGACGTGATATGTCCTCTGTTAAGCATCAGGATTTAGCTGGTTCAACTGTTGGCGATACTCACAAAGAATATTTTTCTGGAGATAATGCTCTTAAAGCTAGTGGTGACGATAATACAATGAATCAGTTTTAATCGACTGTTTTACCACAAACCTTACAGGTATCACCCTTTTCTAAATAAATTCCTCCGCAGCTTGGTTGGAGGGGTTTATTTTTAATAATAAGTCCTATAGACATTCCAATAATTGAAAGAATGATAATAAAGATGGCTAATAAGGCTGTAATCATTTATCTATTGTAACAATTCCTTCCATTGTTTTGATTCAAAAGATTGTAATTTTTCATTATCTTTGAAGATAAGTAATGCGGGAATTTCATTATCAATGATATTTTTTTTAATTAAATTAACTTTTCCTAATGCAAATAAACCAGTTGCAAGACCATCAGCATAGGCAGTTGATTTTTTATCTATTACTGAAATAGAAAGCACATCTTGATCAATTTTATTTCCTTCAATACCAACGATGTGTCCAGGATTTCTATAATTTCCTGAGGTAGCAATTGAAAGGTTTTGTTTAAGTTCAAAAGTCTTAAAAATACCTTGCTGATTAGGTAAGGGATTCTCAATTCCAATTTTCCAAAAATTTTTATTTTTCATTCCTTCTGCTCTAATTTCGCCGCCAATATTTATAAAAAAATTTTTTATGTTTAATTCTTTAAATTTAAAAGAAACGATATCAACCGCATAACCTTTTGCAACAGCATTAAAATAGTCGTAATTATCAAATAATATAAATCCTTTAGCAGTTTTATTTGCTTTTAATGAAATGTTTACAACCTCTTGAAAATAATCCTTAACTTCTGTATCGAAAGAATCGATATTTTTTTTATCTCTTTTAAAAGACACTAAAGAATCATTTTTATAAGTTGAACAACAATGATTAATAGAAATAAAAATATTATTTATTTCGTCACTAACTTTCTCAATATTATGTTGAGATTTGTCAAACTTTATATCGTAAAAAGTTCCAAAAGCTTGACCAGATACAGAAAATATTTCGTTATTACTAGAACATGCTCCTAAAAATAGGAGAAAAAGTATTAAAGATTGTTTAGAAAAATTAGCTACCAAAATCATCAAACATTATATTTTCTGGTTCCACACCTAGACTATCAAGCATTTTAAATGCTGCTGACATCATCATAGGAGGACCACAAAGATAATATTCGCAATCTTCAGGAGAAGGATGATGTTGCAGGTATT
>CABXSA010000007.1 GCA_902514765.1 uncultured SAR86 cluster bacterium | reverse complement strand
AGGAGCAAGATACACATACGATGTTAAAGGAATGAACTACATTACTTCATCTAATGCTATTGGAGTTCCCTCAACATTGTTGGTTCCAGATTGTAGAACAGGTATCGCAGACTGTGATGCTTTGATACCCGGAAATCAGACTTTCGATGCGGCAGACCCCGCAACTTGGTATTCTACAGCTTTAGATGTTGGTCAAAAAGGAGTAGTAGATGGTGCTATAGCAGGTATGCCGGCGTTTCTCGTGGCTGCGACACCAACTCTTGCAGCAATAGATGCAGGTGATGCAGCAGGTGGAGCAGATTATAGAGCTGCATTTGCCACTATCACTGAACTTCAGGGTGTGGGAATAGCGCCCATAGCATCTGTCGCACAAACATTTACAGTAAATAAAAAAGCTAGTTGGACTTCGACAGATCCTAAATTAACCATAGACTATAAGCCTGATGATAATAGTATGCTTTGGTTTACATTTGCTACTGGATACAAGGGCGGTGGTTGGCAGTTTGCTAACTACTTTAGAGACTTAGTTGAACAAGGTTTTGATCCGGAGCAGCTTGAAATGTTTGAGTTGGGCTACAAAGGTTCTTTCTTGGATGATTCTCTAAGATTAAGTGCCGCTGCTTACACATATGATTGGACGGACAAACAATTAATTAAGGTTAAGGTTGTTCAAGGATTACCACTTGGTATTAAACAAAATGCAGGAGCATCGACTATAAATGGACTAGATCTTAATTTAACCGCACGAGTTTCACTTGGAACCACTATTAACTTCAACTACTCGTACATTGATGCTCAGTATGACGATTATTGTGATGATTCAAGAGACTGGTCTGAAGTACATGGCTCATTTACGGACTGTAGCTCAACAGCTGTAGGATCTTACCAAAGAGCCGGTGGAAAAATGCCATGGACTCCTGAACAAGCTATGATTCTTTCAGTTGATCACGTTCAACCTACAGGCATAGGCGATGTAGTGATAAGTGCAAGTTATTCCTACAAGTCAGACATTTCTTTGGGCGATGAGAGAGTGGAAGGAATTACCTTGAACGATACTATGGAAAGATTGAATTTTTCAACGACAATTGAGTTCAACAACGGAACATCTCTAAGAGGTTTCTGTACCAATTGTCTTGATGAAAAAGATGACCTTGCCTTTTCACTTATTTATCCTCAAAGTCAAGGAGGTGGAGCTAGAGTGAAATACTATCCTGGAATAAGGGCAGGTTTAGAAGTAGTTCATAATTTCTAACCTAAATTAGGTAACTCATAAAAAGCGCCTTCTTGTAAGGCGCTTTTTTAATTTGTATGAATTCTTAGATTATCAAATCCTCTGAAAATAAGATTTTTCCCCCATTCCGGATTTTTATTTTGTAAAGACATATTTGAGAACCTTTCAAATAAGATTTCAAAAGCTATTCTAGATTCTATTCTTGCAAGACTTGCTCCTATGCACATGTGAGGACCATATCCAAATGAGATATGTTTTATATCTTTTCTAAAAATATCAAAAATATTAGGATTTGGGTTTGCATCAGGATCTCTATTAGCCCCAGCAATACTCACCGCAAAAGGAGTTCCTCTTTTATATTTTTTTTCAGCATAAACCATATCATTCTCAGCAAATCTAACTGTTGCATGAACCGGAGGCTCGAATCTAAGCATTTCTTCAATCGCATTAGGTATTAGCTCAAAATTTTCTTTAATACTTTTCATCTGTTCAGGATGATTAAATAAAGTCAAAATACCGTTTCCAATTAGCCTTGTTGTAGTTTCGTGACCTGCTATTAACAAAAGCAAACAAGTACCATACATTTCTTTAATATTTAACTTGTCACCTTCTTCTTCTGCTTGAATTAATTTTCCAATAAAATCATCGCTTGGCTTATCTTTGCGACTTAAAATAATTTTTTCAAAATATCTTATTAGTGCCTCATAGGCATCCCCAGATTTTTTTATTTCTTCTTTTGAAGTACCTATTCCTCCTACGCCAACCAGCAAATCTTCAGACCAAGCTTGGAACTGATCCAAATCTTCATTCGGTAGCCCCATCATTTTTGCAATAACAATCGCTGGCAATGGCTTTGCCAAATCTTCTATCAAGTCAAAGGAATCTTGATTATGAACTTTGTCAAGACACCCTTCAACGATTTGTTTTATTTCAGGCTCTAAAGAGGTTATATATCTATTTGTAAAACCATACTGAACTAGCTTTCTGATTCTCGAATGATCAGGGGGATCAAGTTTTAACATGCTTGGATTTTCAAATTGTTCTAGCATGATTTCTCTACCCGCTTTTTTGAATTCTTTTCTACGTTTGTCTGCAATTGGATATTTACGATCGTCAACACTAAACCTTTTATCCCTTAACATTTCTTGTGCAAATTCCATTTTTGTAACCCAATACAATCTTGTTGTCTGAGAGAACAAAATAGGTTTGTGAGATCTCATCGAGTTATAGGTCTTATAAGGATCATCTATGTAATCTTTTGAAATGAAATCTAAAGCTATTCCTTTATTGGTGAGTTTTTCAAAAATCACAAGAGTCTTGTAAGCACCTATTAGCAAAAGATTTTTAAATTTTGAAAAAAAGGATTTCATAACTTATAAAAGAATTTTCTAACAGAGAAATAAATATTTCAAGATTTGGTTGGTTCAAACCAAATTGGTGAAGTCCAGGCTCTTTCTTGTATGGTTGTTGGAATATCAGATCTTGGCCCAACACCTTCTCTTATCGAGTCCCAAGTTGACCATCGACAAACTGGATTCTCTAAAACCCTTACGTAATAAAAAGCTCTTTGATCCATCAAGAAATCAGGATCTAACCAAAAAGTCTTCAACTCTGAGGCTCCAGAATTTTTACTTACAGAGCAGTTTTCAATATCAACTTTAGCTCCATTTTCAGGACAACGATTTGTAGATGCATTGACAACTAAACCATCTGAACATGCAACATCATATACTCTTTCTTGGTGTTTTCCATTTTCTAACCAACCTTTAATAATTTGAATTCTTTGAAGCGGTGCACCCAAAGGATCTGCAAAAGCCCATACTAAAAATCTTGGTTCTTTTGCTTGTTCTATATTAATGGTAGAACCCATGGATAAATTACCTTCGTAAGCTTTTTTAATAAGATCTAAATCGTTAACATCAGAATCTTCAAAATCGTATCCCGAAAAAAAACGTACTTTTATCCTTGGGCCACTAGTAGCAAACGTTTCTTTCCTTCTAAAGGCGTCATAAATTTCCTCACGAGTATTTTCTTCCGCCCAAACCCCAGTAAGGCCAGAAGCTGAGAAGCCAACCAATCTGTCTGTAACAGCCATATAATCTTTACCATTAATTTCTGCGAAAGATTCTGGTCTAAAGATTTTAGCAGCTTTAGCAATTGCCCAATTGAAAGGGACTGAACCTCTTAGTTCTGGAGTGCCATCAAGCAAACCAATTTTTGAAAAGAAAGCTTCTTCACTATAAGAACCAGCAGCAACGTGAGTGTCACTTGCGCCTACAAGGCCAAATTTGTAAGGATTTGTTAAGCCTTGTTTAGCTAAAGTCAGCCCTCTTAAGTAAGCATTACGGACATAACTCCCCTCAGCATTTTCTAAAACCTGAGCTTGCTTTTCTACTGGTATTTCAAATGCTCCCCATTCATCATTTTTTGATAGCAAAGGATGTGTTTCTGAAGAGCCTTTCGCTTGAGTAATCTCAACCAAAGGTTCGTTTCTTATCCTTTGTGAAGCGTATGCATCATCTATGGGCTTCCCATCATAGTAAGTCATTCTAAAAGCAGCACCTCCTGAAATATTTGAATTATGAGGAATTGCCAAGCTTTCTACCCCTTTGCGTCTAAGACCATCCATCCATTTCCAAAGATCTTCCGGATTTAAACTATCACCTCTAGTAAAAATTCTTTTTGGCAGGTTTTTTGTGTCTCTAAAAATTACATTTCTATGCAAATAAGTATCGTAAATCTCAACCGAAGAAGAATATTCATAGGCAGCAAATGTTGTGAATGTACCTGGAACATAAGCTTGATCGGCTGCTTCAATTGTTTTCTGCCAAACGCCGTTACTAACTTCCTGTAAAAGGTTAATGTCTAAAGTTCCATCTTGGATGTTATTTGCTAATTCTTGGGCAAATGGCCTAAAAATATTTGCTCTTCTTATAATTGAGATAAAACTGTTACTTACGTTTTCATTGAGATTGTGCAGGGGTTTAGTGAGTTCATATTGTCCAATTTCACTATTTGGGTCAGCAGCTTCTTTCATTAAGCCCAGAAATACACCATGGTCGGTAACTGCATAAAAATCCAAAGGCCTTGATAACTGGACTTGATAACCCGTAGGGTGTTTTATTGCTTCACCTCTAGCATATTTGTAAGCATCAGTGGGAGAAGCCGTAGTTCCAAAGGCATAGGCATCAAAAGAATTTTCTGTATGAACATGCAAGTCACCAAAATAAGCATTTTTATCTGGATTAGGATTAGACTTGTATTCGACTAAAGGGATAACTCCAAATTTTTTTTGAGCTAATTCTTTTTCTGTTTTTCTCTCAAATTCAGAACAAGAGAAAAAAAACGTAATTACAAGTAAGAAAAAAAATAGATTTTTAAACATCGGAAATGACAGTATATCTTTCACATTTTAACATTCACAAAAATCTTGAATTAAATTTTTTCCTATTGAACAAACATATAAAATGTAAAAAACAATGAATATCTATACTCTTTTAAAGCTTCTGAGCTTTATCATAATTGTTTTGACCACAATCATATTACCCTTGTCATTACTTGAATCATCGATAGCCGACTTAACTGATAAATTTATTGTATGGAGTGGAAACAATCAATTTTTAAATTCCATTTTGGTCATTTTCGCATTAGCAGCTGATGTTTTTTTGCCTATTCCAAATGGAGTTACCAACACCTTTGCTGGGGCTATTCTAGGTTTTTATTTATCTATACCTATTATATGGATAGGACTTACTTTAGGCTCGATAATTGGGTTTGCTATTGGAAAGTATGCTGCTAAACCCTTAGCAAAAAAAATACTTAGTCAAGAAGATTTAGAAAGATCAGAAGAGGTAGCAAAAAAATTTGGTGTCAGTATTTTATTGATTGCGAGACCCGCTCCAGCTCTAGCAGAAATTTCAACTGTAGCTGCTGGTTTAGCCGGCATGAAATGGAGTACTTTTCTAACCGTAATGATTCTCAGTAATTTATTAATTTCAGTAGTTTACGCTTTTATAGGAACAGCAGCCCTTACCAACCAATCTGCCTCAATAGCATTCATAGGGATTGCAATAATACCTTTCCTCTTTTGGCTATTAGCAAAAAGATATTTTTGAAATTTAATGTTTACTGCTTCGATGGGCTACATAATCCATCATTGCTAAAAGCAATCCAGAGATTATGAAAATGATATGAATGATCACCATCCACTTAATCTCTACTTCGCTAACCGCAACGTCACCGGAGCCCGCAATTTTTAGGAACGTTTCAAGTAGTCCAATACCAGATATCGCCAGTATTGATGCAACCAGTTTAATTTTGAGATCACTAAAATCAACCGAACCCATCCAATCCGGTCTATCTCGATCATCTTTTGCTACATCAATTTTAGAAATAAAGTTTTCGTAACCAGAAAAAATAATCATCACAACAAGGTTAGCTATCAAAGCTAGATCCACAACTTGCAGTACAAATAAAAGAACTTCTTTTAACTTCATACTCATTAAACCTGGAGCATATTGAATGAAGTGTTGAATTGTAGTGACGGCGATTAGTACCAAGCAAAGACACAAAATCATATAAATGGGCGCCAAAAGCCATCTGCTGGCATAGATTAACCCCTCTAATAGATTTTCTATTGTTCTCACGATTTTCCCTGTTTTGAATATTATATTCTAGTTTTTGTAGTATCTTTCTCTATTATTTAAAAATCTATAACCCCATCTTCTTTGAGCTTGTCTAGTTCTTTTGAATCTATGCCAATGCCAGAGAGAATTTCTTTGGAATGTTCTCCTAAGTCTGGACCTCTAGAAGGAGTTTTTTTGGGCTCATCTTTAAGAAATACCGGACTATTAATGGTTAAATTCTCTGATTCAAAACTATCCTTTGAAAAGTTAACTAATACCTCACTTTTTAGAAATTGTTCGTCTTTTCTATGATCCGTAGACTTACTAAGAATTCCAAAGGTAACTTCAGAGAATCTTAATTTATCAACTATTCCATTTAAATCATATTGCTTAAAGATTTTTTCAAGTTCTTTATAAAGCTCTTGATGATTTTCGTTCATTTTTTGAAAGGTTGAAAATCTTTCATCAGCATTTAAATATTCTATATCGAGAGCTTTTAATAATTTTGGCCATTCTTTAGCAGCGTCAATGATTGCCAACAAAAGATATCTTCCATCCTTAGTTTCATAGCGTCCACCAAAAGGGTGAGGAGTAACTTCAGTCTTTCTCTCCGGAAAATCAGCATCAAAAAGCGCTGCCTGAATGAAAGATCCATTTGACCATGCACCATTGGCCATTAAAGAAGTATTTACCTCTCCACCTTTGCCAGTTTTTTCTCTTCTATAAAGAGCCGTCATGATGCTTGCAAATAAAGACACTCCAGTAGGCTGATCGCCCATGCCTATGGGCGGCATCCCTGGAGTAGAATTTTCCGATGGTCTTACGATATCCATCAAACCACTTCTTGCCCACCAAGCCATCGTATCAAAGGCAGTTCTGTGCGAGTCTGGACCTTCTTCACCATAGCCTGTCAAAGATCCATAGATAAGTCTCTCGTTCAGAGGGAGTAAGTCTGTGGCATTAATTTTTAATTTATCTCTTATTCTTTGAGGCATATTGGTTACAAATACGTCAGAAACCTTTACCAATTCTTGTAAAATTTTTTGTCCTTTTGGGTCGCCAAGATTTAGGGCCAAACTCTTTTTATTTCTTGAGGTCAAATGCCAACAATAGTCTTTATCGGAAACAGGATTTACTCTTTTTGTTCGAGCAATTAAATGTCTTAAGCTATCACCTATTTTAGGCGGTTCAATCTTGATGACTTCTGCACCAAAATCAGAAAGGATTGTGGTTGATACAGGCCCTGCAATAAAACTTCCTGCATCAATAACCTTTAAACCTTCTAAAAGTAATTTTTCAGACATGGATAAATATTACACAAGGATGCACATACATTGCAGAAAAGTTTTATTATTAATTTTGAAACTGTAGTAATTTTTTAAAATTCAAGTAAAAAGGTAACCATGACAAAAGAATCATATTTTTTATTATTTATTTCTATCGGAGTGTTTCCAGCTGCCTTGGGATATGGATTAGATCCCCATGCGTCTCTTCCATTTCTTTATGGAATTGAAGTAGCAAACAATAATTTGTCAAATATCTTTAGAGCAATAATGGGCTTATATATCGGATGTGTATTGTTGTGGATTTCAGGAGCTTTTTATAAAAAACTAATGGTTCCTGCATTATGGTGCATGTTTGTCTTTATGCTTGGGATTGGTCTAGGAAGAGCGCTAAGTTTAATTTTAGACGGCATGCCAGATATAGTTTTTGTAATTTTCATGATCTTTGAGCTCATTGCGGCCGTAATAACTTACTTAATGCTAAAATCAAAAATCTAATTACTTTTAACGATTTAAAGTTAGAAATCGAAAATTTAATTTGAAACTTAATCAGGTTTCTGTTCAGATTATATGATGAAAAAAATAATATTTGCGATGGCCGCTATTCTTATACTTCAGGCATGCGGTCAAGATCAATCAATCCAAATAATTAAAAATGGTAGTTTTAACGCATGTGGTAAAGCTAATATAGGAGACTTAGTAAATAATTTCTTTGATGGCCCATCTTGGACAGCTATAGAATCTGTAGATGGAAGAAAATATGTAAATCTAGAAGGAGAGATGACCTATGATGAAATACCAGCTGATGCACTTGTTCAATTCACCGCTCCTTTGACTGAATATGCGAGTTTCGAAATAAATGCATTTGAGATAAATGGTGTAGGTCAAAACCAATTTATGATAGGTGCGCTTGTATCGGCTATGTGTGATGAATATTAAATATTTTAATAAATAAAATATTCTTATATGGTGCCCAGAGGTGGAATCGAACCACCGACACAAGGATTTTCAGTCCTTTGCTCTACCGACTGAGCTATCTGGGCAAAAAGAAAATCAAATTTTATAGATATTTAGCAAGCTAATAAAGTTATTTATCTAAAGGGACAAAGCCCTCAGCCTTGTCAAAAGATTTATTATTTAAAAAGTTTTCGAGTTGCTGACTGAGATAATCTCTGGACTCTTTTTTTGACAAATCTAATTGTTTCTCATTAACAAGCATTGTCTGCTCTTGAAGCCATTCCATCCAAGCTTGCTTGGAAACGCTTGAAAAAATTTCCTCTCCTTTTTCTCCTGGAAAGGGAGCTCTATCCATTCTAGGTAAATCCTTTTTATATTTTCTACAAAAAACAGTTTTCATAAATAATTTTCTATAATCTCTTTAATGGGTTTAGGCATTCCCATTTTAACTGAATCTGCTTTGCTAACCCAAACTGAGCTGGATCTATCTATCTTTAATCTATCTTTGTTTTTTATTTGGTATTTTACTATCGAGATATTTAGTTTCCGATGAGATAAATTATGAATAATATCAGGAAGTGATTCTTTTTTCTCAAGCAAAGAGATATTGTCTTTACCTAAAATATCTTTATCAGGAAAAAGCCATAAATTTTTCCATATGCTTCTGCTATCGTTTCGCTTGAGTAATACTTTATTTTGCGAAGATATCAATAACCAATCAATCTTTTTTTCTTTTTTTGGTTTTGTGGGTTTCTTAAATGGAATTTTTTCTTGAATGCCTAACTTTAAAGCCTGACAATTTTTATTTACGGGACAACTATTACATATAGGATTTTTTGGCTTGCATAACAAAGATCCCAAATCCATTATTCCTTGAGAATATTCTCTGAATAATTTATTTGGTAAAAACTCTTCAGCAAAACTTTTCACCTCTTTTTGAGTCTCATTATTATCTATTGGATTAGTAATGCCTTTAAACCTAGCAATAACTCTCTTTACGTTACCATCTAAAATAACTCCAGGTAACTCAAATGCAAGGGATAGGATTGCTCCTGCTGTAGAAGGACCGATACCCGGAAGTTCAACTAAATTTTCAAAATCTTGAGGGAATTTTCCTTCGTATTCATTCAAGATTATTTTCGAGGTTTTATGAATATTTCTTGCTCTAGAGTAATATCCCAAGCCACTCCACAAACTCATAACCTGTTCTTCAGAGCTTTTGGCCAGAGTTTTTATTTCGGGAAAGGTCTTTATGAAAGTCTCATAGTATGGGATTACGGTTTCAACTTGAGTTTGTTGAAGCATAATTTCAGAAATCCAAACTTCATAAGCACTTTTTTTCTGCCAGGGAAGATTATTTCTTCCTTGGCCTTTTTGCCAATCAACAATTTTTTTTGAAAATTGATTCATGTTTATTATTTTACTGATTTCTGTCCGCTATAATGTCTTTTTGAATGAGGATTAAGATGCGAAAAGCTGAATTAGAAAGAAATACCAAAGAGACTCAAATCAAACTTTCTTTAGCTCTTGATGGCAAAGGAGAGAGTAATTTGAAAGCAGATCTACCTTTTTTTGTTCACATGATTGATCAGCTATCTAAACACGGTGGATTTGATATCGAATTAGATGCAAAAGGAGACTTAGAAGTAGATGCTCACCATACAGTAGAAGACGTGGGTATTAGTCTTGGAGAAGCATTCAATAATGCCCTAGGAGATAAAAAGGGTATTTTCAGATTTGGTTCTGCATACGCTCCTTTGGATGAGGCCTTATCTAGGGTAGTCGTAGATTTTTCTGGTAGACCAGGGTTAAGCTGGAATGTAAATTTCACCAAAGAATCGATTAATGATTTTGACTTAAGCTTGTTAAAAGAATTTTTCCATGGTTTTGTTAACAAAGCCCTTGCAACTGTTCATATTGATAACCTAAAAGGTGAAAATGCTCATCATCAAGCTGAAACTATATTTAAAGCATTTGCTTTAGCTCTCAAGACTGCGTGTATGGTAGATCCTTCTAAAGGAGATGTTCTTCCCTCCACAAAAGGCTTGCTATAAATTCATGCACCTAGGAGTAGTTGATTATGGAGCCAGCAACATACATTCAGTAGCTAGAGCTCTTGAATCACTTGGCCCAAAAGTTTCAATAGTCGATACTCCTGATAAATTTAAGAGTGTTGATAAACTTGTTTTCCCAGGTCAGGGTTCTATGGGCTCTTGCGTAAAAAAATTAAAAGAGACAGAAATGTTTAATCCTTTATTGGAAGCCATCAAATCAAAACCCTTTTTAGGAATTTGTTTAGGTCTCCAAATTCTCTTCAATTCAAGCGAAGAAAGTACAGAGAAGGGCTTAGGCGTAATTAATGGAAGCATCACTAAAATAAAAGACTTAAATAAAGAGAATCTAAAAATCCCTCACATGGGTTGGAATAATGTAAAGATAGAAAAAAAACACGAATTATTTTCAGGAATAGAAGACAAGCAGTTTTTTTATTTTGTTCATTCTTTTGTAGCTGCTAATGCAGAAACCGGTATTACCACTACACACTATGGAGAAAAGTTTATTTCTTCATTAGCAACTGAAAACATTTTCGCTACTCAATTTCACCCTGAGAAAAGTGGAGAGATAGGTCTCAAATTTTTAGAAAATTTTATTAATTGGAAAATTTAAATGTTGCCAATTCCTGCAATTGATATCCAAAGTGGAAAATGTGTTCGTTTACAAAAAGGAGACTTATCCTCAACTAAAATTTATTTTGAAAAGCCCATAGATGCAGCAGCACATTGGATAAAAGAAGGAACAAAAAAACTCCATCTAGTTGATTTAGACGGTGCCAAGTCCGGTAAACCTGAGAACTTAGAACATGTTTTAGAGATCAAAGAAAAATTTCCTGACGTGAATCTTCAGTTAGGAGGAGGAGTTAGAGAACTCGAAACCTTAGATTTAATCTTTGAATCTGGAGTTGATAATGTAATTTTAGGAAGCATTGCTATAAAGGATAAAGAATTATTCACGAAAGCTTGTATAAACTTTCCAGGAAAAATTATTTTGGGAATTGATGCAATTAACGGTTTTCTTGCTGCAGAAGCATGGACAGAAGCTTCAAAATTATCAGCCTCGGTCTTGATAAGTTCTTATAAAGAGCTGCCTATCAAATCAATTATTTATACAGATATCAATAAAGACGGCATGCTTTCCGGGCCAAATTTAGAAGAAACATCTGAAGTTGCAAAATTATCTCCTTTTCCTGTCATAGCTTCGGGGGGAGTAAAAGATATCAACGACTTGATAAATCTTTCAAAAATCCCAAATGTCATTGGGGCTATCTGTGGTGTTTCGCTTTATGAAAATAAAATAAACTTCAAAGAAGCTTTAGAGATGTTTTAAAAAATGAGTTTAGCAGTTCGAATTATCCCATGTTTAGATGTCAGAGGGGGAAGAGTAGTTAAAGGTATTAATTTTAAGGATATTGTTGACGCTGGAGATCCAGCAGAAGCTGCTAAAAGATACGACGCTGAAGGTGCTGATGAGATATGCATGTTGGATATCGACGCGTCTTTTGAAGAACGTTCCACCACAATTGAGACTGTTAAATCAATAGCGTCACAAGTCTTTATTCCGTTTACTGTTGGAGGTGGAATAAAATCTCTCAAAGATGTTGATATGCTTCTAAAATCAGGTGCTGACAAAGTTTCTATTAATACAAGTGCTATTTTAAATCCTGATCTTATAGAGGAGGCTTCCAAAGAGTATGGAGCTCAATGTATTGTTTTAGCCATAGACGCTAAACAGGATGGGGAAACCTGGAACGTCTATACTCACGGCGGAAAAAACAAAACCGAATTAGACGCTATTGAGTGGGCAAAAAAAGGGCAGGATTTAGGCGCAGGGGAAATCCTCATGACTTCTATGGATAAAGATGGAACTAAAAGCGGTTTTGATAACAACTTGTATATGGAGCTTTCAAACAATTTATCGATTCCTGTTATTGCATCTGGAGGAGCTGGAGAGCTTTCTCATTTAGTTGATGCTGTAAAGCTTGGAAAAGCTGACGCTTTACTTGCAGCTAGTATTTTTCATTACGAGGAAATTTCGATTAAAAAAGTTAAACAAGCTCTGCAAACTGAAGGTTTTGAAGTAAGACTCTAAGTTCTGAAAAATTCTTTATTCTGGAATTTATAAAAAATAGGTTCACCCGTAGCTATTTCTTTTTTAACTATCATTTCAGGTGATATTTTTTCTATATGCATTACAAGCGCTCTAAGAGAGTTCCCATGAGCACATATCAACACATTCTTCTTTTCATTAAGAATGGGCTCTATAACTTTCTCAAAATACGGAATAACTCTATCAGCAGTATCTTTTAAACTCTCTCCTCCTGGTGGAGGCTGATCAAAAGATCTTCTCCAAATGTGAATCTGTTCATCTCCCCATTTTTCTCTGGATTCATCTTTATTAAGCCCAGACAATTCGCCATAGTCTCTTTCATTCAAAGCGATATTTTTTACTGTCTCTAAAGATTCTTGTTCTATTTCAGAAAGAATTATTTCTCCTGTTAACTGAGCCCTTTTAAGTTCCGAGGTAAAGTGGATATCAAAAATAATATTTTGTTCTTTTATTTTTTCTCCTGTGATTTTTGCCTCTTCCAAACCTTTTTCGGTGAGACCCGGATTTTTCCAACCTGTAAAGAGATTCTTTGCATTCCATTCACTTTGTCCATGCCTTACAAGAACTAAGTGAGAAAAATTTTCTTCCGAATTCATAGTGTCAAATCATTTTTACGTTTATCATAACGCGCTTATGCCGTATTTTATTGAATTTTTAATCGACAATTGGTTTATTGTTATTCCTTTAATCTTTTCATTATTTGCCCTTTACCTATTGGACAGGATTTCGAAAGCAATAAATTTAGAACCTCATAAGGGAGTTGTTTTGATCAATAAAAAAAATGCTCTTGTTATTGATATTAGATCTCAAAAAGAATTTGATGAAGGAAAAATTAGCCAGGCAAGACATGTCGGTCCTGAATTAGATGTTTGTAAGAAGGAAATAGCAAAAGCTGATGGCAAACCAGTTATCTTGGTTTGTCAAAACGGAACAAATTCATCTCGTATGGCATCAGATCTAAAAAAAGAAGAAATAAATGTTTTCGTCCTAAAAGGCGGAATAAATAATTGGGTTTCGGAAAAATTACCTTTAGTAAATTAAAGGTCAAGTTCAGTAATCTTTCTGGCTAAAGTATTTCTTCCCCAGCCCAATAGCTTAGCTGCTTCACTTTTTTTCCCTTTAGTAACTTTGAGGGCAGCTTTAATCATTGTTCCTTCGAATATCGGGGTAGCGCTATTTAAAATATGATCATCACCCTTTAGAAGTTTTTTTGATGCCCATGACTCGAGCATGTCGCTCCAACTCATTTCTGGACCCTTTCTTTGTAAAGACAAGTCTTTGGGGATATCGCTCATAGAAATCTCTTGACCTGAGGATAATAAAGTTAAAGACTGACAAACATTTTGTAATTGCAAGACATTTCCAGGCCAGATTAAATTTTCGAAAAGTTCTTCGACCTCTCTACTTAAAACTTTAACTTTAATTTTTGCTTCATCAGAGAACTTCTTTAAAAAGTAACTAGTTAATAAAAGGATATCTTCTTTTCTATCTCTTAAAGGAGGTAAATTTATCTTTATCACATTAAGTCTGTGATAAAGATCCTCTCTAAATGATCTATTTTTTACTTTTTCTTCGAGGTTTTGGTTCGTAGCAGCAATAATTCTCACATCAACTTTGATGGGACTGTTTCCGCCGATTCTATAAAATTCACCGCTTGATAAAACTCTTATTAATCTAGTCTGAGTTTCTAGAGGCATATCTCCAACTTCATCTAAAAACAATGTTCCTTTGTCAGCTTGCTCAAATCTACCTATCCTTTGCTCACCGGCACCTTTGAATGCGCCTTTTTCGTGACCAAATAATTCTGACTCCAAAAGCTCAACTGGTATGTCAGCAACATTTAAAGAAATTAATTTTTTATTTGATCTATCAGAATGTTCAAAGATCGCTTGAGAAACTAATTCTTTTCCAGTTCCTGATTCACCAACTAGCAAAACCGTGCTATCAGAGTGAGATAACTTTCCTATAGAATTAAATAAGTCTTGCATTGCAGGAGATTTGCCGAGGATCTTTCCTGCCCTAAGGTTAATCTCTTCTTTTTCTGAAAGTTTCTTTTGTACATTTTTCTTTTCAGATATAGCTTTATTAATTTTTTCTATAGCAGTGTTTAAATCGAAAGGTTTAGCTATGTAATCCCATGCTCCTGCTTCGAAAGCCTCTACTGTTGTATCTAGATCGGAATGCGCCGTCATGATAATTATTGGTATTTTTTGATGTTCGTTACGAAAAGTATCTAATAAATCCATACCATCTCTTCCAGGCATTTTAAGGTCAGTAAGTAAAAGGTGAGGTGATTCAATATCAAGTTTATTTACTACTTCGTTTCCATCTTCAAAGGTAGAAACATTAAAGCCTGCTTCTGATAAACCTGACTCTAAAACAAATCTGATTGATTCATCATCATCAGCAATCCAGATTTTTTTATTTTTAGCCATTTATTCCTCAGTTTGCTTTTGTTTTTTCAAAGTTAACTTCTGTGATGGGCAGAAGAATCGTGAAAGTTGTTCCAGTATCGTCACTAGAACAATCTATCGAACCTCCATGTTGATTGATAATTCCTTTAACAATAGATAAACCTAGACCAGATGCTATTTCTTTTGATGAAACCAATGGAAAAAAAACAGAGTCAATAATATCGTCTGGAATCCCCGGCCCATTATCAATGAAATCTATCTGGCAAGCCGTATTATATTTTTTATTATTTATAAAAACCTCGTAAGCAACTCTACTTCTTATTGTAATTTTCCCTGACTTATTGTTCTTTTTAAAAGCTTCAATTGAATTAGTTGCAAGGTTAAAAAATACCTGAGAAATCAACGAATTATCTATTTCAATTAAGGGCAAGCTAGGATCATAATCCTTAAGAACTTGGACTTTTTGATTCTCAATATTTTTTATGAAAGCAGGAATCTTTTCGAGAATGGTATGAATATTTTGAAAATTCTGTTCCAGTTTGAAACTGTTGCCTGAAACTTTATTAACAATATTTACGAGTCTATCCGACTCCTTAAGAATAATATTTGCGAATTCTTTTTTTTTGGGATCTTCTATTTTTTGAGAAAGTAACTGTGCCGCGCCTCTAATACCACTTAAAGGATTTTTAATTTCATGCGCCAGCCCTCTAGAAAAAGCCTGAGTAATCGATGCCGCCGTTCTTTTCTTCATTCTATCTGAAATAGATTCGGGATTTGAATTATCAAAGAATTCAAAAATAATGCCTTTAAATTCATCATTGGAAAAATAAGAAGCCTTAAAAGATGTTTTCTTCTGAAGATTATCTTTAAGAAAAATTGTAGTTATGTGACGTTTAAAAGATTTTTTCTTTTCAAGAATTTCTTGAAGTTCTAGCTCATTACTGGTTTTCTCTTTGAAAACTTCATCTATATTTTTTCCTTTAGATTCATCAAGAGAAGTACATAGATAGTCTTCAGCAGATTTATTTAAAAATAAAACATCTAAATTGTCATCTGTAACTAGAATTTTCGCAGATAATTCGTCTAAAACATTCTCAAAAAATATCATCTTTGAAAATTACTTTTATTTTTAATTTGAAAAGCTGAATGTTAAGACCTAGGATTAACCGAAAGATTTTTTCCGATTGGGTCAATCCTATGGTCTTAAACACTTTACACCTTGAGATTTATTTAGTCAGCGTACCCACAATGTGCGCTAAAATTTTGTAAGGATCTGCATTAGAAGCAGGTCTTCTATCTTCTAAATATCCATTCCAATCATGTTCAACCGTATAGACTGGTATTCTAATACTGGCTCCTCTATCACTTACTCCGTATGAGAATTCCGTGATTTTTTGAGTTTCATGCAGTCCTGTTAGTCTCATGTCATTGTCAGAACCATAAGAAGCAATTCCCTCATCATGAACTTTTCCAAGTTTTTCACACATTCCTTCAAAAAGCTCTTTTGAACCTTTTGATCTCATTTCTTCATTAGAAAAGTTAGTGTGCATACCAGAGCCGTTCCAGTCTCCTGTTTTTGGTTTAGGATGAATATTTACCCCAACGCCAAATTCTTCAGCTATTTTGAAAAGCATATATCTGCTTACCCACAAGTCATCAGCAGCTTTGATTCCTTTTCCAAAACATTGGTATTCCCATTGTCCTAAAGCAACTTCAGCATTTGTTCCTGTCAGAGTGATTCCAAGATCAAGACAGGCATGCAAATGAGCATCTGAAATTTCTCTACCCACAACGTTACTTGCACCAACACCACAATAATATTCTCCTTGTTCTCTTTCTGGAGTGCCGTCTTCCCAACCAAGAGGTTCGCCAGTTTTTGGATCGGTAAAGAAAAATTCTTGTTCAAATCCAAACCACCATTCATCTGTAACTACTTCCGCAGCAGCGGCTCTAAAATTAGAAGAGTGTGTTGTATGGTCTGCTGCCTGCACCTGAGTCATTACTAAGTCATGCCCATTGGGGTTTTCATAAGTTTGTACAGGTAACAAAAGACAATCTGAACTGCCTCCATCTGCTTGTTGTGTTGATGAACCATCAAAAGACCAGTCTGGAGCTGCATCTTCATCGGTAGCTTTTACTTTACTTCGCATATTTGCTTCAGGAGTGTATCCATCTAGCCAAATATATTCGTACGTTTTAAAGTCTGTCATTGTATTCTCCGTGTAAATAAATTTAGGAGAAAATATTAGCAAAGTAATTGCTATAAAATAGTGCATTTTTTGTCTCTATTTAGTGCTGAATTTGCACTATTTTAGTACATATAGTCTAAAATCAAAGGAATTTTTTCAAAAAAGTCATCATAACTATGATTCCCCCCTTTTTCGCTAAGCACATAAGATTTAGAAAAATATTCTAACGTTTTATTGTGATCTAAAACTTCATCTGACATCTTTATTAGACATAAGTGATTTAGAGGTTTTTTAAGTTCTTTTAGACCTAATTTTTGTAAATCTGAGTAATCCTTCATTGAAAACTCATATTCTTCATCCGTATGAAAGTTTTTATGAGAACCTACTAGGTCCTTCATTTCGGAGATATGATTTGTCACTACTGGATTTATTGTCACTGATCTAAGATCGAATTTATCTGCCACAAAAGTTGCATATAGTCCTCCGAGAGAACTTCCTATTACACAAATCCTATTTGAACTTTCTTTAATTATTTTTTCTATTTGAGAGATAGCTTTTGAAGGAGAGGCATTTAAGTTAGGAGATTCTAAATTGATAAGTTCTTTTCTTTCTAAAAAAGAATTTAGAATTTTTGATTTTTTTGATTCTGCTGAACTATTGAACCCATGAAGGTAAATAATCTTCAATTGCTCTTCCATGGAGAATAGAATAATTCAAAAATTGATTCATAAAAAGATTCCATTGAAGGCGTTCATCTTTTTCAAAATTCATTTTTTTTAATTTAAAAATAGACAACAAATCTTTATGAAATTTTTGAAATTCAATCACCTCCATCATTTTAGCTTCTTTGTAGGTTCTGCATTTGATAACAATATCTTTGATTCCAGTAACATCATTGATCAAAAATTCTAATTCATCTGTAAATTTTGATAACTTTTTTTTTGAAATACTTACCTTACTTTTTATTTCAAGACTCCCAACTTGAAAAGAAAATTTATTTTGCTTGTTTAGCTCACCAGAGAGCTTATTTATTAGAATGAAATTCTGCTCATAAAGGCTATGCAAGCTTTTTAAATTTCGATAGGTTTTAAACATCTGTTTAGTCTATAGAGATTTTATTTATTTTAAAATTCAGTCATAAGATGCCCATAGCACATTAGCTACAGTACTTCTATAAGGCCTCCAAATTTGAGATATTTTTTCCATATCTTCTTCTGAAGGTCTCATTTTAAGTCTTTTTATGCGTTTTACCGCTTCCATTAAACCTAAGTCTGCAACTGGCCACACGTCTTCTCTATTTAAAGATGCAAGCATGTAACATTGAGCTGTCCAAGGACCTATACCTTTAATTTTAGTAATTTCTTTCACTAAATTTTCATCATCCATTTTATGAATTTTCCTAAAATTAATTTCCTTGTTTTCACATTTTTTAGCTAAACCGGTCAAGTAATGGATTTTTTGTTTGCTTAAGCCACATTTTTTTAAATCTGATTCTTTTATTTTTAAAAAAGATTCTGGACAAATATTTGGCATTTTTGCTTTAAGTTTTTTATATATTGCATTTGCTGAAGCGACAGAGAGTTGTTGCTCAATTATCAATTGTAAAATTCCTTTAAAGCCTTTATCCCTTTTATATTCCCCAAAGTTAGAAAAATTAATAAACAAATCAATCAAATCTTTGTCTTTTTTAGCCAAATAAAAAATCTTTTTTTTTGATTTATGATCTTTAAATACTTTTGAAAGGGAGATATTTACTTGTTGCTTTGACATAGGCATTTATATGTTTTTCCTCGTTATTCACAAAATTTTCTATTGCATCTTTAAAGCTTGGTTCAGAAATCCAATGTGCAGAATATGTAATTGTTGGCTTAAACCCTCTTTTAATTTTATGTTCGCCTTGAACGCCAGGGTCAAACTTGTTTAGTTTATTTTTAATTGCAAACTCTATGCCTTGGTAATAACAGCATTCAAAATGCAAGCAGTCATACTCAGCTAAGCAGCCCCAATAACGCCCATATAAATTTTCATTATCTTTAAAAAACATAGATCCTCCAACCAAGGCATCGTTATTTGTATCTTTTGCAAGCACTAGAACGATGTTTTCATTTATTGTATCTAGACATCTTTCAAAAAATTCTTTTGTAAGATATCCAAAATGCCCGCTACGCTTTAAATTTGTAGACAAGTAAAATTCATAAAACTGCATCATCAATTCTTGATTCAATCCAGTTCCTGAGTATGTATGAATGTCTATACCTTGATTTAAAACTTTTTCTCTTTCTTTCTTAACGTTTTTACGATGTCTAGATCTGAAAGTATCAACGAAGTCTTCGAATGTATTAAAATTTTCATTGAACCAAATAAACTGAGCATTTTTTCTTACGCTAAGAGATTTTTCAGAGAAGACTCGTATGTCTTTTTCTTCTGGAAATAATACATGCCAGGAGGATATATTATTTTCCTCGCTGAGCTTTTTTACTCCGGAGAGAATTAGAGAAAAAATCTGATCAGCAGATTCTTTATCTTGATGAAGAATTCTTGGGCCCGAAGCAGGTGTAAAAGGTATTGATGAGACCAGTTTAGGATAATAATCTAAGCCATGCTGATAAAAAGCATTTGCCCAAGAGTAATCAAATACAAACTCTCCAGAGGAATCGGTTTTAATGTAGAGAGGCATTGCGCCTAAAATCTCGGAGTTCTCTTCTATAGAAATGTGTGCAGGATGCCAGCCAGTGTTTTTTCCAACACAATTTGTCTTTTCAAGAAGCTCAAGAAATTCATATTTTAAAAAAGGGTAATCATTAGCAGGAATCAGTTTATTCCAGTTCTCTTTATTAATGGAACTTATTGAATTATTAAATTTGATTTCTTTCATTTAAACATAAGCAGCAACAAAACTTAAAAATATTCCTATACCTAGCCAATGGTTTTTTCTGAAGAACTTTGAACAATCCGAGGGTTTGTCAAAATTAGTAGTGATCATCAAAAAAAAGATCAATAAAATATTTGCTGATACTGCCAAAAAATATAATAAAGAAAAGGAATTAAAATTTCCTATTAAAATAAGAAAAGTTATAAGTAAAAAATAACTTATCCATAGAATTAACTTTTCTTTACCTTGAAAATAAATCGCAGAGCTCTTCACATTGATTAATAAATCATCTTGTCTATCTGTTAATGCGTATACCGTATCGTAGGCAAGCACCCAAAAAATATTTCCAAAAAATAATAACCAACAATTTAAAGGAAATTCTCCTTTGTAGAACGCATAGGCCATAAATATTCCCATGGAATAACAAATTCCCAAATAAAGTTGAGGAATTGGTAAAAACCGCTTCATTAAAGGATAGGTAGAAATTAATAGAATGCAGAATAAAGCTACATATAAACTTTTAAGATTTAAAAAAAGCAGCAAACTTGATGACAAAATCATCAATATTAAAAACAATGCAAGGGCTTCTTTATTAGAGACAGAATTACTAGCTAAAGGTCTATTAAATGTTCTCAATACCTTTCTATCGATGTCTTGATCAAAGTAATCATTGATGATTACACCAGCGGATCTCACGAAAAAACTTCCAAGACAAAAAATTATTACTATTAAAAGCTTTGGATTGCCTTCAGAGGCAAGCCATACTGCGGATAAAGACGGCCACAAAAGAAGATATACGCCAATGGGCTTATCTAGCCTTAAAAGGAAAAAATAGTTTTTTAAAACGCCTAACATGAATATAATCCAATCCTCAGAAAGATATTTAACTTGTTTAATTATGGAAGAATACATTAAGTGGGAATGCATTGTCTGCGGATTGATTTACGATGAAGCAGAAGGTTGGCCTGAAGATGGCATTGAACCTGGAACGAAATGGGAAGATGTTCCCTTTGACTGGGTCTGTCCTGACTGCGGAGTTGGGAAAGAAGATTTTGAGATGGTTCCTTTAGAGGGTGGAAAAAGCTACTAATCCTAAATGTCTTTAACCGCAAAAATCCTTCTAGGGATGCTTCTCGGAATAATTTTAGGAAGTATCACAAACTCTGTCTTTCAAGATAATTTACCTAGTTTTTTAAATTTCTTTTCAGAATTTATTGATGCCCTAGGAAGTATTTTTCTTTCTCTTCTAAAATTACTAGTCGTTCCATTGGTCTTTGTATCTTTAGTTGTGGGAGTTTCTAACCTAACTTCTGATAAGCAACTTCTGTCTATCAGTTCTAAAGCAATAGCACTTTATTTATTTACTACTGCATTGGCAATTATTAGCGCTTTATTTGTGAGTTCTTTATTTGAAATGGCAAATGGAGTCAGCATGGTAAGTAACTCATCTTTTGAACAAGATGCTATTCCATCTCTTAAGGATACTTTTGTAAATTTATTTCCCAGCAATCCAATTGAAGCTATGGCAGAGGGCAATATGATTCAGATCATCATATTTGCTATGTTATTCGGGTATGGTGTAAACAAAATTTCAAATGAGACTTCTAAAGTTAGATCGTTCTTCATCGATTTAAATGAGATTATCTTAAACGTAGTTAATTTTGTAATTTGGCTTTCCCCAGTTGGAGTATTCTGTTTGATATTTTCAACTTTCTCATCTTTGGGAATATCAATCATCTTCACCTTGATTAATTATTTTCTAATCGTTGTAGGGGTCTTAATATTTCATGCTGTTTTTACTTATAGCTTATTACTAACTTCGTTAGCCAAAATTAATCCTTTTATTTTCTTCTCAAAAATGAGAGAGGCTATCATTTTTGCTTTCAGCACATCTTCAAGCAGTGCGACCATGCCAGTAACTTTGAAAACTGTAGAAGAAAAGCTAGGTGTTGATAAATCTGTAAGCTCTTTTTGTATTCCTTTGGGAACAACCATAAACATGGATGGCACTGCAATCATGCAGGGTGTAGCAACGGTATTCATTGCTCAGGTTTATCAAGTTGATTTGACCATGATGGAATATTTAATGGTTATTATCACAGCAACTTTGGCCTCAATCGGAACTGCCGGAGTTCCTGGAGTAGGGCTCATCATGTTAGCCATGGTTCTTCAACAAGTAGGGTTGCCAGTTGAAGGAATCGCTTTAATCATTGGCGTTGATAGATTATTAGATATGTTAAGAACAGCAGTCAACGTCTCAGGAGATGCAACTATCTCTTGCATTGTTGCAAATTCAGAAAATCAGCTCTCAAGAAAAGATTTTATTAGTTAAAAAATAGTTACTAATCTGGTAAATTAGCGTTTTTATTCTCGGGAGAGTCACTTATGGAAACTTATATTTCTATGCCGCCAATTTTTGGCCTTTTCGGTTTGTTAATTGCATTAGTCATTTATTTCATTGTTGTCAGTTACGACGAAGGTTCTGAAAAAGTAAAAAAAATTGCTGACCAAATACACTTAGGTGCAATGGTCTTTATGCGCCGAGAATATACATACTTATTTTTCTTTGTTTTAGTTTTAATCGCTTTATCTTATTTTGCCCTTGGCTTTAATACTGCCCTTGCAGTCACAGCAGGAGCTCTTTCTTCCTCTTTGGCGGGTTGGCTTGGTATGTTTTCTGCTACCAAAGCAAACTCCAGAACAGCAACCGCTGCAGCTGAAAAAGGCTCTAGAGTAGCCCTTTCAATTGCCTTTTATGGTGGATCGATTATGGGTTTGTGTGTAGCTTCTTTAGGGCTAGTTGGCTTAGGAGGATTGTATTTTTATTTTGGTGGAGATCCAGCAACAGCAAGAGCTATCGAAGGATTTGGAATGGGTGCGTCTTGTGTAGCGTTATTCTCAAGAGTGGGAGGCGGAATTTATACTAAAAGTGCTGATGTTGGCGCTGATTTAGTCGGTAAGGTTGAGGCAGGTATTCCCGAAGATGACCCAAGAAATCCTGGCGTAATTGCTGATAACGTTGGAGACAATGTTGGTGATGTTGCTGGAATGGGTTCTGATATTTTCGAATCTTATTGCGGAGCGATGATTGCTTCAATTGCTATTGCATCGACATTAGACGATGATGGAATGATGCTTCTACCTCTTGCGCTTGCTTCTATTGGACTAATAGCCTCAGTTCTTGGAATAATTATTGTAAAAGCATTTTCTTCAATGTCACCTGATGCTGCTTTAAGAACCGGTACCATAGGATCAGCTGTTTTATTCATCATAGCTGCATATTTTCTAATCCAATTATTCATTGGAGAAGGATTTGTTAACATTTGGCTTGCTGTTCTTACTGGCGCAGTCGGAGGAGTCCTCATAGGATTGATTACTGAGTATTACACTGGAAGCAGTCCAATTAGGCAGATTGCAAAATCAGGAGAAACTGGCCCGGCAACTGTAATGATTACTGGCTTAGCTGTTGGTATGCAATCTGTGGTTCTTCCAATCCTCGTGCTTGCAACAATAATTTGGATATCAACAAGTTTGACTGGTCTATATGGAGTTGGAATAGCTGCTGTAGGAATGCTTGCTACAGTTGGTATAACCATGGCTATAGATGCTTATGGACCTGTCGCAGATAATGCCGGTGGTATTGCTGAAATGGCTGGTATGGGCCCAGAAACTAGAGAAATTACAGATGGCCTAGATGAGGTAGGAAACTCAACCGCAGCTATAGGAAAGGGATTTGCAATTGGTGCAGCTGCCTTGGCAGCTTTGGCTATTATCGCAGCCTTCGTAGAAACGGTTGCTCATAACAAAGGAGAGTTTGAACTGCTTCTTTCAGATCCTCGCGTCTTAGTTGGAATGTTCATTGGTATCTCAATTCCTTTCTTAATTTCTTCAATCACAATGACTGCAGTTGGAGACGCTGCCTTTGAAATGATCAATGAAATCAGAAGACAGTTCAGGGAAATTCCAGGATTACTTGAAGGAAATGCTGAACCAGACACTGCGAAGTGTGTTGATATTGCGACTTCAGCAGCTTTAAAAAGAATGCTCATTCCAGGCGTTATCGCAGTAGGTGCGCCTGCTGTAGTAGGTTTTGGTTTGGGTGCAGAATCTTTGGGCGGTATGCTTGGTGGTGGACTAATTGGATGTGTTGCGATGGCTTTAATGATGGCTAACGCCGGTGGAGCTTGGGACAACGCAAAAAAATATATCGAAAAAGGAAACCTTGGAGGGAAAGGTACCGATACTCATTCGGCAGCCGTGGTTGGAGATACTGTAGGAGATCCGTTTAAAGATACTTCAGGACCTTCAATGAATATTCTTATTAATGTAATGGCAATAGTGAGTTTAGTTATTTCCCCATTGCTATAAATTTTTCTTACTGGGCGATAATCAAATTTTGTTTATCGCCTAGCCATCTATCAAGAAGAATTTTAGATATTTCTTCGTCTTTTTGATTTAAGCCTTCTACCAGTTTTTCCGCTTTTTTTATCAAGTGAGCATCTCTTGATAAATCTGAAATCTTAAGTTCTATTCCTCCAGATTGTTTGGTGCCTAAAATTTCTCCGGTACCTCTCAATTTCATGTCAATTTCTGATATTTCAAATCCATCATTAGTCGATTTCATCGCTTCAAGTCGAGCCTTAGCAATTTCACCAATCTCTCCGTGATAAATTAAAACGCAATAAGCATCTAAATCTGCTTTCCTTCCAACTCTTCCTCTTAACTGGTGTAATTGGCTCAAACCAAGTCTTTCGGCATTTTCAATAACCATCAAACTAGCATTGGGAACATCCATACCTACTTCAATAACAGTCGTACAAACCAGCACGTCGGTTTTTCCACTTCTAAAATTTTCTATTGCCTTGTCTCTTTGATCTTTTGAAAGTTTGCTATGCACAAGGCCAATATTCAAACCATTGGTATTTTCCTTAATCCATTCTTTAGCTTCGTCTGCAGCTTGAACATCTAGATTCTCTGATTCTTCAATCATAGTACAAAGCCAAAAAACTTGATTACCGGATTTACACACGGTCTCCAATCTTTTTACTATTTCGTCTTTCTTCTTATCGCTGTACACCAAAGTTTCTACTGGTTTTCTGCCTGGTGGTAATTCATCAATTTTCGAAGTTTCTAGGTCAGCAAAAATTGTCATTGCTAAGGTTCTTGGTATTGGAGTAGCGGTCATGAATAATTGGTGTGGCATTATTCGATCAGAACTTTTCTTAACCAAATCAAATCTTTGCTTTACACCAAACCTTTGTTGTTCATCAACAACAATAAGACCTAGATTTTTTATTTTCACTTTTTCTTGAAAGACTGCATGCGTGCCAATCAAAATATCAATTCCGCCATCTTCTAAGTCCTGATAGATTTCTCTTCTTTTCGAAACAGGCATTTTTCCAGTTAATAATTGAATTTTTATATTTGAGTTTTTAAACCATGTTGAAAAGTTTTTGAAATGTTGTTCAGCCAAAACCTCTGTCGGACAAAGCAGAACAGATTGCGTATGATTTTTTGCTGAGATGTACATGCTTACAGCTGCTACTACTGTTTTTCCCGATCCCACATCACCTTGCACCAATCTCCTCATAGGCTTGGCAAGAGATATATCATCTGAAATCTCTTTGATTGTTCTTTCTTGAGCATTAGTTAATTTGAATGGTAAATTTTCTTTAAATAATGTCACTTCTTCTCTGGAAATTGGCATTTGTCTTGCTTTGAGCTTATTTATTTTTTCGGAGGCGATTTTAACTCCAATTAGATTTGTGGCTAATTCTTCGACTATTAAACGTTCTTGAGCCTCATGCTTGTAACTATTGATTTTCATAATGTCATCTTCAACAGAAGGGTTATGAATTTTCAGTAAGGCATCTTTTACAGACAAAGAACTAATTTTTTGTTGTTTAAATATTGAATCAATCTCCTTTTCGTTGAGATTTAGTTCCTCAATTTCTTTTAAACATTCATTAATTATGTTTCTTGCTCTGAATTGAGTAAGTTTTGTGGAACCAAGAGAATAAATTGGTGTAAGGGTATTGTCTAAAACAGGACGTTTAGATGATGCAAAGATTTTATAGCTTGGATGAAACACTTGAAGCAAAGAGCCATTAGTCCTTATAACACCATAGCCTCTAACATGCAGACCAACTTTAAAAGCTTTGGCTTGAGCAAATGAAAAATAAAATAACCTAATTTGTAAGAATCCTGTACCGTCGGATATTCTTGCCATAAAAGACCTTCTGCCTGGAAATATGGTCTTGCTTTCAAGAATTTCTCCTTCAAACTGAAATGCTTCTCCTGGAATTAAATCTTTTATGGAAGTTAATTTCGTTCTATTTTCGTATTTCTTGGGTAATAAAAAGAGAGCGTCTTGGATATGGTTGATACCAATTTTACTAAGTTCTTCTTTAACTTTGGGGCCAACACCTTTTATTTCTGAGATGTTTTTTTGAAGCGATTTGCTTTTCACTCTTTAAAAGCAATAGTTTCGATTTCTACTGAACTTCCCTTTGGTAATTTTGATACTTCATATGCAGCTCTTGCAGGATAAGGCTTTGAAAATATGTTGGCCATTATTTCATTTACTTTTTCAAAGTTACTTAAGTCTTCAAGTAATACAGAAAGTTTAACTACATTTGAAAAATCCATTCCATCGGCTTTTAGAATTTGATTTATATTTTCAAAAACTTGTTTGATTTGATTCTCAATTCCTTCAACCAATTCCATTGATGAGGGATCTAAGGGTATCTGACCAGAAATAAATAAAAAACCATTAACCTTCACGGCTTGGGAATAGGTCCCAATAGCTTTCGGAGCATTATCCGTTTCAATTATCTTCACTTATTTCCTCTTCAATAATTGGAAGGGTAGCATTTCTTTGCTCCCAGCTATGTATTCTTGTAGCTGATATGACAAAGTCTTTACGACGCAATCTTCTTAGTATTTTTGCCAAATGATTTCTATCTGTTACTGCGAGTAAAATATAGAGATCCACCTTATTTCCAGCCGGAGGATCACTTTTTATACTTTCAATGTTAGTTGAGTACTCCGCGATGACCGCTGAAACTTCTGCAAGTATTCCGGCTTTATCTTCCGCAACAATTTTTATCTCCACTGAAAAATCCCCTGACAGAGTATCTTCCCACTGCACAGGTGAACACAAAGCAGGGTCATGACGAATTGGTAAGATGTTTTTACATCTTTCTTGATGAATAACAATTCCCCTGCTTGTTGAAAAGTGAGCAATTACATGGTCTCCAGGAATAGGACGACAGCAACTCGAATAAGTTACTACCAAGCCCTCTGCGCCTGTAATTTGTAAGTTAGAGAATTGAATTTCTTCATTTTCCTTCTCATCAAGAAATTGCATGATTTGATGTGCAACAACCAGACTGGATCTTTTTCCTGAGCCAATACTTTCAAGAAGCTCTCTTACACTTTTATAGTTCAAAGAGGTGAGAAGCTTTTTCATTTTATTTTTAGGAACATCTCTAAGTTTTGTTTGATGAGAAAATAAAGATTGCTCTAAAAGTCGTTTTCCAAACTTTCGTGATTCTGACTCTTTAAGATTCTTTAAATTATGGCGTATGGCTGATCTTGCTCTAGACGTCCTGATGAAATCTAGCCAACTTGGGTTTGTTTGAGGAACTTTATCTGTAATAATTTCTACTGTCTGACCACTTTCCAAGGGAACACTTAAAGGAGCTAGGTTTTTATTGATTCTACAACCGCTGCAATGAAGTCCTATATCTGAATGCAAAGCGAATGCAAAATCTACTGGTGTAGAATCTTTAGGCAAATCAATGATATCTCCTTGAGGAGTAAAAACGTAAACCTCATTAGATACTAAACCTGTTTTGATTACTTCAACAAAATCTGAAGCATCTTCTGATCGAGCATTTATCTCCATCAAGCCATTAACCCATCTTCTCGCTCTGGCTTGAACTGGGTTATCCTTTTCTCCAGATTTATAAACCCAATGTGCTGCTATTCCAAACTCGGCTAATTCATCCATTTCACTCGTTCTGATCTGAATTTCCACAGGCAGCCCTTCAAAAGTCATGATTCCGGTATGAAGTGACTGATAAGAATTAGATTTTGGTATGGCTATATAGTCTTTAAATCTTCCCTCGATGGGATTAAAGGCATTATGTATTACACCTAGTGCCTTATAACAATCCATAGCATTTGATGTAGTTATTTTCAGAGCATAAACATCCAAAACTTCTTTCAAAGTTTTGGATTGTCTTTTCATTTTTTTATAAATACCGTAACAATGTTTTCTTCTGCTAGAAATAGCACAATCCAAGTCTTGTTCATACAATTTTTGACTAATGGAAGTTTCAACTTTTTTTAAAATCTTTTTTCTTCCTCTGGTATTTTTCTTTACGGCTTCCTCAATAACCCTAAACCTTAACGGATATAAAATTTCAAAGGCCAAGTCTTCGAGTTCTCTATAAATTTGATGCATTCCCAGCCTGTGAGCGATTGGTGCGTAAATTTCAATGGTTTCATTGGCTATTCTTAATTTTTTTTCTTTATTAAGAAATTTTATTGTTCTCATGTTGTGCAATCTATCTGCAAGCTTTACTACAATTACTCTTATATCTTCCGACATTGCAAGAACCATTTTTTGGAAGCTTTCAGCTTGCAAATCTTTTTTTGAAGTTAATTCAACTTTATCAAGCTTACTCACGCCATCAACTAAGTTAGCAACTTCTTTATTAAATTCTTTTTTCAAAAAGGTCTTTGGAATACCCGAATCTTCGATAACATCATGAAGCATTGCAGCAGATAGACAGTCTTGATCCATCTTTAATTTTCCAAGTATTTCTGCAACAGCAAGTGGGTGAGATACGTAAGGATCTCCACTTACTCTAAACTGACCTGAATGAGCATTAGCAGCAAAAAAATAAGCTTTTTTTACTTGTTCAAGTTGATCTTGATTAAGGTACTTTCCAAGGTTTTTGGTTAGTTTATTAAGGTTCTTAGTCTCAGTTGCCATTAGCAAAGAGAGTTTACCAAAAAAAAGTTATTCTATGCTTTCTTCGCTGTCTGAGGCCAATTGATCAGATAGCTCTTCTTCGAAAGCATCAAAATTAAAACTATCAATATTTTCAAGAGTAACGGTCCCTGCAGCAATCTCTCTTAAAGCAATTACAGTAGGTTTATCATCTTCAGGATCAATGGTAGGTTCTCTTCCATCTATAGCTAGTTGCTTAACTCGCTTTGCAGCAAGTTTAACCATTTCATATCTATTCGGGATTTTTTTTAAACAGTCTTCTACAGTAATTCTAGCCATGCATTAACCTCTTGAGGAAGTGGATTCTACTTAATTTTTATTGATTATTCTACTAATCTTTTAATCAAGTCTTTAGATGCTCTTGAATTAAAATCTACAGGCGAAATACCTTCAAAAAGAATTTGTGAAAGATCTTCTAAGGCTTTATCAAAATCATCATTTAAGACTAAAAAATCATATATTTCAGACTTACTGATTTCTTTTTTTGCTTCCGATAGTCTGCTTTCTATTGATTCGGATGAATCTAGATTTCTTTTGATTAGTCTTTGTTTTAAATCGGCTAAAGACGGAGGAACTAAAAAAATAAGCTTAGCATCATCAAAAAGTCCTTTAACAGCGAAAGCACCTTGCCAATCTAATTCTAAAATTAGATTTGAATTACTATATTTTGTTTTTATTTCTTGCTTTGAAGTACCATAATAATTTCCAAAGACAGTTGCGTATTCAAAATATTCTTCTTTTTTAATTTTATCTTTGAAATCTTTTTCAGATAAAAAATAATAATCCTTTCCTTCTAAATCTCCTTGACGTTTTTGTCTCGAAGTATCTGAAATGCTTTTTTTAAAGTTCGCAGACCTTGAATCCTCAAAAAGCTCATTTATTAAGGACGTTTTACCACCTCCTGAGGGACTGGAAATAACAAAAAGTTTGTGGAGATTTTCAGGCATTGATAAAGTATGGAAATGTTGAAACCAATATGCAAGATTTTTTAGATAAAGCCATTGAATTAGAAGCACTAAAGTTTGGAAGTTTTAAACTGAAATCTGGCTTAGAAAGCGATTATTTTTTTAACATTGCTGCTTTTTTTGATTCTGAATCCCTTTCTTTTTTAGCTGATTGCTATGTATCCAAAATATTAGACTTGAAGATAGATTTTGATCTGTTTTTTGGTCCCGCATATAAAGGCATTCCTTTGGCGTCAGTTGTTGCAACAAAATATTTTGATGCAACAAAAAAAAATATCCCTCTAGCTTTTGACCGAAAAGAAGAGAAAAGTCATGGCGAAGGAGGGATCATTATGGGAAATTTGGAAGGAAAGAAAGCTTTATTGATTGATGATGTTTTAACTGCTGGAACTGCCATAAAAAACTCAATAGAAATCATTGAAAGTAACAGCGGGACTTTTGTGGGAGCATTAGTAGCTTTGGATAGAGAAGAACCTTATGACTCGGATAAAACTTTTCAGGAGTTTTATGCTGAGCAAGGCATTAAAATACATTCAATTGCAAAAATTTCGGAACTTAAAAAATAAAAAATGTTTAGTGGAATAGTTCAGGCTGTATCAAAGAAGGTAAAATTTGAAGAAAAGGATTATGGGTATAAGTTACTCGTCACAGTTCCTGCTAATTTCACAAGAAAATTAAAGAAGGGCGATAGCATTGCAGTAAATGGCGTTTGTTTAACGGTAGTTGATTTCAAAAAGGACCTGATCGAATTTGATGTCGTACACGAATCAATCAAATTAACCAACATCTCTGAGAAATTTTCTTCAATACCATTTAACTTAGAGAGATCATTGAAGGTCGGTGATGAAGTAGGAGGACATTTTGTCTCTGGTCACGTTCATAATATTGCTGAAATAATAAGTTTCGAGAATAAAAAAGAAAGAATTCTTAAAATTAAAATTCCTTCTAATTTGAAAGGATACATTTTCAAAAAAGGATATGTTTCTATAAATGGAATCAGCCTGACTGTCGTTAAAGTGACAAATAATTTTTTTACAATTTCTATAATTCCAGAAACTATTTCTAAAACTAATTTATCTTTCCTAAAAAAAGGTGATTTTGTAAACGTTGAAGCAGACCAACAAACGATTTCTATAGTTGAGACTATTAAAAAATTAACTTAAAGCTTTTTTTACTAATTGGCTGACAACACCAGCATCTGCTTTACCTGCGATCAAAGGTTTCAGAGACCCCATTACTTTGCCCATATCTTTCATATCCTGAGCGCCAACCTCAGAGATAATTTTAGAAACTAATTCAGAAACCTCTTCTTCTGACATTTGTTCAGGTAAAAATTCTTTAATGATTTCTATTTCTTGTTTTTCTTTATCAGCCAATTCCTGCCTTTTCGCTTGTTCAAATTGTGCGATTGCGTCATTTCTTTGCTTAATCATCTTTTCAAGAATTGAAGTAATTTGAAGTTCATCAAGATCTGACTTTTCTTCAATTTCAATTTTTTGAATTTCCGCAAGAATCATTCTTAAAACAGTAGTTCTAAACTTGTCTCCGTCTTTCATAGAAATTGTGACTTGAGTTTTAATCAAGCTTTTAAGATCTTTAGACATTTAGACTCTCGCTCTCAAAGGTGGCATTTTGCCGAACTTTCTTCTTTTCGCTTGTCTTTTTACTGCTGCTGCAGCTTTTCTTTTCTTAACAGAGGTAGGTTTTTCGTAAAATTCTCTTTTTCTTATTTCGGAAATGATTCCAGCTTTATCACAAGACCTTTTAAATCTTCTGAGTCCAGAATCGAAAGATTCGTTATCTTTTAGCTTTATAATAGGCATATTTATATTAGGGTGGGAATTCTATAGAGAGTTAAGATATTTTGCAAAATAACTTTTAATTTAAATGAAAATATTAGGAATAGAGACTTCGTGCGATGAAACTGGAATCGCTTTATATGATGGTAAAGCCAATCAAATTGTATTCGAAGCTTTATACAGTCAAGCAGAAGAGCACGATTTGTACGGAGGGGTAGTTCCTGAGCTAGCCGCTAGAGATCACATTAATCGGCTCTTGCCTTTATTAAAAAATGAAATGAAAGATTCAAGTGTCTCGATGGATGAGATTGAAGCAATTGCCTTTACCAACGGTCCCGGTTTAAGAGGTCCTTTAATGGTTGGAGCAGGCTTTGCAAACTCTTTGTCTTATGCCCTAGATATTCCTGTGATACCAATTCATCATATGGAAGCACATCTGATAATGGCAAAATATGATGCAGACGATTTAACTTATCCTTTTATTAGTTTGTTAGTCTCAGGAGGACATACTTTGATAGTTAAAGTTTCTTCACCCAATGAATATAAAGTCATTGGACAAACAAAAGATGATGCTGTGGGGGAGGCTTTTGATAAAACAGCAAAATTATTAAAATTGGGTTACCCAGGTGGTCCAGAAATTGAAAAAAGAGCTTTGTTATCTAAAGGAAAAAATAATTTTTCTTTTCCAAGACCGATGATTGATTCTAATGACTTAAATTTTAGTTTTAGTGGCTTAAAAACTTCTGTACTTTATAAGGTGAAGGATTTATCCGAAAAAGATGACCTTTCAGAAGATACAGTAAACGATATTGCTTTTGAGTTTCAAAATGCTGCAATAGATTGTCTGGTTAAAAAATCCCTAAAGGCATGCTTAATTGAAAGTAGTCAATCACTTGTTTTATCCGGCGGAGTTGCTGCTAACAAATACCTAAGAGAGGAACTAGAAAAGCAAAAAGGAACCATAAATCTTTATTATCCAGATCAAAAACACTGTACCGATAATGGATTGATGATTGCCTTTGCAGGTTTCCAAAAAATTAAAGAGCAGACCAAAGATTTTAGTATTGATGTTGCTCCAAGATGGAGTTTAGAAAATGTCTAATAAGATTTTTGTAAATGATTTAGAAATTGAAGCCATAATAGGTATCTTTAAGTGGGAAAGAGAGGTTAAGCAACTTATAAAAATTTCTTACGAAGTAGAAGTTGATATCAAAAAAGCTTTTAAATCAGACAATATAGAAGATACTTTTGACTATAAAACTACTTCAAAGAAAATAACAAAATTTGTAGAAAAATCATCTTTTCAGCTTATTGAAGCTCTTGCTGAAAAAGTTTCAAAAATTATCATGCAAGATGAAAGGGTGCTAAATCTTTCTCTATCTGTATCCAAGCCTGGAGCTCTTCGTGGATCAAAAGAAGTAGGGCTTACAATTTTTCGCTCAAGATAATGCCAAAAATATATTTAAGTCTTGGTAGTAACATAAAACCAGAAGAAAATTTAAATAAAGCAAAAGAACTTTTAAGTCAGGAATACCAATTAGAAAAAGAATCAAAAACTTATAAAACAAAATCAGAAGGCTTTGAAGGTGAAGATTTTCTAAATCAAGTAGTCTGTCTTACAACTGAAGATTCTGCAGAAGAGGTTGTAGGTACGTTGAAAGACATCGAAACGAGAATTGGCAGAAAAGATAGGTCAGAAAAGTTTTCCGATAGAGAAATAGATATCGATTTGTTGCTTTACGGAAAATATGTAGGTAAAGCTTTAGGCAAAGACATACCTCACAAAGACATTGATCTATATAGATTTGTACTGGAGCCTTTAGCAGAAATTGCCCCTGACTTGATACATCCGCAGCATCAAGAAAAAATCTCAGAAATTTGGAAAAAGAGGTTAAATAGCTTCGCCTAGATTTCTCGCTTTAATAAAAAGATTTTCTTCGTCTTTTTTCAAAAATCTACAAGCAAAACCCAGTAAAACCATTGGAACTAACAAAACCACCAAAGACTGAGCCAGGGCTTGTTTTAACCCAATTGCTTCTGCCATTGATTGATTCATCCCTTCAGCAAGAAACTGTATTGTATAAATATCACTTAACATACCTGTCAGATAAGGTCCCAGAGCTAATCCACCCATACTAAGCATTAAAATAAAAAATGCACTTGCCACCGCTCTTAATCTTGGTAAAACAAGCTCAGTTACTGTTGATGCTGCACATCCCAACCAGGCAGTTGAAGATACATGATAGAAAAATTTCCATGCAAAAGAGACATTGGCCTCAGGAGAATACAAAAATCCTAAACCTGTAACTGCCGTACCTAGGGCAGAAGCCATTATCAAATATAGCTTTCCATTTATGTATTTTTCTCTTAGTTTATCTCCAACAAAACCACCTCCAATTACTCCTACCATGGATCCAAAAGCAGTTATCAAGCCATAGATAACACCAACCTCAGAGGCTGTCATACCGAAATTTCTTATGTAAAAAGCGGGACCAAACGCACCTAATGCATAGGTTACAAAAGTAATGAAAGGAAAAGCTAACAAACCAAGTAAAAGCGCCTTGCTTTTGAACATCAATTCAAAAGCAACTTTATCTCTAATTCTTAGTCCTTGAATCCAATTACATACAATATAAAAACCTATTCCAAAAGCAATCCATTGTAAATAATCTCCAGTAGCTTGAATCAACCAATAGGCACCTGATAAAACAAAAATTAGCAAAGCAAAATTTCTTAATAATTCTTTTTGTGTATTTTCAGCTTGAAGCAGTCCAATGGGAGTTAATCCTACTAGTTCTCCAAATGCTGCCTTAAGAGGATTCTCTTTTTTGGTTTCTGTTAAGCCTTCGCTTAACCCTCTAGGCGGTTCTTTTATTTGCCATGTTATAAGGGCCAGCAAAATTCCCGGAAGACCAACCGCCATGAAAGCCACTTGCCATCCTTTTAACCCAAAGGGAGCCTCAGATATTATTGGAAAAGCATCATTCCAGTTATCTACTATCAGTCCTCCAATGAATATACCTATTCCCGAACCTATGTAGAGCCCGCTTGCGTATATAGATAATACTGTTGCTCTTACTTTTGGAGAGAAATAGTCTGACAAAAGGGAGTAAGACGCTGGCGACGCGCTAGATTCTCCAATGCCAACACCGAATCTGTAAATTGATAATGATAAAAAGGACTTTGCAGTACCTGATAAAAATGTCATCAAGCTCCAAAAAGCCAAACCCAAACTTATTAAATTTTTTCTATTCCAAGTATCAGCAAGTTTACCCATTGGGATTCCAACCACTGAGTAAAAGACTGCAAAAGCAGTTCCATACAAGAATCCAATATCACTGTCAGAGATATTTAAGTCTGCTTTTAAATCTTCGGCGAGAATGGTTAAGATTTGTCTATCTATGAAATTAAATACATAGACTATGACAAGCAGAATTAGAGCAAATTTTGCACTACGACCACCAACTTCTGGAATAGAAGGATTATTCATAAAAACTTATCTATTAGCCTACTTTAGCAGTAGCAGAGCCAGTAATAACAGTAATACCGTCTTGATTCTTTGTTTCGATAGTAATCTCAGCAAGGGTTTCCCCATCCTCTTCTTTGATGTCTACAATTGTTGCAGTGCTTTCTAAAGAATCTCCAGGCCAAACTTGATTGGTAAAACGAACGCCATATTTTTTAAGCGTGCCGTCACCAACAAAGTTGGTAAGCATCTTACCCGTCATTCCCATTGATAACATTCCATGAGCAAAGACACCTGGATAACCTGCAATTTCTTTAGTGAATTTATCATCGGAATGGAGAGGGTTGTAGTCACCAGATGCTCCAGCATATTGCACAATTTGAGTTCTCTTCAAATCTTCTACAATCTTTTCAGAATAGGTATCTCCAACTTTAATTTCATTTTTCTTCAACATATCCATCTCCTAATTTTCTACAGGTTTTTCTGTAACCACTCCAACAGAAGTTGCTGTGATGATGAGCTCACCATCTTGATTTCTGTATTCTGTTACACTTTCACTAAATTTTAATTTCCCGGCTCTTTTGCTTTCTTTTTCCCAAGATTTTCCTGGTTTAACTTCAGCACTAATAACATCGCCCACTTTCAAAGGTTGATGATATTCATAATGTTGTTCGGCATGAAGACCCATTGCTGCTCCACCACCTCCAGAGCCGGAACCTGATGATTTCATTCCTGTAGCTTCTTTGCCAGACCCAAACCAATTGTCACCACCAATTTTTGGTCTTAAAAAATAATCAGGATCAAATTGAGCACTAGATTGAATGAAAGTAGGAGGTGCAATAATGTTTTCATCTTTTTCTTCGTAATACTTAGGATTTGCATCTCCAATTGATCTCGCAAACATCATAATGTGACTTTTTTCGACTGGCATTTTTATTTTTGACATTTTTACCTCACTCGTTAATTAATTTCCAAGCTGCATCAGCCATCATAATGGCATTTTCGCCAAAAGAGTCAGCATTTTTACCTGCTGCAGTTCCGTCTCTGACTCTGCCCATTATTCCTTGACTGATAGCTGCTAACTTAAATAAGTTAAAACCCATGTACAAATTCCACTCCGGCTTGATTTGATAACCAGTTTTCTCTTCATACATTTCCAAATATTCCATTTCAGTAGGAATACCCAAATCTTTGCATTGTTTTTCATCCGATAAAACAGGGTTTAACTTATATTGAATACAGTGATAACTAAAATCTGCGGCAGGATCTCCCAGTGTAGAAAGCTCCCAATCCAGTATCGCGCAAATTTTAAAAGTTTTTAGGTCAATCATGACGTTGCTTAAACTAAAGTCACCATGAACAAGTTTTGTTGCTTTTTCAGCAGGGAGGTTTTTCGGCAACCAGTCCATAAGATTGTTCATAGATTTTATTTCTCTCGTTTCCGATGCAACATATTGTTTGGACCATCTTGCAACTTGTCTACCTACATAATTTCCAGGCTTTCCAAAAGTCTCTAGCCCGATACTTTCATGATCAACACTGTGTAACATAGCAATTGTTTCGTTCATAGAATGATAAATCTTTTGCCTCTCTTCATTGGATGCTTGAGGGATATGAGGTTCCCACATTACTTCCCCGTCTACAAAACTCATTAGGAAGAACTCCGTTCCAATAACTGATTCATCTTCGCAATGTATATAGGCTTTTGGAACTGGAACATCAGTTTTATTCAAGGCAGCAATTACTTTGTATTC
>CABXSA010000006.1 GCA_902514765.1 uncultured SAR86 cluster bacterium | reverse complement strand
TGTGTATGTCCAGATTTATATCCCTCAAATTCTCCAATAAGATTATGTTGCAGCAAGTATAGGTCTCCAATTACATCCAAAATTTTGTGCTTAACCAACTCATCTTTAGATCGTAAACCTTCTTCATTTAAAATCTCATTATCTTTAATAGCGATAGCATTTTTTTGACTGGCACCTAAGGCAAGAGAATTCTTTTTCAACGCTTCTAGTTCTTCCATAAAGCCATATGTCCTTGATCTTGAGATTTCTTTTAAATAAGTTGTTGAATTAAAGTCAACTGTGGTTGTTCTGGAGTGACCTTTGCGCGCTTCGTCATCATAGATAAGAGAATGCGTTACTTTAAAGCCGTCATAAGGAGACAATTTCGCATAAGCGCCATTATCGGTAGTTATTGAGATTTCTTTTTTAATTTTTATAAACTTTTTTGGTTTTGTTTGTTCTTTTATACCCGCAGACTGAATTAAGAAAACAAAAGGACTTGCACTACCATCCATAATTGGGACTTCACAATCGTTTATCTCTACTGTGACATTATCTATGCCCAATCCAGCAAAAGCAGACATCATATGTTCTACAGTAGCAATTTCAATTTCTCCATCCTTTAATGTTGTTGCCATTGAAGTCGGTCCAACATTCTCAACTACTGCCTTTATTTCAACATTAGGCTCCAAATCAATTCTTTTAAAGACCACTCCTTGATCTTCTTCAGCAGGCAGAAGATTAATCGTAATTTTTCTTCCTGTGTGAAGCCCTACACCAGTTGCTTTTATGGGATTTGTAAGAGTTCTTTGTACCAACATCGTTTTTTAAATTCTTTGTTTCCTAGCCTCAAATAGAATAACAGAACAAGCATTCGATACGTTAAGACTTTCTATTTGCTCATTCATCGGAATTCTTATCATTTCGTCTATATCTTTTTTTAGATTTGGTTTTATACCTTCACCTTCAGACCCCATTATAATAGCTGTAGGTAAATTATAGTCACACTCGTAATAGTCTTTTTCAGCAGTTCCATCGCATCCAAGAATATTGAAATTTAAAGTTTTAAGGTTTTTAAGTAGATATTTGATATTGTTAACAATGACAAAAGGTATTATTTCTGAAGCACCTTTGGAAACCTTTCTTACTGTTTCGGTAAGATGACATGCTCTATTTTTACTGACTATTACCGCATCTACATTTGCAGCTAAAGCAGTTCTTAATATCGAACCTACATTTTGCGGATCCATAACATGATCCAAAATCAGTAGAAGTGAATTTTCTTTTTGACTAATCAACTTTTCTAAAAAATTAATATCTTTTATTTGTGATGGTTTGAAAATAGCTGATAGTTTTTTACCTGTATTAAATGAGATAGGTAAATCTTTTTCCTCTGCGAGTGAAATCAATTCCAAAGTTTTTTTATTATTTTTATCCTTTGGAAAAGAAAGTTCTTCGATATTTTGAGGGAGGTTATCAAGTAAAGTTTTGATAAAGTTTTGATCAATAGTTTCCAACTTTTTCATGTCTAATTAATAACTTTCAAATCAATCCTCTTTCTAGAAGTTTCCACAGATTTTATTTTAATTTTGAATTTATCACCCAACGCATAAATATTATTTTTATTTGCTGAAGTAAGAGAATGAGCTGTTGCATCATGAACATAATAAGGTGATCTTTTAAGATTTTTTATATGACAAAACCCCTCAATATTTAGTCCATCGATATGCATAAATACTCCAAATTCCAATACTGCCACAACTTCTCCATAGAATTCCTTTCCAACGTGTTCTTCGGCACACTTACAACTTAGATATTTAGAAGATTCCCTCACGATTTTCTCTGCTTCTCTGTCTTTATCACTACAAATTGTAGCAATTCCATCTATTTCATCTTGAGAATAAGAGCTTCCTTTTTTTTCAATAATCGACTTAATAACTCTATGCGTTACCAGATCAGAATACCTTCTTATTGGAGATGTAAAATGACAGTATTCTTCGAGCCCAAGAGCAAAATGATTGCTTTCTTTTCCTGAATAAACAGCAAGCTTCATGCTTCTTAAAATCCGATATATCAAAGAAAAGGATTTTTCTTTTTGATTGATCTCCTTTAGCCAAGCGTTGAGTTTCTTTCTAGGATTTGATTCAGTCATACCTTTGCGGAGGCCTCTCGCTTTTAGAAATTCTTTAAGCTTTTCCAATTCATTGTAATCCGGGTTATCGTGGTGTCGGAATGGGATAGGTTTTTTAAGTTTTTTAGTTAATTTTGCTGCACAAATATTTGCCAGAATCATAGATTCTTCTATAACTTCATTTGCTAATAAATGATTTATCGATTTGAACTTAATTATTTTGTTATCTTTGCCAACAGGCCTGTATTCAGGAAGATAAAAATCTATCGCCTTCCTTTCTACTCTTATTTTTCTTCTCAAAGCATGTATTTTTTTTAAGGTACTTAAATTAGACACAATATCATTTGAAAGGGTGGTTTGACCTTTTTGATAAAATTTTTCAACCTCATCATAGGTAAGACGATTCTTAGAGCAGATAACAGAATTGAAAAATTCAAAGGATTTTATTTCTCCACCTCTATCTAGATAAATTTCACAAGTTAAAACCAACTTATCCTCATTAGGCCTCAACGAACAAAGTTTATTTGATATAAGTTCTGGCAGCATAGGAATAACTTTTTTTTCAAAATAAACTGAGGTCGTTCTAGACAAAGCTTCTTTATCTAGCGAAGAATCTTGAAGCACATATTCGGAAACGTCTGCTATTGCTACGTATAAAAGAAAGCCATCGGAACTTTCTTCAGCATACACAGCATCATCAAAATCTTTAGCGTTGCTTCCATCAATCGTCACAAAATTTAAACTTCTCAGATCTTTTCTGGAGTTAACATCCTGTGCTGAAATATCTCTTTTAATCTTGTTGCATTCGTTGATAACAGATTTGGACCATTTGGTAGAAAGCTCGGTTCCATTGGTAGCAAAAATAAAAGCCTCCTCAAATACATCATTACTTTTTAAGGTTTTTATAGGCTTTGCTTTAGGCTTGTACTTTAGAGATGGTTGAGATGTTATTTTTACTTCACAGATATCATTTGATTTGAAATTCTTCAAATTCTTGCCCTCTAGCAGGATATCGAGATGAAAACTTTTGTCTAGACTAGTTAGATAAGTCTTGCCTTTATACTTCTTAACAATACCCGTAAGCTCACTGGTATTCCTTTTCAAGACTTCCTTAATTTTTGCCTTACTTCCAGGCATTTTTTGACAAACAACTTCGTCTCCTGGAAAAACTTTGAACATTTCTCTATTCGATAAAGAAAGAAATTCATCCTCTGAATACTTTACTCTCCCTCTGCCTGATTTATTTAAAAATACCTTGGCCTTGAAATTTTCCTTCATTGTTTCAATTATACTGTCCCTGATAATCTATAAAGCGATTTAATTTTTTAATGTATATTGATAGAAATATATGACCACCCCAGACTTAAGTGATAAGTACCCCCACGTAAATTTTTTGAATTTGCAGTTTACGAATTTTGGCAAAAAAGGTTTTTTTTCAGGAAAAATTGAAACTGTAATTTGTCCTGACGATAATTCAAAAGTTAAGCAAGTTCTTGGTGAAGAGGGCAATGGAAAAATTTTGATCGTAGATGGTCAAGGTAGTACCAGAGTTGCCTTAATGGGAGACATGATTGCAGAGTCTGCGGAAAAAAATAATTGGCAAGCTGTCATAATAAATGGCTGCGTGAGAGATGTTGAGGCTCTGTCTAATTTCAAGATTGGAATATTTGCTTTGGGCTCAGTTCCAAAAAAAAGTGAAAAAAAAGATCGAGGCGAAATAGGAATTAATATTAAATTTGGGGGCATCTCAATTGAATCTGGAAATTGGGCTTATGCTGATGAAAGCGGGATTTTAGTTTCTAAAGAACAGTTAGATTTAGATTAGATTTTTATCTCTTCGGTAATTGAAATATCTTTTACAGAGGTCCCTATATGAATGACGTAATCCCCCTTAGCAATTTCCCATTTAGAATTTTTTACGTCCCATTCTGAGAGATCCCTTTTAGAAACTTTTAAAGTCAATGTCTTAGATTTATTTTTTGTAATTTTTAGCTTTTTAAAATCTACGAGTTTCTTTTTTGGCGTTCCTGCCTTCACTGCCTTTCTTTCTATATAGCACTGCACAGTTTCAAAAGTAGAAAAGTCACCAATATTTTTGAGTTTTACTTTAATTTTGATTTCGCGTTTCTTCTTTGTAAAAGAAACCTTTTTTAATTTAAATTTTGAGTAAGACAAACCGTGACCGAAAGGAAAAAGAGGTTCAATTTTCTTCTTGTCGTACCATTTATAACCAACTAATAATTTTTCTTTATAGTCCATTTGCAAGTCTTTACCTGGATAAGAAGAATATGCCGGCGTATCAGAAAGTTTTTTGGGGTAAGTTGTAGGCAACTTACCACTTGGACTTTCTTTGCCAAATAATATTTCTGCTAAAGCATTTCCAAATTCTTGTCCTGGAAACCAAGTTTGTAAAATTGCTGGGCATGACTTTATCCAGGGCATGCTTACAGGAGATCCAGTATTTATAACTAAAACCGTATTTTTATTTGTAGCTAAAATCCTTTTTATAAGAGCATCCTGCTCGCCTGGAAGGCTTAAACTTTTTCTATCATTACCTTCAGTTTCCCAATCTGAATTTGTGCCTACAACTAGAACTACCGCATCAGATTTCTTTGCCACTTTGACTGCTTCTTCAAGCAAATTTTTTGGGTCAGGCGGTCTACAGCCAAATTGTATGGCAGGAAATCTCCCTTCAAATTCATACTCAACCTCTACTAGATATTCTCTACCTTTAGAAAGTTTTATTTTGTTTCTCTTTGGAGCACATGCAAAACCAAAAAAAGCTTCTCCTTTTTTTTGAGACGACCAATTATCAACTAACTCCTTTCCGTTGATTTTGATTCTGGATAAACCAATACTAAAAACCTCAAACTCAAATTCTCCTGAAATCTCTGGTCTATAAGTAGTAGAAAATCTAACAGATAATTCAGGCCTTTCCTTTTCATCCAAAAACTCTCTTGCAAATCCTTGTAAGGCCCAAAACCTATTTCCACTTAAAACTTGTCTTGCTATTAGTTCCCCATCAAAAGTTTTTCCTCTAAAAAACTCAACTTCAAATCCATTTTCTTTTTTTCCTGGAACGTAAGAGTATTCTTTTTCTAAAGGAGGAAGATATTTATCAACATGGCAACCTTTTGCATAATTTATTTTTACTTTTTCTTCCTTTAAGAAATTTGAAATTCCCTCCAAGGGATGAACTTCGTAATGAGGTTTTAAACCTGCACTTCCGCCACCGATAATTTGACTGTCTTTAACGTTTGGACCGATTAGAGCAATTTTAGAAATTTTAGTTTTATCAAAAGGTAATACTTCTTCATTCTTTAAAAGAACCATGCCTTCGGTAGCAGTTTTTTTAATAAGTTCACGATGAGACTTTTTATCAATGCTTTTCTCCGCAACTCTTCTTTTGTTAAACCTATTGGTGAACTTTGCAACGTTGAGAATTCTCTTTACTTTCTCGTCAATCGTTCCTTCTCCAACAAGTCCATCCTTAACTGCTTCGACAAGGTTTTCCCCCCAAGTTTTGGCTGGCCCAGGCATTTCTAAATCTAGACCGCCATTGGCATTTTCCACAGTTTCTAATGCAGCTCCCCAGTCGCTTACAACATAACCACTAAATTTCCATTCTTTTTTCAAAATTTGATTTATTAATTCATCGTGAGAACTGCAATAAATATTATTTACTTTGTTATAGGCCGACATTACAACTTTAGCTTTGGCTTTTTTTATTCCCATTTCAAAAGGATATAAATAAAGTTCTCTTAATGTTTTTTCATCTATGTTGGAACTAACAAGGTGTCTTTCAAATTCAGTATCGTTTCCAGCAAAATGCTTCAAACAAGCAGCAACCCCCTTACTTTGAACGCCTGAGACATAAGAGCAGGCAATTTTTGAAGTTAAAACAGGATCTTCTGAATAACACTCAAAATGACGACCTCCAAGAGGGTGACGATGTAAATTTATAGTAGGAGCAAGAAGAACATCAACATCCTTATATAAGGCTTCCTCACCTGTAGCGGAACCAATTTTTTTAATTAATTTTTCATTCCAAGTAGCTCCCAAAAGAATAGGGCTAGGAAAACAAGCCGAAGTTTGAGGGGAACTGGAATCTCCTCTTACTCCATTTGGACCATCGGACATTTTAATTTTTGGTATTCCATATTTTTGAATTTCTGGAGTATGCCAGTTATCAAACCCTGACAACAAAGACACCTTGTCTTCGAGTGATAGGTTGGAAATTATTTTTTTTAATTTCATAATAGATTGCAGAGTATACTTTGTAAGAACATTATTTGAGAATGCCTTTTTTTATTGTTTTATTTTTTTATATCACAATTTCTATTTATCAGATCAGTGCAGTTGCTGATGCTTTAAAACTTATTTTAATGGTCCAAAGCACCTTTTTAGAAGGAGTTTTATTTATCGTTTCTCTTTTTCTAACTTTTACTCCTATTTTAGGACCAATTTTAGGAATCATAGGAGCTACTTTTGTTTGGGAGTGGAATATTTTCTTTTCAGCACTTTTATTTTTTTGGCCTTATCTAATTGGATTTTTATTTCTATCATTTAGAAAAAAAAGGCATGAAACTAGTAACTCTAATAGTCATCCTTTAGATATAGAAGATGCACAAATAATTGAGGAAGAGGAATTGAAATAAATTTGGAGCTGGCGATTGGATTCGAACCAACGACCGCCTGATTACAAATCAGGAGCTCTACCAACTGAGCTACGCCAGCAAAAATTGGATTATATATTTTTTAAGAATTTAAGTAGAGATATTCTTACTATTTTTTTATTATTTGCTAATATTTCTTAAGTGAGCATTATAAAATTACCTTTTAAACTTATTTGGTACTTAGCTTTTGGTGTAGGCTATTTAATATTATTTGTTCAATATTATTTTCCAGGTGAGTGGGGCGCAAAGAGGAGCACAACGAAAACAAAGAGACAGTGGGACAATAAACATACTTTTGGACCGCTTTACTCCATAATTATTTACATTTTAATATTTTTATATATTAATTTTTCCTAAAAATTAATCTGTTAAATATAAAGATACTTCACCCGAAGATATCTTCTTAATTCTTTCTCCTACTTTAACATTTAGAGTCCCGTCCAAATTTATATCCAAAGCAGTTCCTTTCTCACAATCAAAATTTGTAAGAGAGACCTCCTTGTTTTTGAGATAATTTAAACTGTTAAATTTCTTTGCAAATCTATCAAACCCTTCTTTTTCAAACTCTTTTTTTGAAAATAAAATTTCGTTTGCTAATTTAGAAATTATTTTGTTTCTATCAAGATTAAAATCTTCAATCTCTAAAGCAAGAGAAGTCCACTCACGATCAATTTTTGAATTATCTTTCATATAAATATTTAATCCGATTCCTACAACGATTAAAGTTTTTTCATCTTTAGTTATAGTCTCTAATAAAATACCTCCAACTTTTTTATTATTTAAATAAATATCGTTTGGCCATTTAATTTCTGTATTAATATCTTCAATTGCTAAAACATCATGAACCGCAAGCGCTGTTACTAAGCTGAAGGCATTAAATCGATTTAATTCATTTTCGGTAGAAAATCCCAATGACATATATATATTTTCATATTTTGGACTTTGCCATTCCTTTAAGTTTCTACCTCTCCCTTTTGTTTGACATTCAGCTAAACAGATATTGAATTTGTCTACGTTTGCGAAATTAAGAAGATAGTCATTAGTAGATTCAATTTCATCAAATATCGATAATTCCCAATCAAAATCTTGATATATACCAAGAAAATTTAAGATTTTTTCTTCATTTAATGTATTTTGTTTGACATCTTCCATATGTACTCAGAGAATACACAACTCTATAGGAGGGGTTGGGGAGCGGTCAAACCCATCTGACTGTAAATCAGACGCTTCGGCTTCGCAGGTTCGAATCCTGCCCCCTCCACCAAAAGTGTTGCATTTAAAGCAAAATTTAAGTATAAAGCCGTTCGGAGCAACGGGTGTTGAGAGTTTTTTTGTTATCTACTTTTTTTATGCCGTCTCCCAAATTATTAAGGGATTTGCTCATATAGCTCAGCTGGTAGAGCACTTCCTTGGTAAGGAAGAGGTCACCGGTTCAAGTCCGGTTATGAGCTCCATTAAGAAAGTTTTTTTAAAGAGGAAAAAAAATGTCTAAAGAAAAATTCGAAAGAACCAAGCCGCATTTAAATGTCGGAACTATTGGCCACGTAGATCATGGTAAAACTACTTTGACAGCTGCACTTACAAAAGTTTGTGCTGAAGCTCAAGGTACTGGCGAAGCTATTGCTTTTGATGGTATCGATAATGCCCCTGAAGAAAGAGAAAGAGGAATTACGATTGCAACTTCTCACGTAGAGTACGATTCTAATGCTAGACATTATGCGCATGTAGATTGTCCAGGCCATGCTGACTATATTAAAAATATGATTACAGGAGCTGCACAAATGGACGGAGCTATTCTTGTTGTCAATTGTGCTGATGGTCCTATGCCTCAAACAAGAGAGCACATTCTTCTTGCTAGACAAGTGGGTGTTCCTTACATTGTGGTATATCTTAATAAAGCCGATCAAGTTGATGATGCAGAACTTATTGAGCTTGTAGAAGTAGAGGTCAGAGACTTACTAAATGAATATGAATTTCCTGGTGACGATACCCCTATAATTATAGGTTCAGCTCTTAAAGCTCTAGAAGGTGAAGATTCAGAACATGGAGTTCAATCTGTACAAAAGCTTGTTGAAGCTCTTGATTCTTATATTCCAGAGCCAGTCAGAGAAACTGATAAGCCTTTCCTAATGCCAATTGAAGATATCTTTTCAATTCAAGGAAGAGGAACAGTTGTCACAGGCAGAATTGAAAGAGGAGAAGTCAAAGTTAATGACGAAATGGAAATTGTAGGTATTAAAGATACTGAGAAAACTGTTTGCACAGGAGTCGAAATGTTCAGAAAACTTTTAGATGAAGGAAAAGCTGGAGAAAACGTAGGAGTACTTTTAAGAGGAACAAAAAGAGAGGATGTAGAAAGAGGACAAGTTCTTTCCGCGCCTGGTTCAATCACTCCTCATACAAAATTCGAAGCTCAAGTATACGTTCTTAGTAAAGAAGAGGGAGGAAGACATACTCCTTTCTTTAAAGGGTATAGACCTCAATTTTATGTAAGAACTACTGATGTAACTGGTGAAGTTACGCTTCCTGATGGCGTGGAAATGGTTATGCCCGGTGATGATGTTGCTGTAACTGTAGAGCTTATCTCTCCAGTAGCGATGGAGGACGGTATGAAGTTTGCTATCCGTGAAGGTGGTAGAACTGTAGGTGCCGGAGTAGTTTCTAAAATTATTCAATAGGCCAGTAGCTCAATTGGTAGAGCGGCGGTCTCCAAAACCGCAGGTTGGGGGTTCAATTCCCTCCTGGCCTGCCAGAAAGAGAAGCCCTCTTCTTATAGAGCATGGTGTAAGAGGAGCTAGATGATTCTAAGTAAAAGTCTTTGGTTAGTAGGGTTAGCAATTATTGCTACTGCAGTATGGGGTAACTCCTATTTTAGCGACTTTGGTCTTCTTTATAGAGTCATAGGAGTTATAGCTTTATTTTCGTTGGGCTTATTTGTTTTAAGATTTACCCTGTTTGGATCTCTTGCTTTCCAAACAATAAAACAATCTATGACTGAAATCCGAAAGGTAGTTTGGCCAAACAGAACTGAGACAACTCAAACTACTCTAATTGTGGTTGGTGTAGTTATTATAGCCGCTCTTATTTTATGGGGCTTAGATTCTCTGTTTTCTTTTGTAATGAGTTTAATCTTAGGGTGATAAATGTCTAAAGCTTGGTACATCATAAATTCTTACTCTAACTATGAAAATAAGGCTAAAGAGCAATTGTTAGAGAGAATTAAACTTGAGAAAATGGAAGATCATTTTGGAAGGATAGAAATACCAGTTCATGAAGTCGTTGAATTGAAAGGAGGAAAAGAAAAGATTACTGAAAAAAAATTCTTCCCTGGATATATTTTAGTTGAGATGGAAATGAATGACGAAACTTGGCATTTGGTTAAAGAGACTCCAAGGGTACTCGGTTTCATTGGCGGTACGAAAAATAATCCTAAGCCTATTTCAGATACTGAAGCAGCAAAAATTTTAAATCAAATGGAACATGGAATAGAAGAGACGGTACAAGGAACTGTCTATGAGCCGGGAGAGATGATTAGAGTTATAGACGGTCCATTTAATGACTTTAGTGGGGTTGTTGAAGAAGCTGATAATAAAAAGGGCAAAGTAAAAGTTGCTGTAATGATATTTGGAAGATCCACTCCTGTTGAATTGGATTTTTCTCAAATTGAAAGAGGATAAAGATGGCTGAAAAGAAAATAATGACATACATTAAACTTCAGGTTCCTGCCGGAGCAGCATCTCCAAGTCCTCCTGTTGGCCCAGCTTTAGGACAACATGGGGTAAATTTAATGGACTTTTGTAACGCATTTAATTCTAAAACTAATGAATTGGAAAAAAACCTTCCCGTACCAGTAGTCATTACTGTTTATGAGGATAGAAGCTTTGATTTTATTGTAAAGACCACTCCAGCAAGTGTTCTTTTAAAAAAGGCTGCAGGGCTATCTAAAGGAAGTCCAACTCCAAATTCAGAAAAAGTTGGAAAAGTTTCTAGAAAACAACTAGAAGAAATTGCAGAGGCTAAAATGGCTGATTTAAATGCTACTGATATGGATCAAGCTGTAAAGATTATTGAAGGAAGTGCTAGAAGCATGGGAATAGAGGTAATTTAATGTCTGAAGAAAGTAAAAAATATTTGATAGAAGAAGCTTTGGGCGAACTTAATTCCAAGGCCTCAAAAAAATTTACTGAATCATTGGATGTTTCAATTAACCTAGGAATTGATGCTTCCAAATCAGACCAAAATGTTAGGGGAGCTTCAAACCTTCCTCATGGGAATGGCAAATCTTTCAAAGTTGCAGTATTTGCTGATGGAGATGAAGCAATTCAAGCAAAAGAAGCGGGAGCAGATATAGTAGGAATGGAAGATCTGGTAGAAGAAATAAAAGCAGGTAATATGGATTTTGATGTTGTGATTGCAACACCAGATACCATGAGAGTAGTTTCTCCCTTAGGACAAATTCTCGGTCCAAAGGGATTGATGCCAAATCCAAAATCAGAAACTGTTACTAAGGATATTCCAAACACAGTTAAAAACGCAAAATCAGGACAAATTAGGTATAAATCAGATAAACAGGGTATAATCCACGCCCGTATTGGACAAGTAGGTTATACAGAAGAACAATTGAAAGATAATTTAGAAGCTTTTTTAACAGATGTTAAAAAGGCAAAACCCCCTTCGGCAAAAGGGATTTATATTTCAAAAGTAACTCTTTCGTCCACAATGGGAAAAGGGTTTGAAATTGATACTGCAAAACTTAATTTTTAGCATATAGATGAGTTTGTTTGGAAAAATAAGAATTTTAAGCTGTTGTAATTTCGTTACAACCGTCTTAGACCGTAGGAGTTTAAATTCATTAAACTTAATGTTTCCTACGCAGATAGTTCGAAAAGATTGTTCTTTTTGGACAAAAGGTTCCTCTTTTGGAAATTTTATCAAAGGAGGTTTTAATTAATGTCACGCTTAGATACTAAGAAAGTTCTAGTTGAGGATTTAAATAAGATTGCTCAAGATGCATTTTCTGTGATCGCTGTTGATTATAGAGGAACTAACGTTCCTGGCTTAACTCAACTTAGAAAGGAAGCTAAATCACAGTCTGTTCAACTAAAAGTTATTAAAAATACTTTAGCAAGACGAGCTTTAGAGAATACAAAATTTGATTCTCTGAACGAAATTCTCACTGGCCCCACTTTGTTGGCTTTTTCAATGAATGACTTTCAAAGCGCAGCAAAGCTTCTAAAAGACTTTGCAGCCAAAGAAGAATCATTTGAAGTAAAAGGACTTTCCATAGGAGAAGGATTTCTTAAGCCAAACGAGCTCAAAGCCTTAGCTTCTCTTCCATCAAAAGAAGAAGCAATTTCTATGTTTTTAGGTTTAATTCAGGCTCCTCTTAATAAATTTGCCGGAACTTTAAACGAAGTTCCATCGCAGTTAGTAAGAACTATTAACGCAGTAAGCCAAACTAAATCTTAATAATCTAGGTATAACGGAGAAAATAATGGCTATTACTAAAGAAGAAATACTCGATGCGATATCAGAAATGAGCGTTATGGATGTAGTTGATTTGGTAAAACTTATGGAAGAAAAATTTGGTGTCACTGCTGCAGCTCCAGTTGCTGCCGCTGCTGCTCCTGCTGCAGGAGGCGAAGCTGCTGCTGCTGAAGAGCAAAGCGAATTTGAAATTTTCTTAGCTGATGTTGGCGAAAAGAAAATTGACGTCATCAAAGCTGTGAGAGCAATCACTGGTTTAGGCTTGAAAGAAGCAAAAGCAATAGTTGATGGCGCTCCCTCTTCTGTTAAAGAAGGCGCAAATAAAGATGAGGCCGAGCAAGCTAAGTCTCAACTAGAAGAAGCTGGCGCGAAAGTAGAACTAAAATAACAACATTTATAGGCTAGATTTATATGGCAAGTACATACTCATTTGCAGAAAAAAAGAGAATAAGAAAAAGTTTTGAAAAAATTTCTAGTGCAATGTCACTTCCTGACATTTTAGAAATTCAAACAGATTCGTATGATTATTTTCTACAAAATATTCCTGATGCTGCGAAAAGAAAAAATCAAGGCTTAGAAAGTGTTTTTCAATCAATTTTCCCAATCAACAGTGTTTCCGGGAATGCAAGGATTGAGTATTTAGGTTATAAATTACAAGACCCTGAATTTGATGTTCAAGAGTGTCTTCCGAGAGGAAAAACTTATGAAGCACCTTTGATCATAAGATGCAGAATCATATTCATTGATAAAACTACTGGCGAAGAAAACCTAAAAAGCGCCAGAGAAGAAGATGTTTATATGGGAACTATTCCTTTGATGACAGAACATGGAACTTTTGTAATCAATGGTACTGAAAGAGTAGTCGTTTCGCAGCTTCATAGATCACCAGGCTTGATATTTGATCATGATAGGGGTAAAACTCATTCGTCAGGCAAACTCTTGTACTCTTCTAGAGTCATTCCTTACAGAGGCTCTTGGCTAGACTTTGAATTTGATCATAAAGATCTTGTTTACATTCGTATCGATAGAAGAAGGAAACTCTATGCGACTATTCTATTAAGGGCAATAGGTTTTACTTCTCAAGAGATATTAGAAAAATTTTATGAAAAAGAAACTTATCAGATTAGTTCAAATAAATATTCTTTGAAAGTCATTCCTAGAAGAATGGTAGGAAAGATTGCACCTTCAGACATCAAAGGCACACAAGGTGTAATAATCGAAACAGGTAAAAGAATCACTGCCAGACACATAAGACTTATTGAGTCGAGTAAGATTAAAAACTTAGAGGTTCCAAAAGAAAGCCTTTATAACCAAACAATTGCTGAAGATATTATTGACCCTGCAACCGGTGAGATCGCAATAGCATGTAATACTTTAATTGATGAAGAAGTTCTCCTAAAGCTTAATGAGTTAAAACTAAAAGAAATGAATGTTCTTTACATTAATGAACTTGAATCAGGCCCGTATATCTCAGATACCTTAAGATCAGATACTACTTCAAATTCTCTAGAAGCTCTTGCTGAAATTTATAGAATGATGAGACCTGGTGAACCGCCTACAAAAGAAGCTGCAACCCTTTTGTTTGAAAACTTATTCTTTAATGAGGATAAATATGATCTTTCTGATGTAGGAAGGATGAAATTTAATAAAAGACTCGGCAGGGACGAATTAATTGGAAAAGGTACTCTCGATAATGAAGATATCCTAGAGGTTATAAAAACTTTAGTAGATATCCGAAACGGAAAACAAACTTGTGATGATATAGATCACCTTGGAAATCGAAGGATCAGATCAGTTGGAGAAATGGTCGCTAACCAAGTCAGGGTAGGTTTGTTGAGAGTAGAAAGAGCTGTAAGAGAAAGATTAAACATTGCAGAAGCAGAAGAACTAGGGCCTGCAGATTTAATCAATGCAAAGCCAATTACAGCTGCAATAAATGAGTTTTTTGGCTCAAGTCAGTTATCTCAATTCATGGATCAAAACAATCCGCTATCTGAAGTAACTCATAAAAGACGTGTTTCAGCACTGGGCCCTGGAGGGCTTACTCGTGAGAGAGCTGGTTTTGAAGTTAGAGACGTTCATCCTTCTCATTACGGAAGAGTTTGTCCAATAGAAACTCCTGAAGGGCCTAACATTGGCCTAATAAATTCTTTATCTGTTTATGCAAAAGTTAATGATTTCGGCTTTCTTGAGACTCCTTACAGAAAAGTAGAAAACGGTAAGGTAACAAACGAAATTCAATATGTATCTGCAATTGAAGAAGGTGAATTTGTCATAGCACAAGCCTCAGTAAAATTAGACAAAAATAATAAATTTATTGAAGAACTTGTTCCGGTACGATATCGAAATGAATTTGAGTTGATGACTGTAGATAGAGTTGATCTCATGGATGTTTCTCCCCAACAAGTCGTCTCAATTGCTGCGGCTTTAATACCTTTTCTAGAACACGATGATGCTAACAGGGCTTTGATGGGATCAAATATGCAACGTCAAGCAGTTCCAACTTTATCAACAGAAGCTCCACTAGTTGGTACCGGAATGGAAAGATTGGTAGCACAATACTCAGGGGATTGTATTATTGCTAAAAATTCTGGAACGGTAGAAAAAGTTGATTCAGGAAAAATTGTTGTAAGAAAAAATCTAAAAGAAATAAGCGCATCAGATTCCGCTGTTGATATTTATAACCTGATCAAATATACAAGATCAAATCAAAATACTTGTATCAACCAAAGACCTATAGTGAGCGAGGGAGACAAGATTTCTGCCGGAGACATATTGGCAGATGGCTCCTCAATTGACTTGGGAGAACTAGCCCTTGGACAAAACATAAAAATTGCTCTGATGACGTGGCATGGATACAACTTTGAAGATTCAATTTTAATTTCAGATAAATTAGTAAAAGAAGATAAGCTTACAAGCGTCCATATTATTGAAGAGACTTGCACTGCAAGAGATACAAAATTAGGTCCGGACGAAATAACGGCCGATATTCCTAACGTTGGCGAGTCTGCCTTATCAAAGCTCGATGAGTGCGGAATAGTACATATTGGAGCTGAAGTAAATGCAGGAGATATTCTCGTTGGTAAAGTCACGCCAAAAGGAGAAACCCAACTTTCTCCAGAGGAAAAACTTTTAAGAGCTATTTTTGGAGAAAAAGCATCAGACGTTAAAGATACTTCTTTGAGAGTTAAAGCTGGACAAGATGGAACTGTTATTGATGTTCAAGTATTTACGAGAGAAGGTTTAGAAAAAAATTCCCGAGCTGAAGTAATAGAGTCTGTTTCTCTAGCAGAAATTCAGAAAGATATTGATCAAGAATTAAGTATAGTCTCTGAGGCAACTATAAATTCTCTTATGCCATCGCTTGAGGATAAAAAAGTTATTAGTGGCAGAGGCATTTCCAAAGGAGAGGCTTTGACAAAAGATTTCTTACAAAACTTACCAACTTCTGAGTGGTTTAAATTGAGACTTCAAGATGAAAAACTTAATGATTTGATAAAAGAATCTAAAGACAATCTCAAAAAATATGAAAATATGCTCAAAGAACGTTTTGAAGCTAAAAAAAGAAAAATAGTTTCTGGTGATGATCTTCCTCCAGGAGTCCAGCAAGTGATTAAAGTTTACCTAGCTGTAAAAAGAAAAATTCAACCGGGAGATAAACTTGCAGGAAGACACGGAAATAAAGGAGTAATCTCAGTAGTTATGCCTGTTGAGGACATGCCTTATGATGAAAACGGTGAACCAGTTGATTTAGTTCTAAACCCACTGGGAGTCCCTTCGAGAATGAATGTAGGACAACTTCTTGAAGTTCATTTAGGCTGGGCCTCAAAAGAACTAGGCAAAAAAATAGGCGAGCTAGTTGAAAAGTCTAAAAACCTTTCCGAAGTAAAACCATTTGTCGAAAAAATTTACTCATCTACTGGAAAAAAAGAAGAGCTCGAAAAATTGTCTGATAAAGAGTTTAAAGAGCTATGTGAAAATTTAAAATCAGGAGTGCCAATGGCTACTCCAGTTTTTGATGGAGCATCGGAAGAAGAAATTAAAAAGATGCTTGATCTAGCTGATTTACCATCATCTGGCCAAGCTCAATTATATGATGGAAGAACTGGCGAAGCTTTTGATAGATTAGTGACAATTGGATACATGTATATCCTAAAATTGAATCACTTAATTGAAGACAAGATGCACGCAAGGTCCACAGGTTCATATAGCCTTGTTACTCAACAACCTCTTGGAGGAAAGGCTCAATTTGGAGGTCAAAGACTTGGAGAAATGGAAGTATGGGCACTAGAAGCTTATGGTGCTGCTAATACGCTCCAAGAAATGTTAACTGTAAAATCAGATGATGTTCCTGGAAGAACAAAGGTTTACAAAAATATTGTAGATGGTAACTACGAAATGGAAGCTGGTATCCCCGAATCCTATAACGTTTTAACCAAAGAAGTCAGGTCACTAGGAATAGACATAGACTTCGATGAGGTAGATTAAATTTATGAAAGATTTATTAAAACTTTTTAAACAGGAAGAAGAAAACAATTTCAATGCAATCAAAGCTGGATTAGCTTCAGGGCAGCAAATTAGATCATGGTCTTTTGGAGAGGTAAAAAAGCCTGAAACTATAAATTACCGTACTTTCAAACCTGAGAGAGATGGTTTATTTTGCGCAAAAATATTTGGACCAGTTAAGGATTACGAGTGTATTTGTGGCAAATACAAAAGAATGAAGCACAGAGGAGTTGTCTGTGAAAAATGTGGAGTTGAAGTAACATTAGCTAAGGTCAGAAGAGAAAGAATGGGGCACATTGAATTAGCAGCTCCAGTTGCGCACATCTGGTTTTTAAAATCTCTTCCTTCCAGAATATCTCTCCTTCTAGACAAGACGCTAAGAGAAGTAGAAAGAATTTTATACTTTGAATCTTTTGTCGTTACAGATCCAGGCATGACTGATTTAGAAAAAGGTCAGATTTTAGATGAAGAAGAATATTTTGAAAAACTTGAAGAGTTTGGAGAAGAATTTTCTGCTGGTATGGGTGCAGAATCAGTAAAAATTCTTCTATCCGAGATGAATTTAGATAATGAAATATCAGAAGTTCAAGAACAAATAGATTCCACAAATAGTGATGCTAAGAAAAAGAAGCTTTCTAAAAGACTAAAAATTCTTAAGGCTTTTACCTCTTCTAACAACAAGCCAGAGTGGATGATTTTGGACGTATTACCTGTTTTACCTCCAGACTTAAGACCTCTAGTACCACTAGAAGGCGGAAGGTTTGCAACTTCCGACCTCAATGATCTTTACAGGAGAGTTATCAATCGTAATAACAGGCTTAAAAGATTAATAGAGCTCAATGCTCCTGAGATAATTGTGAGAAATGAAAAAAGAATGCTTCAAGAATCAGTAGATGCATTACTTGACAACGGAAGAAGAGGCAGAGCTATAACTGGTTCAAACAAAAGGCCTTTGAAATCACTGGCGGATATGATTAAAGGAAAACAAGGAAGATTTAGACAAAACCTACTTGGTAAAAGAGTTGATTATTCTGGAAGATCTGTAATTGTTGTAGGTCCAACGTTAAAACTTCACCAGTGCGGGCTTCCTAAGAAAATGGCTCTGGAGCTTTTCAAACCATTTGTTTTTGGAAAACTTCAACAACTGGAATTAGCAACTACTATTAAAGGCGCTAAAAGAATGGTTGAAAGGGAAGAGCCAGTAGTTTGGGATATTTTAGCGGATGTAATCAGAGAACATCCTATTCTCTTAAATAGAGCACCAACCTTACACAGACTTGGAATTCAAGCTTTTGAACCAACCTTAATTGAAGGAAAGGCAATTCAACTTCACCCTCTTGTTTGCAAAGCTTACAACGCAGACTTTGATGGCGATCAAATGGCTGTCCATGTCCCTCTTACTTTAGGAGCCCAATTAGAGTGTAGAGCTTTAATGATGGCAAGTAATAATATTCTTTCACCTTCAAACGGAAAACCAATAATTGACCCATCTCAAGATGTTGTCCTAGGTATCTATTACATGACCAGAGAAAAGATTTCGGCAAAAGGAGAAGGTTCTATTTTTGCAGATATAAACGAAGTTCACAGGGCTTACGAAAGTGGAAATATTGATCTTCAGGCAAAGGTAAAAGTTAGATTGGCCAATAAAGAATCAGAGTTAAATCTTGTTGATACTACTGTGGGAAGAGCAATCCTTTCTGGAATTCTTCCCAAAGAACTTGATTTTGAACTCATAAATAAACCTTTGGATAGTAAAGCAATATCTTCTCTCATTAACATGGCATACAGACACAGCGGTCTAAAAGAAACGGTTATATTCGCTGATAAGTTAATGTATTTGGGATATGAGTACTCTACAAAATCCGGCTCTTCAATTTGCGTTGATGATTGTCAAATTCCTTCAGACAAAGAGGAGATTATCTCAAGTGCTGAGTCTGAAGTAAAAGAAATCGAATCTCAGTATTCATCTGGTCTAGTAACGCAAGGTGAAAAGTACAATAAAGTTATTGATATTTGGTCAAGAGCAAATGAAAAAGTTGCAGGTTCGTTAATGGATACAATCTCAACAGAAAAAGTTGAAGATAGAGAAGGAAATTCTGTAGACCAAAAATCCTTTAACTCGGTTTTTATGTATCTGGATTCTGGCGCAAGAAGTTCACCTGCACAAGTCAGACAACTTGCAGGAATGAGAGGGCTAATGGCTAAGCCAGATGGCTCAATAATTGAAACTCCAATTACCGCAAACTTTAGAGAAGGTTTAACAGTACTCCAGTATTTCACTTCTACCCACGGAGCTAGAAAAGGTTTGGCAGATACTGCCCTAAAAACTGCTAACTCAGGCTATCTAACAAGAAGATTGGTTGATGTAGCACAAGATCTAGTAATTAGAGAAGAAGATTGTGAAACAAAAGAAGGTATTGAATTAAGATCAATTATTGAAGGTGGCGAAGTTGTTCAACATTTAAAAGATAGAATTTTAGGTAGAGTTTTAGCAGAGCTATTATCATCTAAAGATGGGTCATTTAAAATTCCTAAAGGCACTCTAATTGATGAAGCACTAGCTGAACAAATTGAACAAAACAACATAGATATTGCAAAAGTAAGATCTCCAATAACTTGCGAAACTAGTTTTGGAATTTGCTCAAATTGCTATGGAAGAGATTTGGGAAGAGGAAATCTAGTAGATCCTGGTGAAGCCGTTGGAATTGTTGCAGCTCAATCTATTGGAGAACCTGGAACCCAACTTACAATGAGAACTTTCCATATCGGAGGAGCTGCTTCTAGATCTTCAGAAGAGGATAGGATTCAAGCCAAGTATGATGGAACTGTTAAATTCAGAAACCTCAATTCTCTTCAAAACAAATCTAAAAAACAAGTCTGTATTTCTAGATCAGCCGAATTGGTTCTTTTTGATGAAAATGAATCTGAGAAAGAGAGATACAAAATTCCTTATGGGGCGGAAATAAATGTCAATGAAGGTGCAGCTATTAAGTCTGGAGAATTATTAGCAACTTGGGATCCATTAAATCACCCGATAATTTCTGAAGTTAAAGGAAAGGTAAGTCTTAAAGATATGGAAAATGGTATAACCATCAGAGAGGTAACTGACGAATTAACAGGGTTATCAAGTGTGGAGATCTTAGATGCATCTGAGAGAACCTCTGCCGGAAAAGATATGAATCCTATGGTAGTAATAACAGATGCAAAAGGGAAAGAAGTTATGCTTCCTGGAGGTAAAAGACCTGCTGAATATAAATTAGAACAAAAATCTCTTGTTAATGTTACTGATGGTCAAACTATAGAAATAGGTGATGTTCTTGCAAGAATTCCAAAAGAATCATCTAAAACAAGAGATATTACAGGAGGACTTCCTAGGGTAGCTGATTTATTTGAAGCAAGACAACCTAAAGAAGTAGCTATTCTTGCCGAAATTAGTGGTGTAGTTTCTTGGGGAAAAGAGACCAAAGGAAAAAGAAGACTCGTTTTAACCGGAAAGGAAGGTAAAGAAGAGATTGTTCGTGAAACTTTAATACTTAAAACAAGAAGTATTAATGTCTTTGAAGGAGAAACCGTTACTAAAGGAGATGTAATAAGTGAAGGCTCCTTGAGCCCTCACGATATCCTTTCTTTGAAAGGAGTTGAGGAATTAACAGAGTATGTAGTTAATGAAATTCAAGATGTTTATCGATTACAAGGTGTTGAAATAAGTGATAAACACATTGAGTGCATCCTTAGACAAATGCTCAGAAAAGTTGAAGTTACTGAGTCTGGAGATACAGATCTAATTATTGGCGATCAACTGGAACTTTCGGAGGTACTACAACAAAATAAAAAAGCATCTTCAAATGGTGGAATTCCAGCTAAATTCAGACGTCTTTTATTAGGAATCACTAAAGCATCTCTTGCTACAGAGTCTTTTGTTTCAGCTGCATCGTTCCAAGAAACTACAAGAGTTCTTACTGAAGCATCTGTAACTGGAAAGATAGATAAGTTAAGAGGTCTAAAAGAAAATGTTGTAATAGGAAGACTTATTCCTGCCGGTACTGGATATGGAGCTACTCAGGGACAAGCAGATTTAGTCTCAGATATTGAATCTGAGCTAAGCGAAGTAATTGCTGATACTGAAGCTGATCAAAATGAAACAGCAAGTGAAGAATAGTTTGACCAAATGACAATGTCTCATTAAAATCGCGCACTTAATTATGGCAAGAGTAAATCAATTAATAAGAAAACCAAGAAAGGTTAAGAAAGCTAAAAGTGATGTTCCTGCACTGGTAGGCTCCCCACAAAAAAGGGGAGTTTGTACCAGGGTTTACACAACAACTCCAAAAAAACCTAATTCGGCTTTGAGAAAAGTTTGCAAGGTAAGATTAACTTCTGGATATGAAGTTATCTCATACATTGGCGGAGAAGGCCATAACCTTCAAGAACACTCTGTTGTTTTAATTAGAGGTGGTCGAGTTAAAGACCTTCCAGGTGTTAGATATCACACAGTTAGAGGTACACTTGACACTACAGGAGTTGAAGACAGAAAACAACGTAGATCTAAATATGGATCCAAGAGGCCTAAGTAATGCCCAGAAAAGGACCAGTCCCAAAAAGAGATGTCATCCCTGATCCAAAATATGGGAACGTAAAACTTGCTAAGTTTGTAAATAACTTAATGCAAAGAGGAAAAAAGAGCACAGCTGAAAAAATCATCTACTCAGCTTTAGACCAAGTTTCTTCAAAATCAAAAAGAGATCCGCTTGAAGTTTTCGAAGAAGCATTAGATCAAGTTGGTCCTCAAGTTGAAGTTAAATCCAGAAGGGTAGGCGGTGCTACTTATCAGGTGCCATTAGAAGTAAAAACTTCAAGACGTCTTGCTTTGGCTATGAGATGGATCGTTTCAAGTGCCAAGAAAAGATCTGAAAAAAATATGTCTACAAAACTGGCCGGAGAATTAATTGATGCTGCTGACGGAAGAGGAGAGGCAGTAAAAAAACGCCAGGATACTCATAAAATGGCCGAAGCAAACAAAGCTTTTTCTCACTTTAGATTTTAATCAATGTCTACGAGAAAAGTTCCTTTAAATCTTTACAGAAACATTGGCATTTGCGCGCACGTAGATGCAGGTAAGACTACAACAACTGAAAGGGTACTTTTTTATACCGGAATATCTCACAAAATTGGCGAAGTTCATGATGGAGCTGCCACAATGGATTGGATGGAACAAGAACAAGAGAGAGGCATCACTATTACTTCAGCTGCCACGACTTGCTTTTGGAAAGGTATGAGAAGTCAGTTTAATGAACATAGAATAAATATAATTGATACTCCGGGCCATGTTGATTTTACAATTGAAGTAGAAAGATCATTAAGAGTTCTAGATGGTGCTGTAGTTGTTTTTTGCGGAAGCTCTGGCGTAGAACCTCAATCTGAAACTGTATGGAGGCAAGCAAACAGATATAAAGTTCCTAGAATAGCTTTTGTAAATAAAATGGATAGAGCCGGTGCTGACTTTTTAAAAGTTGTGGGCCAAATTAAAGATAGGTTAGGCGCTACTCCTGTTCCAATACAACTTCCTATTGGAGCAGAAGATGATTTCAAAGGAATCATTGATTTGATGAGAATGAAAGCTCTCTACTGGGATGGGGATGACATGGGAACATCTTATAGAGAAGAAGATATTCCATCAGACCTTCTTGATCAGTCAAATGAATATAGAGAAGCAATGCTTGAGTCAGTTGCAGAAGCAAGCGAAGAATTGATGGAAAAATATCTTGAAAACGGTGATTTAACTCTTGAAGAAATAATTCAAGGTATCAGAATTAGAACTTTGAACAATGAAATAGTTCCTACTATATGTGGTTCTGCCTTTAAGAATAAAGGCGTTCAACCAATGTTAGATTGCGTAATTGATTTTCTTCCATCGCCTGACGAAGTTGAAGCTATACAAGGTATTTTAGAAGATGAAGAAACAACCGATCAAAGATCTTCTAGTGATGAAGAACCTTTTTCTGCTTTAGCCTTCAAAATTGCTACAGATCCTTTTGTTGGAACTCTAACATTTGTAAGAGTTTATTCAGGCGTTTTAAATTCTGGAGATGCTGTTTATTCTCCTGCTAAAAGATCTAAAGAGAGAATTGGAAGAATGCTCCAAATGCATGCCAACAATAGAAGTGAAATATCAGAAGTACGAGCCGGAGACATAGCTGCAGTTATTGGTTTAAAAGACGTAACAACAGGGGATACTTTATGCGATCTTAAAAAACCAATTATATTGGAAAAAATGACTTTCCCTGAACCTGTTATTTCAGTTGCAGTTGAACCAAAAACAAAAACCGATCAAGAGAAAATGTCGACAGCCTTAGGAAGACTTGCTCAGGAAGATCCGTCTTTTAGAGTAAATTCTGATGAAGAGTCGGGTCAGACAATTATCTCAGGTATGGGAGAGCTTCATCTTGATGTCCTTGTTGATAGAATGAAAAGGGAGTTTGATGTTGAGGCTAACATTGGTAAGCCTCAAGTTGCATACAGAGAAACAATTAAGAGAGATGTTGAGTCTGAAGGAAAGTTTGTAAGACAATCTGGAGGTAAAGGTCAATATGGTCATGTTTGGTTAAAAATAGAGCCATTAGCAGAAGCTGAAAAAGAAGACGAAAACGAAGTATTCCAGTTTGTGAATAAAATTGTTGGAGGAACTATTCCAAGGGAATTCATTCCAGCCGTAGAAAAAGGTGCCTTTGAGCAAATGCAATCAGGAATATTAGGCGGCTTTCCTTTGATCGATGTAAAAGTAACCGTTTATGATGGATCTTTTCATGATGTGGATTCTTCAGAGATCGCTTTTAAGGTTGCTTCCTCAATGGCTTTAAAAGATGGAGCTCTAAAAGCTAATCCAGTCATACTTGAACCAATAATGAAGTTGGAAGTTGTAACTCCAGAAGAGTATATGGGCGATGTTGTTGGCGATTTGAACAGGAGAAGAGGAATAGTCCAAGGTATGAATGATATTCATGCTGGAAAGGTTCTAGATGGAGAAGTACCACTTGCAGAAATGTTTGGTTATGCAACTGATTTAAGATCTGCCACTCAAGGAAGAGCAACTTTCACCATGGAACCTTTGAAGTATTCAGAAGTCCCTTCAAATGTTGCAGAAGCACTTATAAATAAAGGTTAATTTCTTATTGACAGTCTCTAAGGGCAGGCATAGAATTGCCGCTCTTTTGCGTATTTATATGTAAAAGACCGATTTTTTTCGGAATGTTCTTTAAAAATTTTGTTGTTTAAATAGAGGTTAGCTTTGCAAAGCCAAAATATAAGAATCCGTCTAAAAGCTTTTGATAACAAGCTGATAGACAAGTCTGCAAAAGAAATTGTAGAGACTGTTAAAAGAACTGGTGCAGTTGTAAAAGGCCCTATTCCAATGCCTGTGAGAAAAAGGCAAACAACAATTTTAATTTCTCCCCACAAAGATAAGGATGCTCGTGATCAATACGAGATTAGAACTTACAAACGTATTATGGACATAATAAAACCTACTGAAAAAACAGTGGATGCGCTAATGAAATTAGACCTTTCTGCTGGTGTAGACGTACAAATATCCCTAGATGAACTCAATTAAAAAATGATTGGATTAATTGCAAGAAAAGAAGGAATGAGCAGGGTCTTTACTGAAGAAGGAAAATCTGTTCCTGTAACAATTTTGAAAATTCATTCGAATGTTATTTCTCAGATTAAAACTTCTGAAAATGATGGTTATGATGCTATTCAAATATCAGCAGTAGAGAAATCGGAAAAAAATCAATCTAAAGCTGAAATAGGTCATTTGAAAAAAAACAATATTTCCTTCAAAAAACTTTCTCAAGAATTTTCCTTAAATATAAGTGAAGAAGAAAATCTTGATATAGGCTCTGAAATAAAGGCCGATATATTTGAGGAAGGCCAATTCGTTGATGTAATTGGAACAACAAAAGGAAAAGGCTTTGCGGGTACAGTTAAAAGATGGAATTTCGCAACTCAAGACGCTACTCACGGAAACTCTCTTGCTCATAGAAAACCTGGTTCAATTGGACAATGTCAAACTCCTGGAAGAGTTTGGAAAGGAAAAAAAATGTCAGGACACATGGGTAACGTAAGACAAACTACACAAAATTTAAAAGTCCAAAAAATCGATCTGGAAAATAACTTCATTTTAATCAAGGGAGCTGTTCCTGGTCCAAATGGATCAGAAGTCACCATTAAACCGGCAACTAAAAAATCATGAAATTACCTTTTTTAAAATCTTCTAAAACAACTGAGGCTGAAGTTTCTGAAAAAATCTTTGGAGTTGAGATAAATAAAGATCTTATCGCTCAACTCATCAAAATCTATATTGAAAATAGCCACCCCGGCACAAAGGCTCAAAAAAATAGATCTGCTGTTAGAGGAGGTGGAAAAAAACCTTGGCGTCAAAAGGGAACAGGAAGAGCTAGGGCAGGAACATCTAGAAGTCCTCTTTGGCGTGGTGGAGGAGTTGTATTTCCTGCTTCAACTAAGTCAGCAAAACCAAAAAAACTTAATAAGAAAATGTATAAATCTGCCATGCGATCAATTTTTTCGTCTCTTGCAAAAGAAAATAGAGTTTTTTTATCTGACCAAATAAATATAGAAAACCCAAAGACTAAAGATTTTGTAGAGTTTTTAAAGAAAAATGAACTTAATGAGGGCCTATTTATTGTTGATGAAATTTCAAATAATCTCAGTTTAGCTTCAAGAAACTTACCAAATGTGAATGTAACCAACTTGAATACTTTGAATCCTATTAACTTATTGAAGTTTAACTCAGTAGTGATCGCAGAAAATTGTCTTAACCTTATTGAAGAGAAATTATCGTGAGTACTATTATTCCAAACAAAATTATCGAATCAGCTTTAGTTTCTGAGAAATCTTCTTTGGTTGGACAAAACGCAAATACATACGTATTCAAAGTGAATACTTCTGCAACAAAAAATCAAGTAAAAAAAGCTATAGAAGCAAAATTTGATGTAAATGTTACGAAGGTGAATATTTTGAATGTTAAAGGGAAGACAAAACGAATGATGAATCTTAGAGGGAAGATTAGAAAAAAATCTGATTGGAAAAAAGCCTATGTTTCATTAAAACCAGAACAACGAATCGAGATTATTCAAGAATAAAATGGCAGTAGTAAAGGCAAAACCAACGTCACCAGGAAGAAGATTTAGAAGCCTTCAAACTGAAAAAGATTTATATAAAGGTAGGCCTTTGTCCTCACTTATAACTAAAAAAAGTAAAACTGGCGGTAGAAACAATGCGGGAAGAATTACAACACGCCACATTGGTGGGGGGCACAAGCAACACTATAGGATTATTGATTTCAAAAGGAACAAGGATAATATCCCCGCAAAGGTAGAAAGAATTGAATATGATCCTAATAGGTCAGCGTTTATAGCTTTATTGCTTTATAACGACGGGGAGAGAAGATACATAATTGCCCCCAAAAACCTAAAAGTAAATGATCAGGTGATTTCTGGAGAAAAGGCATCGGTAAATGTCGGAAATACCCTGGTTTTAAAAGATATTCCTGTTGGAACAATTCTTCACTGTGTAGAGCTGAAACCAGGAAAGGGAGCACAACTCGCAAGAAGCGCAGGTACCTACGTACAGTTTGTTGCTAAAGAAGGTCAGTATGCAACTCTAAGACTTAAAAGCGGTGAGGTTAGAAAAGTTCTGACTGAATGCAGAGCAACAATTGGAGAAGTCTCAAATCAAGAACATTCTCTAAAATCTTTCGGTAAAGCTGGCGCTAAAAGATGGATCGGAGTGAGACCCACTGTTAGAGGAGTAGCAATGAACCCTATTGACCATCCTCATGGGGGTGGTGAGGGAAAAACATCTGGAGGAAGACATCCTGTTTCTCCTTGGGGAGTTCCTACTAAAGGATACAGAACCAGAAGCAATAAAAGAACAGATTCACTAATTGTTAGAAGAAGGAAGAAGTAATGGTTAGATCAGTAAAAAAAGGTCCTTTTGTAGATCATCATCTTGAAGAGAAAGTGCAAAAGGCGATTGAAGAAAAGAGCAAAAGACCAATAAAAACTTGGTCAAGGAGATCAATGATTACACCTGAAATGGTGAACTTGACTATTGCAGTCCACAATGGGCGTGCTCATGTGCCAATCCTTATTAAAGAGGACATGGTTGGACACAAGTTAGGCGAATTTGTCCCAACAAGAACTTTCAAGATGCACTCGGGAGACAGACAAGCGGGTTAAGTATGACTGAAGTAAAAGCAAAGCTTAGTAGATTAACTGTTTCACCTTTCAAAGTAAGGTTAGTAGCTGATCAAATTAGAGGTAAGAGAGTTGAAGAGGCCATAGACATATTATCTTTCAGCAAGAAATCTTCTGCCTCAAATGTTCTTAAGCTTTTGGAGTCAGCAATCGCAAATGCTGAAAACAACAAAGGTTTGGATATTGACGATCTTTTTGTTTCAGAAATTAAAGTTGATGAATCTTTTATTCTTAAAAGAATCCAAGCAAGAGCTAGAGGTAGAGCGGACAGAATTCAAAAACGAAGTTGTCATGTCAACATAACTTTAGGGAGTGAGAAAAACTAAATGGGACAAAAAGTAAACCCGATAGGAATACGATTAGGTATTTCACGAAAGCACAATTCAACTTGGTATGCTGAAAAAGACAAGTATCAAGAACTTTTGCTAAATGATTTTGCTGTTAGAGAGTTCCTGAAAAAAGAACTTGATAATTCTTTTGTAAGCAAAATTGAAATTGAACGTCCTTCACAGAGTGGAAAAGTAACCATTCATACTTCAAGGCCAGGAATGATCATTGGAAAAAAAGGTGAGGACATAGATCGTTTAAGGGATGAACTTACAAAGTTAATGGAAGTTCCAGTTAGCCTAAACATACAAGAGATAAGAAAACCCGATTTAGATGCTCAACTGGTTGCTGCAAATATTGCGGTTCAACTTGAAAGACGTGCAATGTTTAGAAGAGTTATTAAAAGAGCTGCACAAAATACTATGCGTCAAGGTGCTCAAGGAGTAAAAGTTAGAGTTGCAGGAAGATTGGGTGGAGCAGAAATTGCGAGAGCCGAATGGCACAAAGAAGGGAGAGTACCTCTTCACACTCTCAGAGCAGATATAGATTATGGTCTTGCAGAAGCAAAAACAACCTATGGAATCATTGGAGTAAAAGTTTGGATTTGCAGAGGTGAAATATCTACCAAACCAAAAAAAACTGATAACTAAAAATTATGTTTCAACCTAAAAGAACAAAATATAGAAAACAAATGAAGGGCCGCAATAGAGGTCTTGCCCAAAAGGGTAATTCCTTGGATTTCGGTGCTTTTGGGCTTAAAGCCACATCTCGAGGACAAATTACTTCAAGACAAATTGAGGCTGCAAGAAGAGCTATGACAAGACATGTTAAGAGGGGAGCAAAAATTTGGATAAGAATCTTCCCCGATAAGCCAATTACAAAAAAACCTCTAGAAGTTAGACAAGGTAAAGGTAAAGGAAATGTTGAGTATTGGGTTTGTCCTATAAAACCAGGGAGAATTCTCTATGAGATGGAAGGTGTTGATGAATCAATTGCAAGAGAAGCTTTGACTTTAGCAGCTGCAAAATTACCTGTAGGAACAAAATTTGTTCAAAGGAGATCGGTTTAATGGCCAAGAAAAAAGCAAACTTATCCGAAATTGAAAAACTCAATATGGAGTATTTAGATTTGAAATTAAAAAATAGTGCGGGCTCGCTTAAAGAGACTCACAAACTATCGGAATTAAGAAAAGACATAGCAAGATTAAAAACTAAAGAAAGAATGGGAATAGAAAAATGAGTGAAGTAATTGAAAGAACTTTAGTTGGGTCAGTTGTTAGTATTTCTGGAGATAAATCTAGGGTAGCTCTCATTCAAAGAAGTGTTAAACATAAAACTTTAGGAAAAATTATAAAACGCTCATCAAAAATTAGCTTCCATGATGAAGATAATTCCAGCAACTTAGGAGATAAGGTAAAAATTATGGAATGTAAGCCTTACTCAAAATCTAAATCTTGGAAACTTATTGAAGTTCTTAGAGTATTTGAGGGAGTTGAATAAAAATGATTCAAACTCAAACCATTTTAGAAATTGCAGATAACAGTGGAGCAAGGAAAGTTATGTGTATAAAAGTTCTTGGCGGCTCTAAAAGAAGATACGCCCGAGTTGGGGATATTATCAAAGTTGCTATAAAAGAAGCTATTCCAACTGGAAGGGTAAAAAAAGGGCAAGTTGCTGAAGCAGTTGTTGTAAGAACTAAAAAAGATATTAAAAGAGAAGACGGTTCGAGTATAAGATTTGATGATAATGCAGCAGTTTTAGTTAACACTCAAAAACAGCCAATTGGCACTAGAATTTTCGGGCCTGTATCAAGAGAGCTTAGAAGTAAAGATTTCATGAGAATTATTTCTCTTGCTCCGGAGGTCATTTAATTATGAAAAAACTTAGAACTGGAGACGAGGTTATTGTGATATCCGGAAAAGATACAGGAAAAACTGGAACTCTTTCTAAATTTATCTCAGAAACAAAATGCATTATCTCTGGAGTTAAAATCGTTAAAAAACATCAGAAGCCTAACCCTCAACTTAATATTCAAGGAGGTATTCTTGAAAAAGAATCTCCAATTGATATTTCTAACTTAGCTATATATAACAAGAAATCAAAAAAAGCAGACAAGATTAATTTTGAAATTAAAAAGGATAAAAAAATAAGAGTTTTTAAATCGGACGGAAAAGAAATCAAATGAGTACTTCAATTTTAAAGAAAACTTATCTTGAAAAGGCTATTCCAAACTTAAAGGAATCTTTAGGTTTTAAGTCAAATATGGCAGTGCCTAAAATTACTAAAGTAACTCTTAACATGGGTTTAGGGCCAGATGCAGTAAACGACAGAAAAGTTATTGATACTGCAATCGAAGATCTAAGACTAATTTCTGGTCAGCAGCCAGTAAAAACGCTTGTAAGAAAGTCAGTAGCAAGTTTTAAAATTAGAGATGGCTATCCTATAGGTTGCAAAGTAACCCTAAGAGGGGAAAGAATGTACGATTTTCTAGATAGACTCTTGAATATCGCAATTCCAAGAGAAAGAGATTTCAGAGGACTTAGCGTCAAGTCTTTTGATGGACAAGGTAATTACACCATGGGAATAAAAGAGCATATTATTTTCCCGGAAATTGACTATGACAAAGTCCAAAAAATCAGAGGTATGGATATAAGTATTACTACTTCTGCAAGAAACGATGAAGAAGGCTTGTCCTTACTTAAAGAACTAAATTTTCCATTTGTTAGCTGAGGTAAAAAAATGGCAAAAAAATCAATGATCGCAAGAGAAATAAAGAGACAAAAAACAGTTGAACGCTATGCTGCTAAAAGGGCAGAGCTAAAAAAGATAATTGCAGATTTTCAATCTTCTGATGAAGATAAGTTTGCTGCTAGAGAGAAATTGCAAAAACTTCCAAGAGATGCAAATCCAATTCGTCTTCAAAGAAGATGTCAAATCACGGGAAGACCTCATGCTGTTTACAGAAAATTTGGTCTTTCAAGAAATAAATTAAGAGAATTAGCTATGAGAGGAGATGTCCCCGGATTAGTAAAATCAAGCTGGTAAGAATTATGAGTATGCAAGACCCAATTTCAGACATGATCGCAAGAGTTAAAAATGCTCAATCTAGAGGTCACAAAGAAGTACTTTTTGATTCCTCTAAAATTAAGTTCGGTATATGCCAGGTTCTTGAATCAGAAGGTTATATTAAAAAAGTTGAGCTAGTAGGAGAACAGCCCAAGCAGGAAATTAAAATTACTCTTAAATATTTCGAGGATTTACCTGTTATTAAAGAATTTGATAGAGCAAGCAAACCAGGGCTTCGCAAGTACTTTTCCTTTGATCAAATTCCTCCTGTTAAAGGGGGTTTGGGTACAGCTATCATGACAACTAGCAAGGGAATCATTACCAGCGATCAAGCAAAAAAAGAAAAAGTAGGTGGCGAACTAATCTGTACGGTATTTTAAAATGGCAAGAAATATAAATAGAAAATTACCTCTTTCTGATGGCGCAAAAGCGTCAATAGCTGAAGACGTTCTATCGATTTCCGGATCAAAGGGAGAGCTATCTCTTAATGTGCACGATACTGTTAAAGTTTCTTTAGAGGAGGATTCAATTCTCTTCAACCCAAAAGACTTGGAGGACAAAACCTCTGTTTCAATGACAAGCACCATGAGATCTCTTACTTTGAATATGATAGAAGGTGTCACTAAAGGTTTTGAAAAAAAACTCGAAATTAATGGCGTCGGTTACAGGGTAAAAGTATCAGGAGCAAACCTTGAACTCTCACTTGGCTATTCACATCCAATTAACTACAAACTGCCTGATGGAGTTACTGCTGAAGCTCCTACCAATACAGAATTAGTGTTGACGTCTACTAACAAACAACTACTAGGTGATACAGCCTCAGAGATAAGAGCTTTTAGACCTCCGGAACCTTACAAAGGAAAAGGAGTTAAATATTCCGATGAACATATTAAAAGGAAAGAATCTAAGAAAACTGCTTAAGATGAAAAAGATTGAAGCAAGAAATAGAAGAGCAAGAAAACTAAGAAGTCTATCCGAAGGCCTTAATATTAATAGGCTAGCTATATTTAGATCTGCAAAACACATTTACGCACAAGTATTCTCAATTGACGGAAAACAAATACTTGCTCAGGCTTCCTCGCTAGATAAAGAGTTAAAAGCTACCAACGGAGGAAATGTTGAAGCAGCTGAGAAGGTCGGAGAATTAGTTGCAAAAAGGGCAATTGAGCAAGGGATAAAAAAAGTTACTTTTGATAGATCTGGCTATAAATATCACGGAAGAGTGAAGTCGCTTGCTGATGGTGCTAGGTCTCAGGGATTAGAATTTTAGAGAAGAATATGGAAGAAAATTTTGAACAAACCACAGAAGTTTTAGAAGAAAAACTAGTTGGTGTTAATAGAGTTGCCAAAGTAGTTAAAGGAGGAAGGCTATTCGGTTTTACTGCCTTAACCGTAGTTGGTGATGGAAAAGGGAAAGTAGGTTTTGGTAGAGGAAAAGCAAGGGAAGTACCTATAGCAATTCAAAAAGCATTAGAAAGTGCTAGAAGAAATATGGTTAATGTCGACCTAAATGGATCAACTATTCATTATGCAGTTAAAGCTAAACATGGATCGGCAACTGTTTACATGCAGCCTGCTTCACCAGGAACAGGAATTATCGCTGGAGGAGCAATGCGAGCGGTTTTAGAGCTTGCTGGTGTAAAAGACGTATTAGCTAAATCATATGGCTCGACAAATCAAATTAACGTTGTAAGAGCTACATTCAAAGGTTTATCGGAAATAGAATCACCAGAAAAAGTTGCATTAAGAAGATCAAAATAATCATGGCTGAAGAAAAAACAATTTCTGTTAAACAAATTAAAAGCGTAACTGGTTCTAAAAGAAACCAGAGACTCTCTTTAAGGGGATTGGGCTTAAAAAAAATCAATCACGTGGTACAAGTTAAAAACACAAAAGAGAATCTTGGCATGATAAATAAATGCAGGCATTTGATAGAGGTAATCGAGGAATAATGAAGCTTAACGAATTAAATCCTAATATAAAAAACAAACCTACTAAAAGAGTCGGTCGAGGAGCAGGTTCTGGTTTAGGTAAAACTTCTGGAAAAGGACATAAAGGTCAAAAAGCAAGATCTGGTGGAAAGGTTCGTCCTGGATTTGAAGGTGGGCAAATGCCAATTCAACAAAGATTACCTAAATTTGGCTTTACCTCTAGGTCATCAAAATATAAAACACACATCAAGCTTGGTGATTTGAATAATTTATCTGAAGAGATCATTGATCTTGATGTTTTAAAAGCAAACAAACTAATTTCAAGAATAACAAAAGAAGTTAAAGTAATTAATTCTGGTGAGCTAAAAAAAGCCATCAAAATAAAAGGTCTAAAAATTTCAAAAACTGCTTCAGAAGAAGTCAAAAAATCTGGAGGCGAGGTAGGTTAATGGCTGCTATCAATCCCAAATCGTCCGGTCTTTCCGAACTTTGGTCTAGACTGAGATTTGTCTTACTAGCACTTATCATTTACAGGATTGGTACACACATACCTGTTCCAGGAATAGACCCCGTAAAAATCTCCTCTTTATTTGATCAAAATCAAGGAACCTTGCTTAGTATGTTCAATATGTTCTCTGGGGGCGCTTTGGAAAGAATGAGCATCATGGCTCTTAACGTTGTTCCATATATCACTGCGGCTATTGTGATGAATCTTTTAGAAGCCACTACCCCAAGTCTTAAGAAAATGTTTAGGCAAGAGGGCGAACAAGGAAGAAGAAAAAGAACACATTATGTCCGCTTAGGAACTTTGCTTTTAGCAATATTTCAATCTATGGGTTTTGCTATAGCACTTTCTTCTCAAGGAATGGCAATAGATCCTGGAACTATGTTCATTTTTACTGCGGTGGTTTCTTTTGTTACAGGTACAATGTTTTTAGTTTGGCTTGGAGAGCAAGTAAATGAAAGAGGTATAGGAAATGGTATCTCACTAATTATTTTTGCAAGCATCGTATCTGGTTTGCCAAGTGCAATTGGACAATCCTTTGAAGGAGCGAGACAAGGAGAAATAAGCCTCATCTTACTTCTTACAGTTGCCTTTATGGCGATACTTGCCATTTCTTTTATAGTTTGGGTAGAAAGGGCACAAAGAAGAGTAACTGTAAATTATGCTAGAAGAAATCCTAACCAAATGGCTATGGGACAAGCTTCGCATGTGCCATTAAAAGTTAATATGTCAGGAGTGATTCCTGCTATTTTCGCTAGCAGTATAGTACTTTTTCCAGGGTCAATCGCTCGCTGGTTTGGAGAAAGAGAAGGAATGGAGTGGTTGCAAGAAGTATCTTTAGCATTAAGTCCAGGACAGCCTTTGTATGTTATTGTTTTTGCTATCTTGATTGCTTATTTTTGCTTTTTTTATACAGCTATTCAGTTTCCAGCGAAAGATATTTCAGATAACTTAAAAAGATCTGGAGGCTTCCTTCCCGGAATAAGACCAGGAGGTCATACAGAAGAATACATTGACAATGTTATGTCTAGATTGACAGTTTGGGGATCCATATACATGGTTATGATTTGTTTGTTACCCCAATTTCTAATTGTTTCCGCGAATGTTCCTTTTTATCTTGGAGGAACTTCACTTTTAATTGCAGTAGTAGTGGTAATGGACTTCATGGCTCAGGTACAATCACACCTTTTATCGAGTCAGTATCAGTCTTTGATGAAGAAAGCTAATTTAAAAGGGTTTAAAAGATAAAATGAAAGTAAGAGCATCAGTAAAAAAAATATGCAAAGATTGCAAACTCGTTAAGAGAAGAGGCACAGTTTATGTAATCTGCAAAACTGATCAAAAACATAAACAGAGGCAAGGATAATGGCAAGGGTAGCTGGAGTAAACATACCTGATAAAAAGCAGGCTTGGATATCACTAACACATATTTTTGGAATAGGCAGAACAACGGCCCTCAAAATTTGCGAAACTACAGGTATTAAGTTTGATACAAAAATTTCTGCTTTAAACGAACAAGAATTAGAAAAGTTAAGAAAAGAAGTAGGTAACTTTCTAGTAGAAGGAGATTTAAGAAGAGAGGTAAGCACTAATATTAAAAGATTAATGGACCTCGGTACCCTGAGAGGTATCAGGCATAGAAAAAGACTTCCAGTAAGAGGTCAAAGAACAAAGACAAACGCTAGGACTAGAAAAGGTCCAAGAAAACCAATCAGAAGATAATAATGACAAAAGAAAAAGGAAAGAAAACAAAAAACTCTAAGGCTGTTGCAAGCGAAGGCGTAGCTCATATTCTTGCAACTTTTAATAACACGATTATTAATATTACCGATAAAAAAGGAAACACAATTTCTTGGTCAAGTTCCGGAGCAAATGGATTCAAAGGATCAAGAAAAAGTACACCTTTCGCTGCCCAAATCGCCGCAACTAAAGCTGGAGAACAAGCAATGAATTTAGGTTTATCACAAGTAGAAGTAGAAGTTTCAGGTCCTGGATCTGGAAGAGAGTCAGCGGTAAGAGCTTTAAATGGTTGTGGTCTAAAAATTACGAAAATTTCAGACGTCACACCAATTCCTCATAATGGTTGTAGACCACCTAAAAAGAGAAGAGTGTAATCATGGCAAGATATACAGGACCTAAAATTAAGCTTTCTAGAAGAGAAGGCACCGATCTTCAGCTTAAAAGTGGATACAGATCTTATGAATCTAAGGCTAGATCAGAAAACCCTCCTGGAGTTCACGGATTAAGGAGAAGTAGGCTTTCTGATTACGGAATGCAATTAAGAGAAAAGCAGAAGGTAAAAAGAATGTATGGCGTTTTAGAAAAACAGTTTAGAAATTACTATAAAAGAGCAGCACGTCAAAAAGGTGAGACCGGTACTAATTTGTTACTTTTTCTAGAGGCAAGGCTTGATAACGTTTTATATAGACTTGGTTTTGCATCAACTAGAGCCGAGGCAAGACAACTTGTTAGCCACAAATCTGTTCTAGTGAATGGAAAAACAGTAAACATTCCTTCTTATCAGATTTCTGAAGGCGATGAGATATCCATAGCAGAAAAATCACAGTCGCAAAAAAGAATTACACAGGCTTTATCTTTAAGTGAACAAAGAGAAGAATGTGAATGGGTATCAGTAGATAAATCTAAATTTACCGGTACTTTAAAAAATTTACCCACGAGAGAGTTGCTAAGTAGCGAAATAAACGAAAACTACATAGTAGAGCTTTATTCAAGGTAAAAAATCTAAATTTGAGGATCATATGACAGACAATTTTGACATTATCAAGGACTTCTTAACTCCAAAAGAAATTATTGTGGAAGAGGTTAATCCTAATCATTCAAAAATTATATTAGAACCTTTAGAAAGAGGATTTGGCCATACATTGGGGAATGCTTTGAGAAGAATTATTTTATCTTCTATACCTGGTTCATGTGTTGTAGAGGCAAAAATTGACGGCGTATTGCATGAATTTTCAACAATTGATGGAGTTGCAGAAGACGTGATAAATATTCTTTTAAATTTAAAAGGGATAGCCGTTCGAATGATGGATGTTGAAGAAGCCGAATTATCTGTAGAAAAATCTGGAACAGGAAAGTTAACCGCAGGAGATTTTGAACTTCCTGCTGGTGTAGAAATTATTAACCCAGATCATCAGATTGCAACTCTTGCAGACAATGGCAATATTAAAATGTCTATTAAAGTTCAAAAGGGCAGAGGTTATGATCCGGTAATAATCTCAGCTACTGAGGAAGGGGAAAGCAAAGAAGTTGGATTGTTAAGATTAGATGCTTCTTACTCGCCGATAGAAAAAGTTGCTTATCAAGTAGAAAACACAAGGGTAGAAAACAGAACAGATCTAGATAAGCTTATTTTAGATGTTCACACTAATGGAACTATTGACCCAGAGGAAATCTTACGTTTGTCAGCAACTATTTTACAAAGACAACTCATTGCATTTGCTGAATTAGGGTTTGAAACAGAAGAAGAAGAGGAGGAAGAGACTCCTCCAGTTGATCCAATCATGCTTCGACCTGTTGACGAATTAGAGCTTACCGTAAGGTCGGCAAACTGCTTGAAAGTAGAGAAAATTTATTACATCGGCGATCTTGTTACTAGAAAAGAATCTGATTTATTAAAAACACCAAATCTTGGGAGAAAGTCTTTGAATGAAATTAAAGACGTCTTAGCCGCTAGGGGATTATCTTTGGGATTGGAGTTAGATAACTGGCCGCCTTCAAATATAGAAAGTTAATGAGTAATTTAAATAAAGGCAGAACCTTTGGAAGAAATAGCTCCAGAAGAAAGGCGCTATTTCAATCTTTAGCAATTTCTCTAATAGAGCACGAAGGTATTAAAACAACTTTACCTAAAGCTAAAGAATTAAGGTCATTCATTGAACCTTTGATAACTCTGGCTAAAGATGATTCCGTAAGTAACCGAAGACTCGCTTTTTCAAAGATAAGAAATAAGTCTGCAGTGGGAAAACTTTTTTCTGATTTAGGCCCTAGATTTAAAGATAGACCCGGAGGCTACTCCAGAATTATTAAGATTGGTTTTAGAAAAGGAGATGCTGCTCCAATTGCTTTTATTGAACTATTAGAAAGATCTTCTGAAGACGAAATTGTTGCTGATGCTCCAGCAGAGCCTGAAAAGGCCTAAGTCTAAACCTTTTATAAAAACTTTCCGGTATAGGATTTTTTACATTTAGCTAGCTGACTGGTATTTCCTGCGGCAACTATTTCTCCTCCGCCATTTCCACCTTCTGGCCCAATATCAATAATCCAGTCAGAGTTTCTAATTACGTCTAAGTTATGTTCAATCACAACAATTGTGTTTCCTTGAGAATTTAGTTTTTGCAAAACATCCATAAGCAGCTGGACATCATGAAAATGCAAACCTGTTGTTGGTTCGTCTAATAAATAGATTGTTTTACCTGTAGAAGTTTTAGAAAGTTCTTTAGCTAGCTTAACTCTTTGAGCCTCTCCTCCAGATAAAGTGGTAGCTGGTTGTCCTAGCCTCAAATAGCCAAGTCCTACCTGGTTTAAAGTATCCAGTTTTTTCTTGATTTTTGGGACGGCTTCAAAAAATATAGTAGCTTGTTCAACAGTCATATTTAAAACTTCTGAGATATTTTTACTTTTATATTTAACCGTTAAGGTTTCGTTGTTATATCTCTTTCCATTACAAATATCACATTTAACATAAACATCTGGGAGAAAGTGCATTTCTACTTTTATCATTCCATCTCCCTCACAGGCTTCACATCTTCCTCCTCTGACATTAAAGCTAAACCTTCCAGGCTTGTATCCTTTGGCTCTAGCCTCTTGCGTTCCAGCAAAAAGTTCTCTTATTGGAGTGAAGATACCTGTATAGGTTACTGGGTTAGATCGCGGAGTTCTGCCGATAGGACTTTGACTTATTTCAATTACTTTATCTACAAGTTCTGTTCCTTCTATTTTTTCAAAAGCCTCAGTTTTCATGGAACTTTTACTTAAAATATTCGATAAGGCAGGATAGAGCGTTTGATTTATCAAAGTAGATTTTCCAGAACCAGAGACTCCTGTAATAGAAATTATATTCCCCAGAGGAATTTCTAAATCTACATTTTTAAGGTTATTTCCCGTACACCCTGATAATGTGATTTTTCCTTTATCAGAAATTTTTTTCTTTTTTTCTATTTGAATTCTTTTTTTTCCAAAAACATATTGGGAAGTCAAAGAATTTTTAGCCTTCTTAAGAGATTCAACATTTCCAGAAAAACAAACTTCTCCTCCATGGATTCCTGCTTTTGGACCAATATCTATTATATGGTCTGCTTCTTCAATTGTTTCTTGATCGTGTTCCACTACGATTACGGTATTACCAAGTTCTTTTAGTCTTTTAAGAGTAGATAAAAGTTTTTTGTTATCTCTTTGATGTAAGCCTATAGAAGGTTCATCAAGGATGTAGGTTACTCCCACTAAGCCGGCACCAATTTGTGAAGCAAGCCTTATCCTTTGGGCTTCACCCCCACTTAAAGTTTCAGCGCTTCTAGAAAGAGTTAGGTAGTTAAGACCAACATCAGAAAGGAAGGTTAAGCGCTCTTTTATTTCTTTAATAATTTTTATTGCAATTTCTCCCTTTACCCCTGTCAAAGATAGTTTTTTAAAAAAACTAAGAGCATCACCAATTGTCATGCCCACAATTTCAGGTAATGAAAATTTATTTATAAATACGCTTCTTGCTTCTAAGTTTAATCTGGTTCCGCTGCACTCATCACAGAGGGTGTTCGTCATAAACTTTGCATAATATTCTCGTCTAAAATTTGAATCTGTATCTCCAAGTCTTCTTTCAATATTTCTTACAACACCTTCAAAAGGCTTAAAAATCTCTCTTTTAAAACCTCTTTTGGAAACATAACTAAAATCAACTTCATCATCGCTCCCATATAAGACGATCTCTTTTTCCTTTTCTAATAGATCTTCAAAAGGCGTATCAAGAGAAAAACCAAAAGTTTGACTAACTCTATTTAACAGGTATCTGTTGTGGTAAGTGTGACTAGCATCCCAGTCCTTAATGGCTCCCTGATTGAGACTAAGCTCTGGTCTAACAATTAATTTCGATAAATCTATCTTTGATTTATATCCCAAACCATCACAAGATGGACAAGCGCCAGATGGACTGTTAAATGAAAACAATCTCGGCTCTAATTCTTGGATGCTAAAGCCACATTTAGGGCAGGCCATTTTAGTAGAAAATGCATCAAAACTTTTTTCATCATCCATATCCTGAATTTCTACCAATCCATTAGACTCAGAGACACAAGTCTCTAAAGATTGTATGAGACGACTATTATTTTTTGACTCAATGGTTAGTCTGTCGATCACAATAGATATTGAATGTTTTTTATTTTTATCTAGTTTGATTTGATCGCTTAAATCGTAAACTACGCCATTTACGGTTACTCTGACATATCCTTTCATGAGGAGATCATTAAACAAGTTCAAATGCTCACCTTTTTGCTCTTTAATTACAGGAGCTAAAATAAAAACTCTTTTTTTATTAAAAGTTTTAAGTATTTTTTTACCTATTTGATCAATGGTCTGACCTTCTAGAGAGATATCGTGATCCAAGCATTTTGCAGTGCCTGATCGTGCATAAAGCAATCTAAGATAATCATAGATTTCTGTCACAGTTCCAACTGTTGACCTTGGATTATGAGAAGTTGATTTTTGCTCAATGGATATCGCAGGAGATAGTCCTTCTATGGTATCAACCTCAGGCTTGTCCATAACTGAAAGAAATTGTCTAGCATAAGCAGAAAGAGACTCTACATATCTTCTTTGTCCTTCAGCATATAAGGTATCAAATGCAAGTGAGGATTTTCCTGAGCCAGATAAGCCAGTTATTACTGTCAATTTATCTCTAGGTATATCTAAATCGATATTCTTAAGATTATGCTGCTTGGCTCCTTTAACATGGATAAATTTCATTTATTTAATTTTTCTTTTAGATTAGACTAACTTATCAGATATCAATTATGGCTCAAAGTGGAATAAATAAGGTTATATTACTTGGAAATTTAGGACAGGATCCTGAAGTGAGATACACCGCTGGAGGGGTACCTATTGCAAATGTATCTATTGCTACTTCAAACAGTTGGAAGGATAAAAACTCTGGAGAGACTGTTGAACAAACTGAATGGCACAGAATTGTTTTTTTTAATCGTCTTGCAGAAATCGTTGAGCAATATCTTAAAAAAGGTTCAAAAATATATGTAGAAGGGCAATTAAGAACCAACTCCTGGGAAGATAAAAATACTGGTGAAAAAAAATTTAGAACTGAAATTGTTGCAAGAGAAATGCAAATGCTTAGTTCACGAGGAGAAATGAGCCAGCAGAATCAGGATTCAGGACTTGATCAGTCTTCGCAAAATTCTCAAGAAGAAAGCGTGCCTTGGGACGATGAAGATATACCGTTTTAATTCTCAAATTTTGAAAGAACCAAACTTACATTGGTTCCACCAAAACCAAAACTATTACTCATAAAAGAATTAAATTGTTTTTCTAAAGATTTTTCAGGAATATTTATACCATTTGCTTCAGGAATGGGATCAGTCAAATTTTTATTTCCAGCAATGAAATTTCCATTCATCATAAGTATGCTGTAAATACATTCTTGTACACCTGCAGCTCCTAACGTATGTCCAGTAAGAGATTTTGTTGAGCTTACTATTGGAATATCATCTTTGAATACTGATTTTATAGCACTCAACTCAATAGGATCTCCAGCTGGAGTTGAGGTACCATGGGCATTAAGATAATCAACAGATTTTAAACCGCTCATTTCCAAAGACTTTTTCATACAATTTTTTGCTCCTTCGCCAGATGGGGCAACCATATCCTCTCCATCGGATGTTGCTGAGTATCCCTTTATTTCAGCATATATTTTCGCTTTTCTTGATAAGGCATGTTGCAACTCTTCAACTATCAGAATTCCTCCGCCACCTGAAATCACAAAACCATCTCTATTTTCGTCAAAAGGCCTTGAGGCTGCTTCTGGATTTTCATTAAAATTGCTTGAAAGTGCTCCCATAGCATCGAACAATCCAGATTGTGTCCAATGTTCATCTTCTGCTCCACCTGCAATAACCACATCTTGATTACCAAGTTGAATTTGTTCCCAAGCTGAACCTATGCAGTGAGCACTGGTTGAGCAAGCTGATGAGATCGAGAAATTAACTCCTTTTATTTTTAAAGAAGTAGCTAGGCAGGCCGATACTGTGCTTCCCATAGTTTGCGTAACTCGGTAAGGACCAACTCTTTTGACTCCTTTTTCTCTTAAAATATCTGCTGCAGCAACCTGACTTCGGGATGATGCTCCCCCAGAACCCGCGATAACTCCAATTCTATCTGTTTCAAAGATACTATCTGGTAACTCTGAGTCTTTTAATGCATCCAAAGCACTCAAATAGGAATAAGCTGCAGCTTCTCCCATAAATCTTAATATCTTTCGGTCTATTAAATCTTTGAGATCAATTAAGATTGATCCAGAAATTTTACTTCTAAATCCTAAATCTTCGTATTCATCATTTTTTGATACCCCCGAGATTCCTTGTCTCAAGGATTTAGATATTTCTTCTAAGTTATTTCCAATGCAGGATACTGAACCCATTCCTGTTATAACTGCTCTTTTTTTTGTCATTTTAGAAATTTTGTGGATCTTCAAATAAACCAACTCTTAAATCTTTAGCAGAATAAATCTCCTTTCCATCGACAAACATTAATCCATCAGCGAATCCAATAACAAGCTTTTGCTTTCTTATTCTTTTTATACTGATTTTGTATTCAACTAGTTTAGCTTTTGGCAGTACTTGCCCATAAAATTTTACTTGGCCCGAACCTAAGGCTCTCCCAATACCACTATTACCCTCCCACAAAAGATAAAAGCCTAATAATTGCCACATTGCATCAAGTCCAAGACAGCCTGGCATTACTGGATCTGTTGAAAAGTGACAGTCAAAAAACCATAGATCAGGAGTTATATCCAACTCACCTTGAATTTCTCCAATGTTGTAATCACCTTTAGAATCATTTATCTCAACAATACGATCCATCATCAACATTTCATTATTTGGCAATCTTCCATTTCCAGGTCCAAACAAATCACCATTTGAGCAAGCTATTAGCTCATCTTTAGAAAAATAATGTTTATTTTTTAAATCCATTTCTTAACAATCACCTTGCCTTTTTAAAATATTGCGAGGAAAGACTTTATCCTATACTATTCGCTTCTATTTTGTAATTTGAAAAGATGTACGCAGTAATAAAAAGTGGAGGAAAGCAACACAAAGTTTCAGAGGGAGAGGAAATTCTTCTTGAAAAGCTTTCTCTAGATGAAGGAGAGGCAGTAGAGTTTTCTGAAGTTTTAGCTGTAAACAAAGACGGTAATTTAAATGTTGGTAAACCTCTCTTAGAAGGAGCCGTTGTAAAGGGAAAGGTAATAAACCATCTCAAGACAAAAAAGATTACAGTTATAAAAATGAAAAGAAGAAAGGATTACCGAAAAAAACAAGGACATAGGCAGAATTTAACAAAAGTAAAAATTGAATCTATAAATTATGGCGCATAAAAAAGCAGGTGGGAGTTCCAGAAATGGGAGAGATTCTGAGTCGAAAAGACTCGGGGTTAAAAGATATGGTGGCCAAGCAGTTTCTGCTGGAGAAATACTCGTAAGGCAAAGAGGAACAAAATTTCATCCTGGACAGAACGTAGGTATCGGAAAAGATCATACTCTTTTCGCAAAATGTGATGGAAAAGTTTTCTTTAATAAAAAAGGAAAAAACCTTAAGCAATTTGTCAATATAGAATCCACTTCTTAGTGTTATGCGCTTCATCGATGAAGCAGTAATAGAAATATCTTCTGGAGATGGCGGTAATGGCTGTCTTAGTTTCCGTCGTGAGAAATTTATACCTAAAGGAGGACCCGATGGTGGTGACGGCGGTAAAGGAGGCAATATAAATTTTATTGCTAGAGAATCCTTACATACTTTGCAAGATTTTAAACTCAAACGAAAATACAAAGCTCAAAATGGTCGTCAAGGTAAAGGCAAAAATATGCACGGAAAGGATGGCGGAGATACCATTCTCGAAGTGCCATTAGGGACTATGTTAATTAACGATGAAACAGATGAACTTATTTGCGATCTTACTAAATCCAATCAAGTATACACTGCTGTAACAGGAGGGAAGGGAGGTCTTGGTAATGCTAGGTTTAAAACATCAACCAATAGAGCTCCAAGAAAAACCACAGAAGGAAAATTAGGTGAAATTTTAAGATTAAGATTGGAGTTAAAAGTCCTAGCAGATGTTGGGCTTTTAGGTAAGCCTAATGCAGGAAAATCAACTTTAATTTCAAAAATATCATCAGCCAAACCCAAAATTGCTGATTATCCTTTTACAACATTAAGTCCTAATTTAGGTGTAGTTAAGATAAATAGTTATTCAAGTTTTGTTGTAGCTGATATTCCGGGATTAATTCCAGGAGCTTCAACAGGTATAGGACTTGGCATAGAATTTTTGAAGCACCTTTCTAGGGTTGAAATACTTTTACATTTAATTGATGTCGAGGAAGGGGATTCTAAAAAGATTAGAAAAGATTTTGATGACATTAACAAAGAATTAGAAGAATTTAGTGGTGAACTTAAACAAAAAGAACAATGGGTCGTGATAAGTAAAATAGATAAAATTTCTGAAGATAAAAGAAAGGAGATAGAAAAAGAGTTAAAAAAACTTTTTAGCAGAAAAAATTTATTTTATGTATCATCGATTTCTGGATCAGGTTTAGAGAAAATGATTCAAAGCATAGGAAATAGACTGGCAAATGAAAATAATTAACTCCAAAAAACTAATCGTAATCAAAGTGGGATCAAGCCTCACAACTTTGTCATCAGGGCTGCCAAATTTTAAGTTTATAAAGTCAATTTCTGAGCAAATTTTTAAGCTTTATAAAAAAGGTTTTCATATCGTTTTGGTTTCTTCAGGGGCAATTGCACAAGGAATGAAAATATGGAATCTATCTTCTAAACCCAAGTCAGTTGATTTTCTTCAAGCCTTATCTGCATCCGGTCAGATTGGACTTATAAATAATTATCAAAAAGAGTTTAAAAGATTTGATTTAATAGCTGCGCAAGTTTTACTAAGCCATTCAGATTTTGGTGTCAAAAGCCGTTCTCAAAATGCTAAAAATAGTATTTCTAATCTTATTAAACTAGGTGCTATCCCAATCATCAATGAAAATGATTCAATATCTACTGAAGAAATTTTAAATGGCGACAACGATAGGCTTAGCGGAAGAGTTGGAACATTATTAAGCTCAAAAAAACTTTTTATTTTGACAGATCAAAATGGCCTATATGATAAAAATCCTGATCAACATAAAGATGCAGTATTAATAAATAAAATTAATATAAACAAATTTGATTTTAAAAGCATATCTTTTGGAGACTCAGGTATTTTAGGAAGAGGAGGAATGATAACTAAGATGAAAGCTGCAAGGGATTATCTTAATAAAAATAATGAGGTTTGGATATTAAATGGAAATGAAGAGGGAATCATCGACGAGGCAATTAAAAGAAAATCTGTTGGAACAAGGATATATCTAGCCTAATTTTTTAATAGATTTACTCAATCGAGACTTTTGACGAGCAACCGCATTCTTAGGAAGGACTTTTTTGTTGGCCAGTTTATCTAAGACTTTTTGAGTTGAAATAAATAGGTCTTTGGCTTTGGAAGCATCATTATTTTCGATAGCATCTTCAACGTTTTTAATCATGGTTCTCATAGAAGCTCTTTGAGAACTCTTTAAAGAATTACGAGAGTTTGCTTGCCTTGACCTTTTTTTAGCCGATTGGATATTCGCCATAGGAGGCGATAATGAAGAGTATTTAGTTTATTGTCAACTTTCTATCTTAATTTTTATTAATAAAAATATCTTATAAAAAAACCTTCTCGATTCAAGATAAAATCTGAAAGGTAAAACAGTCCAAATCCTCAAAAAGAAATTTAATTTATATTTTTTAGATGCCCTTATAAAAGAATTATCGATATGCAGTTCTTTTTTTAAGTTTACTATGGAGGGAGTTATTGTGAGAGATCTCACTCCTAAAAGCCAATCTCTATCAAGAGCATAGTCATAAGGAAGATCCATGATATGTAAGTTCTTTACGACAGACTTTGCAGCTTTTCTATTTATTAAATAACAAGCTGCAATTGGTTTATAGGTTAAATTAAGAGAAAGGTAAAATTCTTCATAGATTTTGTAGAGCTTAATGGGATTACCTTTTTCTTTATTTTTATTTTCACTGCCTGACAGTCTTAAAATATCAAACTTTATTGGAGTTCTTATAGATTTCTCTAAAACGTTTAAAAATTGTATATCGAATTCAATATCATCTTCACAAATCAAAGCGTATTCTTCTTGTGTTTCTAAAAATAATTTTAAAGCCTTTAAGTGACTGGAGTAACAAGCGACTTCTCTTATATTAATTCTTTTTCCATGTTTAAGCATGTAAGAAAATTTAGAGACTTCCTTTTCTGAAGGAGAAAAGTTTTCTCCGTCAATTGCTTTAACTATAAAGGGTGCTAGACCAATCTTTTGGAACTCATTTTTACAAGACTCTAACCTTTCCTTAGCTTTTTCAAGATTAATAAGAAAGGCTTGCATGTTTAAATTATACAGGCTT
>CABXSA010000005.1 GCA_902514765.1 uncultured SAR86 cluster bacterium | reverse complement strand
CGAGGAGGACAAAATTTCTTAGAGGCTGTAAAGTTTTCCCTTCCGATTTCGTCCGGAAAGAGCTTTTATAATTTTCAAGAAATTGCAGAAGATCTTATAACAATGGAGATACTAGAAGTTGCTAATTCAGCTGAGGAAATAAAAGATATCTGGAAAAAGCAACTTTCTTCAACCCCAGATAGAATTTTAGAAAAAACAGAACGTTATTTAAAAGAAAGACAAGGAGCATCTTCGAGAGTATTTGAATATCTTCCTTTATAACTTTAGTTTTGGTTATCTTTGTTACTTCCTAATAAAAAGTGATTACTTATTTGTTTAAGAAAAGTGTATTATTTCTTTTTTAAGGGGATCAATGAAATTTATTACTGCAATTATTAAACCAATTAAATTAGACGAAGTTCGTTCAGCTCTATCAAAGGTTAACGCTTTGGGAATGACAGTTACAGAAGTAAAAGGTTTTGGCCGTCAAAAAGGCCAGACTGAGCTTTATCGTGGAACTGAGTATAGGAACGATTTTTTGCCTAAAACAAAAATTGAGCTTGCTGTAAAAGACGAAGATACTGATTCTGTCATTGATGCTATTTCCTCAATATCAAATACTGGAAAAGTGGGTGACGGAAAAATTTTTGTTTGTGATCTTGAAAAAGCAGTCAGAATTAGAACTGGAGAAACTGGCGACGAAGCCCTTTAGCCAAGTTTCTTTTCTGCTTCCTCTTTAGCCCATTTATAATTTGCTTTTCCGTTTGGTGCTCTCATTACTTCATCAACGAAGAGAACTTGTTTTGGAAGCTTGTATCCAGAAATTTGTTCTCTTGTAAAGTCAATAAGCTCGCCTTCTTCTAATTCTCCAGGCGTTTCTAGTGAGGCAAGCGCAACCACTCGTTGACCAAATTTTTCATCTTTCAGCCCAACAACTAAACAATCATAGACATTGGGATGTTTTTTTACAGCTTCTTCAACTTCTTCCGGATAAACCTTTTCTCCTGCAGTATTTATGCAATTACTTCCTCGACCTAAAAGGTTAATGGTACCGTCAGAATTAATAGTAGCGTAATCCCCTGGAAAACTGTATCTCACACCATTAACTTCTTTAAAAGTTTCCGCAGATTTTTTTTCGTCTTTAAAATATCCTTCTGGTACTAGTCCACTTGTTCCAATTTTCCCCATGATTTCACTTCCAGGTTGAACTTCCTTTCCATCGTCACTTAAAACTATTACCCCAGGATTGAGTGCAAATTTTGCAGTTTTTGCAGGCATTTCTCTATTTGAAACAGAAGAACCCATTCCTCCTTCAGTTGAGCCCATTGCATCAAAAAGGGTCATGTCATGTATTTCAAGTAAGCCATCTTTAATTTCTGAGCTCCACATTACACCACTCGAAATCATAGCTCTCAAACTAGAGATATCATGAGGTTTTGATTTCTCTTTAGCCTCTCTTAATTCATCAAGCAAAGGTTTTGCAAAAGCATCTCCCACTATTACTAAACTATTAACCTTATGCCTCTCAACTTCTTGCCACACATTTTGTGGATTTAATCCCAGGTCGCTTATTGTGACAACAGAACCACCACTAAACATGGGTAAAAAGGCACCAAGCCACATTCCGGTGCCATGCATTAAAGGACAGGCCGGCATACTTACTGTCAAAGTATTATTTTCTTTTGCCTGAGTGATAATTTTTTCCAAATCACTTATGTCTTCGGGAACCTCAAAACCCATGGCAAAAGCAGTTTTTAACATTGAAGGAATAAAGCTGCCATGTTTATACATTACTCCCTTCGGCATTCCAGTAGTGCCTCCTGTGTAGAGCATGTATATATTTTCTTCTGTTCGGTTGAATCTTTTTTGTTCTTTAGAGCTAGAAATTGAATTTTCAAAATCTATTGCCCCTTCCATCAAGGGTTCAGTCCCATCATCGATTTGAATATAGACTTTTATTTTAGGAAGCTGATCTTTTATTGCTTTAATTCTGTCTGCATAACAACCTTGAAAAAAAACTGCTTCAGCATCAGCGTTATCCAAAAGATAAATTAATTCATTTTCTTTATAGCGGTAATTGACATTAATGGGTACACCCTCAATTTTAAAAACTCCATATTGAGCTTCTAAATATTCATTTGAGTTATGAAGGTAAATACCTACTTTAGAATCTGATTTTAAACCATGCTCCTCTAAGATGGTTGCAATCTTAGCTGCCTTTGTATCAAAACTAGACCAATTGGATTTTTTGTCTCCATTGATTAAAGCAAACTCATCTCCAACGGTATCTGCTACTCTTTCCCAAACATTTGCAAATTGCATAGACATCTTTATCTCCCATTAAACTCTAAATATCCTAAAATAAAACCAAAAAAACATGAAGAAAGCAATTTCTATTTTAGGTCCTACTCATTGTGGTAAGACTGAGCTGGCGATAGAAATAAATAAACAATTACCATCTAGAATAATTAGCGTTGATTCAGTTCAGGTATACAAAGGTGCAAATATCGGCAGTAGCAAACCCAATCAAAAAGTCTTAGATGATATTCATCATGGGCTAATAAATATTTTAGATCTTGAAGAAAATTTTTCGGTTAAGGATTTTCTAAATGAAGTTACCAATGAGACTTTTAATTCTGAAACGAACTTTATATTTGTTGGCGGATCCATGATGTATTTTTATTCTCTTTTGAATGGCATCTCAAAATTACCAGAAAAGAACGAGCAGCTTAGAGAGGAACTAGAAAAAGAGGCAAAAAACAAAGGTTGGAAATTAATGCATAAAAGACTCGAAAAAATTGATTCTGAAGCAGCAAAAACTATAAAAGACACTGACTCACAAAGAATACTGAGAGCATTAGAGGTAAATCATTTTTCCAAGACTACTTTTAGTAAATTGAAGAACTTGAACGAGAAGAGTGTAATTGAGGATTATCAAAAATACTCTTTTGCAGTTATACCTAGATGCAAAAAAACATTTAAAAATGAATTGAAAGAAAGATTTGAGAAAATGCTTGAATTGGGTCTTATTGAAGAAACAAAAAATATATTGAAACATAAAGATGGAGAGAGAATAAAAGTTCTAGAAACGGTAGGTTACAAACAAGTAGTTGACTTTATTTTCAGTAAAATTTCCTATGAAGAAATGATTGAGTTAGCTACTAATGCGACTTATCAGCTAGCTAAAAGACAAATAACTTGGCTTAAAAAATTTAATCTAGATAAAACATTTTTTTCAGATGAAGATGATAAGGTTATGAAGATTCTATCTATCATCAAAAATTGAATTCCATTATTCCTTTTAACAACTTAGAATGTCCTAATGTCATGGAATGATCAGGGAAATAATAATGGCTCAAGAGACCCATGGGGCAGAAATAATAATCCGCCTCCGGATATCGATGAGCTAATAAAAAAATTTAGAGCTCAAATTAACTCTCTGTTTGGAGGAGGCTCTGGAAGTAGTGGCGGAGGAGCTAAAAAAATTCTTCCTTCCGTTTTAATTGCAATAGTTCTTTTGTATTCTGCTTTTGGTATCTATACAGTTGATGCTCAAGAAGAAGCTGTGATCTTGAGATTCGGAAAATATTCTTCCACTAAAGGACCAGGAATTCATTGGAATCCTCCTTTTATAGATAATAGGTTCATTGTTAACACTGAAAAGTTGTTCACGCATACAACAAACTCCTCAATGCTTACAAAAGACGAAAATATTGTAAACGTTGAAGTAGCAGTTCAATACAAAAGATCTAATCCAGTTTTCTTTCTCTTAGAAGCTTCGGCTCCAGAGGATAGCTTGGCACAAGCTTCTGAAGCAGAATTAAGACACGTTGTTGGAAGTACTTCAATGGATAGTGTTTTAACTGTAGGAAGGGAACAAATTGCAATGGATGTTAAATCTAGACTACAAACTAGACTAAATACTTACAAAACAGGAATCGAGGTTGTTGCTGTTTCGATAAGAGAGTCAAGACCGCCAGAAGCAGTTAAAGAAGCGTTTGATGATGTTGTTAAAGCTCGTGAGGACGAAGTAAGGCTTCGTAATGAGGCCGAAACATACGCAAATGAGGTAGTGCCAATTGCTAGAGGTGAGGCTAAACGTGCCGTTGAAGATGCTGAAGGTTATAAACAGAAAGTTATATCTGAAGCTCAAGGTGAGGCATCTAGATTCGATCAACTTTTAGTTGAATATACAAAATCTCCAGAAGTAACCCGACAAAGACTCTACCTTGATGCAGTACAATCCGTAATGAATAGCAGCACCAAAGTAATGATTGATGTCAAAGAAGGCAACAATATTTTGTATCTACCTTTAGATCAAATTGCAGCTGCATCGTTAGATCCAAATAGACGTTCTAGGGAGGATAATCAACTTTCTTCTTCGTCAACTACCCTTGGATCAAATATTCAAGAGATTACAGATCGAGTTATTGAAGAACTAAGAAGAAGACAGGATAGAAGATAAGATGAAATCATTAAATTTAACCTTAGCAATAATAGTTTTAATCTCTGTAGTTATTCTTGCAAATGCAATTTACATCGTTAATGACAAACAAACCGCTATTTTGCTTAGATTTGGAGAGATTGTAGACCCTAAAATAAACCCCGGCTTGCATTTTAAAGTTCCTGTTTATCATTCAGTAAGAAAATTCGATTCAAGAGTGCTTACACTTGATGCTCTACCGCAACCATATTTTACTGCGGAAAAAAAACGTCTCATTGTAGATGCTTTTGTTAAATGGCGTATTACAAATAATGAACAGTTTTATATCACTTCGTCCGGAGGGCAACTAAGTGCAATGAGAACTCTTTTAACACAAAGAGTTGATGAGGGTTTAAGGAACCAATTTGGTACAAGAACTGTCCAAGAAGTAGTCTCAGGAGAACGTGATCAGTTGATGAGCATACTTACAAATGATTTAAACAGAGTAGCAGGAGCCGAATTAGGAATTGAAGTTTTGGATGTAAGAGTTAAGAAAATTGAATTACCAACAGAAGTTAATGAGTCTGTTTATAATAGAATGAGAACAGAGAGGGAAAGGCTTGCTCAGGAACTTAGAGCAAAAGGAACCGAAATAGCTGAAGGAATTAGAGCAAACGCAGATCGTGAAAGAACAATAATTCTTGCTGAAGCTTACAAAACAGCTGAAGAATTAAGAGGAAATGGTGATGCTAAAGCAACAGGAATTTATGCAAATGCTTATAATAAAGATCCAGAATTTTATGAGTTCACTAGAAGCTTAAAAGCTTATCAATCAACTTTTGAAAATAAATCCGATGTACTTTTAATTGATCCAGACAGTGACTTTTTCAAGTATTTGGATAGTTCTAAAGGCAAAAAATCAGAATAAATTTCCATGTCTACTTCCAATTTAGGTCTTCCAGATGGAACGGAAGATTTTGTAGGCATTAAAGCTAAGGAATTAGAAGACCTTCGCACTCTACTTCTTAATAAATTTTATAGTGATAATTGTGAACTTGTCATACCTTCTTTAATAGAGTTTTCAGATAGCATAGGAGGAAGCGCAAACGATTCTTTGAGAGAGTTTACATATACTTTTTCTGACGAAAATTTAAAAAATATTTCCATCAGACCGGACATATCTCAGCAAATAGCAAGAATTGATCTTCAGCTAGGCGTTAAATCCAAAAAAAAATATTGTTATTTCGGTGAAACTTTAAGAAAAACTAAAGACTCACTAACTAAATCAAAAATTGCATACAAAACTGGAGTAGAGCTTTTTGGAAGAATTTCCATTTCTGACGAAATTGATATTGTCAGACTAATGATTTCGTCTTTAAAGAAGACAGGAAGATATAAACTTACTCTTTCACTGGGCAGAACTGAACCAATGGATTACTTATTAACTAATTTGAAGTTATCTTTGCAAGAGTTAAAAACATTAAAAAAGATTATGTCATCTAAATCAGAAACTGACCTTGAGGAATTCTTCATATCAAAAAAGCTTAATAAAAAAAATTTATTTGAGTTGAAAAAACTCATGTCGCTAAGTGGAAAAGTTGATTGTTTAAAGTATTTGAAGGAACACAAAAATAAAATTTTCAAAGACTCCGCTAAAAAAATAAAACAAATAATAAAAAATTTGCCTAGTTCGATTGACTATCATTTAGACTTTTCGGATTTCCCTGGCTTTGACTATCATTCTGGTTTAGTTTTTTCTTTACATGCTTCGGGGTTTGGTTTTCCGATAGCAAAAGGAGGCCATTATAAAACTGAGCAACAAAACCTATTTAGAGAAGCAATTGGGTTTGACATCAATGTTTCATCGCTCATAAAGCTTAATCAAAAAAAATGACGATTTTAAATACTGCGATCTTAGGTCTTCAGTGGGGTGATGAAGGGAAGGGTAAAATTGTAAACTTTATGGCAGGAAATTTTGGCGCAGCTTGTCGGTATCAAGGCGGACATAATGCAGGCCACACTCTTATTGTAAATGGAAAAAAAATTGTTCTTCACTTATTACCTTCATCAATCTGTCATAAAGATTCTTTGTCATTGATAGGTAGGGGTGTCGTAATATCTTATGACGCACTTTTCTCAGAAATAGAAGAAATAAGTCAACATACCTCAGGTATTGCAGATAGATTGAAAATTAGTCCAGCATGCGTTTTGATCCAACCCTACCACAAGCTAGTAGACCTCTACAGAGAGAAGTCAAATAACCAAAAAAACATTGGAACAACGCTTAGAGGAATTGGACCGGCTTATGAAGATAAGGTTGCTAGAAGGGCGATAAGAGTTGTAGATACTCTCGATGAAAAACAATTGAGACCTTTGTTAGAAGAAACTCTAGACTTTTATAATTTTTCGATCGAGAAATTTTTTGGGAAAGAAGCCTTGTCCTTGAGTAATTTAATTGACGAAAATTTGGCATTTGGAGAGAAGGTAAAACCATTGTTAGCAGATGTTTCAATGTTGATAAAACAATTAAATTTTAAAGAAAAATCAGTTTTGTTTGAGGGCGCGCAAGGAGCTTTACTCGATATCGATCAAGGAACTTATCCGTTCGTTACATCTAGTAATTGTTCTCCTTCTGGTATTGCCGCAGGAGCAGGCTGTGGTCCTTTAGATGTTCAGAATATTTTGGGTGTAGTTAAAGCCTACGTCACAAGAGTTGGAGAGGGGCCAATGCCAACTGAAATTCATGATGAACTTGGAGACTATATTGCAAAAACTGGCGGAGAAGTAGGTGCTACAACAGGCCGACTAAGAAGATGTGGCTGGTTTGATGCAGTTTTAATGAATAGGATTATTCAAACAAATAGCATTAAAGGACTTTGTCTTACAAAAATAGACGTTTTAGATGGCCTTGATGAGATAAAGGTTTGCAAGGCATACGCCGATGATGAAACAGATACAACATTTGGAGAATGTATGGATCTTGATAATGTGAAGCCTATTTACGAGACTTTAACTGGATGGAAATCCCCAACAAAAAATCTAACTAATTTTGATAAGTTTCCTCAAGAAGCAAAAGACTTTATTTCATATATTGAAAATATCTGCGAAGTACCTGTAAAAATTATTTCCACTGGACCTGATAGTGAAAGCACTGTCCTAAGATAATTTAAATACTCTTTATTGCCTTATCTAAGATTGCATTTATAAATTTGTGACTAGAACTTTGTCCGAATTTTTTAGCCAGTTTGATGGCTTCATTTATGATAATTGGTTTGTCAAGATTCGAATGAGAAATTTCATGAAATGCAAGATACAAAATAGAAAGTTCAATTCCTCCAATTCTAGAAGATGGAATATGAGAAAATTTTGTGATGGATTCTAAATATTTGTCTTCAGATAGTTTTATATCTTTTATTATTTCACTGACTTTTTCAGTGTTTAAACTTTTTTGTGACTGTTTTAATTCTTTTAAAACTTTAGTATTTGAATCTCCAGAAATAGTCTTCTGATAGAGTGTCTGAATAACTAACTCTCGTATTTTGGTAGGAGATGGATTGGATTTCACTTAATTTTGTTTAATGTATCTAATACACTTAAAGCTGATAGAGCAAACTCTGATCCTTTATACGCTGCTCTTTCCTTTGCTTCACTTTCATTGTTAGTTGTAAGCACACCAAAAATTATAGGAATATTTTTATTGAGAGAGGTCTCTAAAACTTTATCACTTATGCTCTGTGAGATAATTTCAAAATGAGGTGTTTCTCCTTTGATAATGCAACCAAGTAAAATAATTGCATCATAGGTATCACAAAGAGATTGGGCTATAAAGGGTAGTTCGTAAGCTCCTGGGACAATAAAAGATTTTTTTTGTAAGTTATATTCACTCAATGTCGAAAGGCAATCATCAAGCATTGGCTTGATAATTTCTTCGTTCCAGTAGGTGCTGACAACTGCAAACTTTACTTTATTTAAATCTATAGTAGGTTTTTGAATGTCTATTTTCGAAGATTTCATTTTTTTACGTATTCTATAACTTCTAGATCAAATCCTGATAAGGATGGATATCGAACTTCAGAACCCATTAACTTAATTTTTTTGATTCCCAAGTCTCTAAGGATTTGTGACCCTATACCAATTCTTCTGGGATCGTTATTGGGAATACTTTTTCTATTTTTCTTTGAGGCATTTATTTCATTAAATTCAGTAGCTTTATCTCTTTCTCCGTCAATCATTAGAATAATTCCCTTACCTTCTTCATTTATTTTTTTCATGGCATCCGAAACAGACCATCTAGCACCAAATTCATTTACATTTAATAGATCGTGAAAGAAATTACTTTGCTGAACTCTGACAAGAGTAGGGCTATTTTTCGAAATTTTACCTTTTTGAAGGACCAGGTGAGTTTCTCCGAATATCAAATCTTTGTACATAATAAGATTAAACTTTCCATACTCTGTTTTTACCGTTTTTCGATCTATTTTCTCTATGGTTTTTTCATTTAAAATTCTATAGTTTACTAGGTCGGCAATCGTTCCTATCTTTAGGTTATGTTTTCTACTGAAATCCATTAAAGCTTTTTTTCGAGCCATGGTTCCGTCTTCATTCATTACCTCACAAATTACAGCTGATTCTGTTAGCCCAGCCAACCTACATAAGTCTGTGCTTCCTTCTGTATGACCTGTTCGCGACAAAACTCCTCCTGGTATAGCTCTAACAGGAAATACATGTCCGGGAGAAACAATGTCATTGGACTTAGCTTTGGCTTTTGAAGCAACAGAAATTGTCCTTGCGCGATCGGCAGCTGAAATACCGGTAGTTATTCCGGAAGCAGCTTCAATAGATACTGTAAAGCCTGTTCCAAGACCGCTTTTGTTATCGCTTACCATTTGATTTAAATTTAAAGATTCACATTTGTTTTGGCTCATTGCTAGACAAATCAATCCTCTTGCGTGTTTTGCCATGAAATTTATTTTTTCTGCGGTAACTTTTTCTCCAGCTAGAATAAGGTCTCCTTCGTTTTCCCGATCTTCATCATCCATTAATAACACCATATTTCCTTTCTTAATTTCTGAAATTAGTTCTTTTGTGCCATTCAAATCCATTTTATTTTTTCCTTAAAACTATTTTTTTATCTCTTCCAATCTCGATATCTTCAACTATATCGAATTGCTTGTTATCAAAAAAGTTAAATTTATTCTTGCCCGCATAAAAGTAGGAACCTTTATCGCCTAGATTTTCTTTAGAAATATAAAAAATATATTCATCAATTAAATTATTATCTCCAAAACTGCCGAGAAGTTTTGGACCAGATTCAATCAATATACTATTTAAATTTTTCTTGGATATTTTTTTTATAAAGTGTTCCGGATTCAACAAATTATTTTTTTTATTTACTATTTCTAATGAAATATCTTTTATTTTCTTTGCCTCTTTTGGGAGGCTTTTCTTTGAAGTTACAACTACCTTTTTACCTGGTAATTTAAAAAAAGGAGCCGACCAATTTAGTAAAAGATCATTAGAAAAAACATATCTAGCTGGCTGAATAAAACTTTTATTAGAAATAATTTTTTTTGCTCTTACATTCATAGAAGGTTTGTCAAAATTTATTGTTCCAGATCCTGTAAGGATAATGTCTGCCTGAGCTCTCAATAATTGAACGTCCTTACGAGCCGGAGCCCCAGTAATCCATTTTCTATTTTTTGATAGATGGACAGATTTATAGTCATTAGATATTGCAATTTTCGCCTTAACGTAAGGTTTTTCGAATTTTGCCTTATGAAGAAAGGCTCTATTTATGTTCAGACATTCTTCACTATTTAAATTTCTTACTTCAAAGCCAGCACGTCGCAAACTTTTCAAGCCATTTTGGGAAGGATCCTCTGCGCCAACAATTATTCTTTTGAAATCATATTTTTTTAGCTCATTTACACAAGCGCCTGTTTTTCCTTCCTTGCTACATGGCTCTAGAGTAACGAATATCTCGCTTTGGGAAAGATGCTTAAGATAATTTTTTTTATACTTATTCTTAACTTGATTTATGGCATTAATCTCTGCGTGAGGACCTCCATAAGCCTCATAAAATCCTTTACCAATGATCTTATTATTTTTAACAATAATAGCGCCAACATTTACTCCGGGCTTAGTATTAAATTTTCCTTTAAGAGCAAGAGATATGGCTTTGGAGATAAAGTAAGAATCATTCATCGCTCAATTTTTTTACTTCTTCACTAAATTCATTAGGATCTTGGAAGCTTCTATAAACTGAAGCAAATCTGACAAAAGCAACTTCATCTAGTTTCTTTAGATATCTCATTACTGTTTCACCAACTTGTTTAGATTCAATTTCTCTTTCTCCAAAATCTCTAATCTCTTTCTTAATAGTTTCAATAAGCGTTTGAAATTGCGCATCACTAACCGGTCTTTTTTCAAGAGATCTAGCTATACCTTCTCTTATTTTTGTTTCATCAAAAGGAACTCTAGATTTATCTTGTTTAATGATTTTTGGCATAACTAGTTCGCCAACTTCGAAGGTAGTCCACCTTTCTCCACATTTAAGGCATTCACGTCTTCTTCTAATTTCACTTCCCTCGGTTACAAGACGAGAATCTATGACCTTACTTTCTTCAAAGGAGCAATAAGGACAATGCATATTTTACTGGGAGTAAACTGGGAAATTACTACAGAGTTTTAAAACTTCATCTTTAATTTCAGCGATTAAATTTTTGTCATCAACATTTTGAATAATTTGTGAAATCCAGTCAGCAACTTTAGAAACTTCTTCTTCTTTAAAACCTCTTCTTGTAACAGCAGGAGTTCCAACTCTAATTCCTGAAGTAACAAAAGGAGATTTTGGATCATTAGGAACTGAATTTTTATTGACAGTAATAAATGCTTCTCCCAAAGCCGCTTCCAATTCTTTTCCAGTTACCTCATTTTTTATCAAGTTAACAAGGAACATGTGATTCGATGTTCCATTGGAGACAATGTCTATGTCATTAGACATTAATCGCTTACTCATTTCTTTTGCATTCGATAAAATTTGTTGCTGATAGGATTTGAAGTCATCTTCCATAGCTTCCTTGAAGCAAACTGCTTTGGCAGCTATAACGTGCATAAGGGGACCGCCTTGGGATCCAGGAAAGAGTGCAGAGTTAAGCTTTTTTTGTAGCTCTTCATTTGGACCGGCTAGAATCAAACCACCTCTTGGTCCTACTAAAGTTTTGTGAGTAGTAGTTGTAACCACATCCGCATGAGGGAAGGGGTTAGGATACAAGCCTGCAGCAACCAAACCAGAAACATGAGAAATATCTGCTAATAAATAAGCATCTATTGATTTAGCAATTTTCTTAAACCTGGCCCAATCAAGAATCCCGGAGAAAGCTGAGAAGCCACATATGATTAGTTTCGGTTTGTGTTCTTTAGCTAAAGCTTCCACTTGGGCATAATCAATATCTCCAGTTTCAGGATCTATTCCATAACTATAAGATTCATAAATTTTTCCTGAAAAATTTACTTTGGAACCATGGGTTAAATGACCTCCATGATCCAAGCTCATTCCCAAAATTTTGTCACCTGCATTCAACAAAGCAAGAAAGACTGCAGCATTTGCACTTGCTCCTGAATGCGGTTGAACATTAGCATAATCTGCGTTGAATAATTCCTTTGCTCTATCGATTGCTAATTGCTCTGCAATATCGACGAACTCGCAGCCTCCATAGTATCTTTTGCCTGGATAGCCTTCTGCATATTTGTTAGTAAGAATAGAACCTTGAGCTTCTAATATTCTTGGAGAGGCATAGTTTTCAGAAGCAATTAACTCAATATGCTGTTCCTGTCTTACGCGCTCTTGTTCCAAAGCTTGCCAAAGATCATCGTCAAAGGATTTTATAGATAGATTGTTGCCGTACATATTTATGAGAACAAAAATCTAATTATACTCTTGAAAGAAATTATTTTAAGCTTTTGAAGTCTTAATTTTGTTTTTTCTATTAGGATATAAACTTTTACACATAAAACAGACTGTTCCGTCACAGCCTCTTGCGGTACAAAATGCTCTCCCATAAAAAATTATCTGCAGATGTAAATTACGCCAACTCATTTCATCAAAGATATTTTTTAAATCTTTTTCAGTTTGTTTTACTGATTTTCCATTGGAAAGACCCCAACGCTGTGCAAGACGATGTATATGAGTATCTATAGGAAATGCAGGTATTCCATAAAACTCACTCACCACAACAGAAGCTGTTTTGTGCCCAACTCCTGGCAACTCCTTAAGATCATCAAGTTCCTTAGGCACCTTTCCGTGATGTTTATCGATTAAAATTTTAGAAGTTTCTATTATTGCTCTAGCTTTTTTTGGAGCTAATCCACAAGTTTTTATGTGTTCATAGACCTTTTTTTCTCCAAGATTAAACATACTCTTTGGATCTTTTGCTAATTTGAATAGTTCTTTTGTCACGACGTTAACTCGTTTATCAGTAGTCTGCGCACTCAAAAGAACGGCAATTAGAAACGTAAAAGCATTCAAATGATCTAAAGGAGCTTTAGGATTTGGAAATAATTCATTCAATTTAGTTTCTATAAATAGCGCCCTCTCTTTTTTATTCATTTCATCTTGCTTTAAATTGGTTATAAATTGATAAAACTAGTTTACTTTAAATGATTGTTTTTTGACCTTAAAGGGTTGCAGTACTTACAAAATTAGGTATTATCGATTGCTATAGGGGGAGAAATCTTAAGCTTATAAGTAAAGGTTATTAGACTTAGATTGTTTATAAGCATCAGAATTCTTCACATTAAAATTTTTTTAACTCATTAGGGGAGGATTCTAAATGAGTAATTTCTTTAAACTAAGCTTAGCGTTTATTGTAGGAGCTCTTTTATCTACTACTGCATTCGCTCAAGCAACAATTGAGGAAGTAATCGTTACAGCGCAAAGAACTGAGCAAAGTCTGCAAGACGTTCCTATTGCGGTTTCTGCATTTACCGATGACATTCTAGAAGAACGTCAAATGGAATTTGCAAGTGATTTACAACTTCAAGTTCCGGGCCTAGGTTATTCCGCAGATGGGTTTAACGGCGGTGGATTTTCAATTCGTGGGGTAGCTAACTTTGCTACAGCTGCAAGTTCCGATGCCGGTGTTGAACTTCATGTCAATGGTATGCCTATTGGAGCAACGTCTACCAATGAGCAAGGCTTTTTAGATATGGCTCGTATTGAGGTTTTACGTGGACCTCAAGGTACTCTATTTGGTCGTAACTCAACTGGTGGTGTTATTAACTTGATTACTGCTAGACCTGACTTAGATGCATTTGAAGGAAGTGTTAGACTTCAGGCAGGGTCAGACAACTACCAAAATATTGAGGCAATTTTTAACGTACCTGTCAGTGATGAACTAGGTATAAGACTTGCTTATACAAATTTTGAAAAAGACGGAGTAACTAAAAATTTATATTCTAAAGCAACTGGTGAATTTGATGACAGAGGATCTTATCAATGGCGTGCTAGTTTGCAATGGGAACCTAGAGACTCTTCTACGATCACATTGATTCATAATGCTTTCGATGAGGAATCTAACCGATCCCAAGTAAATGGTGTCTTTTGTGATACTGGTGCTAACCTAGTACAAGGTTGTGTTATGGGTGGTAAACAAGCATTTAATCCAATCCACCCAATGTCTAATGGTTCTACTCTTCCAGGCTTATTAGGAGGTACTTTAGGTTTTTACGTACCCAGTACTTTAACTAATGGTACTGCTGGCGGATCAGCAACTTATGCACCTACTGGACTTCCACAGGATAGCGGTACAATTCCTCAAGAATTTTTCCAAGCAAATGCATGGGCTGCGCCTAGACACTTTGCTCAAGAATCTAATTCTCAGCTAATTTTTGAAGAAGCTTTCGATCAAGGTACTTTAACGTTCACTTACAATAATAAAAGAAGACAGTTTTATCGTGATACATCTTCACTATCCAGTGAAGGAAGTGGCGTGAGATGGAGTGCTGCAGTGCAAAATCTTCCAATATACTCAACCGCTCAAGGTAACGAAGGTTTACCTCTGGGTTACAGTAATTCAGAAATTACACCTCAATGTGCTATAGAGCAGTTTAAAGCAGGTATTTTCTGTCCAAATGGAGAGGGAGTTAGAGGAAATCATATTTTACCAGTTTCTGGTGATGCATCTAAACAGGACTCTAAAGGAAGTGTTTACGAGATTAAGTATTCATCTGATTTAGATGGTATGTTTAATTTCTTAATTGGTGGTATTAACATCTCCAATGACACTTCTTCTTTTTATGATGTCTATGCATCTGGTATTACTTTAAATGCTCTTAGTTTACCTTCTACGATATCTACCTCTACTAGACAAACTTTTAGAGGACTTATCACTTGTTCAGCTTTAGGCGCAACGAATTGTGCGTCTACTTTAGGACTTGATGCTACTACTGCTGCAGTTACAGCTGCTACGGGAGACGCTGTCTTAGCAACAATGGCTCCGGCTGTTGCACAGTATGCAGCTAATGGTGTCACTACAACTGCTGCTGCGGTTGCTCACGATATGGTTTCCAGAATTGATGGTTTGTATACTGAATTTTTCCATAATACGACTGAATCTTATAAGCTAGATTCTTCTGCAATCTTTACAGAGTTTTACTTTGATGTTGCTGATAACCACAAATTGACTGCTGGTTTTAGATACAATGAAGATACTAAGTCGGTTTCGGTGAATTCCACTTTTTATAAAGTACCATTGCTTTCCTCATGGGCAACAGCATCTGCTAATGCTTGTGGTATTCAGGCAAACGGTACGCCGGGATCATACAATATGAGTACTGGTGTAGAAAATACAGCATGTTTTACTTCTAATGGAATTCAAGCACCTGATGGAAAACAAGCAAATACTGTCGGTCAAACAGTAGGACAACAACCTACAGCAACAGGTCTAGGTAACACAAATGGAGCACAAATCTTTGGAACACTACCTGCGAATAACGCCGACTATACTTCTTTTGGTGTAAGTCCAATTAAAGATTTCTCTCAAACAACGGGTCGTTTAGTTTGGGATTGGCAAATCAATGACGATACTTTGTTTTATGCAAGTTATTCAATTGGATTTAAAGGAGGTGGATTTAACCCGCCATTTAATGCGGCGCAATTCCCTAATACTCCTTTTGCATTTGAAAGCACAGAAGTTGATGCTTTTGAATTCGGTGTGAAAGCTTCAGTTCCAGAAGAAGGAATTGTTGCTAACGCTTCAGTTTATTACTATGACTTCACTAATTATCACGTTGGTGTAATTAGGAATGAAACTGCAATTAATACAGGTATGCCTTTAGAAACTATGGGTGCTGAGCTTGAATTTTTATTAGCTCCCCCAGATGTTCCAGGTTTAACTTTCAACATGATGTTCAGTTATTCAAGTACTGAAGTGGGTAATTTCTCAATGATCAATCCTCATGACTTAGGCGGTCATTACAGAAAACAAGCTTCCACTGGAAGTATGGATGGTTACACAGACTGGCACGTGGCTAAAAACCAAACTGCTAACTCATTCTTATTAAACAAAGATGCCTTTGGTTACATGTACGGAAAAATTCTTGACGTACAATTAAGTCAAGCTGCTGCAGTCGCAGCTTCTGCTCAAGGCGGTGGTGATGCAACTGCTCAAGCTACAGCAGGAGCAAACGCAATTGCTGCCTTAAGAGGGTCTAACGAGATTGCGTTTGGATTAACTTGTGATGGTGCAAGTGACTGTGGATCAGGAACTGCAATTACTGCACTTGATCTTGTTAACGTCGTTCCTTTCGAAATGAGCTCCGCTGCCGAAGGATACGGAAACTTGGGTGGTGTATGTCACTTTATGACTTCTGTTGGTGGACCAAACACATGTTTACCAGCTGCTGGTGGTGGAACAGCTTCAAGTATCCAAGTTTATTCTCCAGTTGCTAATGCTACTGGTACTGCTGGACCTGATGGAACTTTACTACCTTCAGTAGTAATTAGAGGTACTGGTGCAGCTATTCAAACTGGTGGTGTTTGTAAGTTATTCAAAGCAATGACTGATTTTGGAGCAGCAGGCGGTGCTAATGCTCTTACAATTGGTGCTAATGAAGTTTGTTTAGGAACTGCTACTGCTACTGGTAAGTGGCTAAGTTCTGGTCTGCAACAAAACCTAACTGGAAATGAAATGCCTTTTTCAGACATGACATTATCCATGGGTCTTGCTTACACTTTCCAAACAAACAACTTAGAAGTTACTCCTAGATTGGATTACTACTACCAAAGTGAGCGCTACTCAAGTATTTTCAATATCGAAACATCTAAAATCCCTGCGTGGGATGAGTGGAACTTCTCACTTTCTGTGATTCCAACTGATGGTGACTGGAACTTAAGATTTTGGGCACAAAACCTTACCGATGACAGAAATATTACTGGAACCGCTGTTGGTAACTCTTCTGTAGGTCATACAGCTTCTGTATGGGTTAGAGAGCCAAGATCTTTTGGAATGACTTTTGGAATTGGTTTCTAAAAATCACTCTTAACCAAAAAAAACCCCTGCTTTTGTAGGGGTTTTTTTTATTAGTAATAAACAAAATTACTCTTTATAATCATTGTTCTACAAAAATAGGAGATTTTATGAGAAATGTAGTAATTGTTGATAGCGTCCGTACTGGATTAGCTAAATCTTTCAGAGGGGGATTCAATCAAACACGTGCTGATGATATGACAGCGCACTTAGTTAATGCTCTTCTAGAAAGAAATCCTGGATTAGATCCTTCAATGGTAGAGGATATGATTCTTGGTTGTGGTGCTCCTGAAGGAGCTCAAGGACACAATATTGCAAGGAATGTTGCAGTATTGTCTAAATTACCAATTGAAGTAGGAGGAACAACTGTAAATAGATATTGTTCTTCTGGTTTACAAACAGTCGCTATGGCTGCGACTCAAGTTCAAAGTGGTTTTTCAGACTGCATCATAGCTGGTGGTGTTGAGTCAATATCCACCACGCAAGGAAATACAAATATGCATATGTATGTAAATGATAAATTGGCAGCTGATGTACCAGGAATCTATCATGCAATGGGACAAACTGCAGAATGCGTAGCTAAGCGTTATAACGTGACTAGAGAAGCTCAAGACGAATATGCTTTATCCAGTCAACAGCGAACAGCTGCAGCTCAAGAAGCAGGCTATTACGACGATGAAATTGTTCCAATGGACACTATTATGAAGTTGGTAAATAAAGAGTCTGGAGAAGAAAAAGACGTTGAAGTTACTGTAGATCGTGATGACTGCAACCGCCCAGAAACAACCATTGATGGCCTTTCTTCTTTGAAACCAGTTTTTGATCCTGAAAACGGCTCAGTAACGGCTGGAAACTCTTCGCAACTTTCAGATGGTGCATCAGTCACTCTTGTTATGAGTGAAGAAAAAGCTAAAGAATTGGGCTTAACTCCAAAACTTTATTTTAGAGGTTTTACAGTAGTTGGCTGTCAGCCAGATGAAATGGGAATTGGCCCTGTTTATTCAATACCTAAGCTTCTAAAAGCTGCCAACCTGAAGATGGAAGACATTGACCTATGGGAGCTTAATGAAGCATTCGCTTCTCAAGTTGTTTATATAAGAGACAAGCTTGGTCTACCAACCGAAAAGCTTAATGTAAATGGTGGCTCTATTTCTATAGGACATCCCTTCGGCATGACAGGTTCTAGACAAGTAGGACACGTAGCCAGAGAGTTGAACAGAAGAGATGGAAAGTATGGCATCGTCACCATGTGTGTCGGTGGAGGTATGGGAGCGACTGGTCTTTTTGAAGCCTACAATTCTTAACAATTTATCCGATTCTGTATGAGAGAATCGGATGAATTTTTAATTCTACAAAAATATTTTAAAAACTTGGGGAGTCGATACAACGACTCCTCAGGTATTTTGATTGGACCAGGAGACGATGCAGGACTTTTTTCTGCCAAAAAAACTGATCTAATTTTTTCCACTGATGTCTCAAATTCAAACGTTCATTTTCCTAAGTCATTAGATCCTGAACTAATTGCTTATAGAGGATGTTGTGTGGCAGCTAGCGACATTCCTGCTTGTGGAGGAACTCTTAAGTGGCTTTCTATTACCTTGGTATCGCCAACAACAGATCTCGATTGGATAAAAAAATTTGCCAAAGGTTTAAAGCTTTTTACTAAGGATTACAAAGTACCTGTTATTGGGGGAGACTTAATCAAAGGAAAAGAATGCTCAGTCTCGGTTGGAGTTTGTGGTGAAGTAGATAAAAAAGATTTCCTTTCGCGAGAAGGTGCACAAGAAGATGACTTGATATTTACCAGCGGTTCCTTAGGAGAAGCTAGACTAGGATTGAAAGTTTTAAGATCTAAAAAAAAGAACTTATCTAAAGATGAAAAAAAATATCTTAAAAAATTTTTAAAGCCCAAGGTGCATACTTTGCTTGGTAAAAATTTGCAAAATATCGCAACCAGTTGCATAGATATTTCAGATGGCTTGTTGAGTGATTTAGGTCACATTTGCAATCAAAGCAATAAAGGAGCTGAAATTAATATTGCATCAATTCCTCATGCTGGATCTTTAGAAGAGGCACTCACTTGGGGCGATGATTATGAACTCTGCTTTACTGTGCCACAAAGAAGAGAAAAAAAAATCGACGACTTAGCTAAAAACCTAAAGATTAAAATCAATAATATTGGAAAAATCACCAAGTCAAAAGGAATCAAAATCTATAATGAAGAAAAAAGGGTATATTTAAAACAAAAAGGTTATAACCATTTTAAAAAATGAATGAATTCCCAAATTTAAATAAAATTTCTCACTTGATAGTTACTTTTTTTGGAGTAGGGTTGTTACCTAAAGCTCCAGGGACTTGGGGCTCAATTGCAGCATTCATATTATTTTGTTTGCTCGTATATGTGCAATTAAGTTATTTTCTTTTTTTTCTAGTATTTTTGGGACTAACAGTTGTAGCTATCATTGCATGCAACCTTGCAACTAAAGGATTATCTGAAAAAGATCATAAAACTATCGTAATCGATGAAGTGGCAGGAGCTTGGATGGCCTTTTTATTCTTGCCTTTGTTGGGGGTTTATGACTTTGCTTTGGATAAGTGGGAAAAAGAAAGTTTTATTGCTGCAATAATTTTAATATTTTTTTTTAGGTTTTTTGATATTTTTAAACCTCATCCAATTTCTTATATAGATCAAAAATTTAAGTCAGGATTTGGAGTCGTTTTAGACGACTTAATTGCCGGAGTTTTTGCTGGCTTGACTTTACTGGGTGGAAATTTTTTTATTGAGTTCTTCTAAGTTCAATTCCAAAGAAAGTTTCCTAATTATTTCTTTTTTAGTTAATCCTGCTGCTTCTCTTTGGTCAGATTGACTACCCACTATTGGAAATTCGTCCGGAATACCAAATATTTTTAGTTTTTCTGAAAAGCCTATTGTCGATAGAAACTCATTTACTGCTGAACCTGCTCCACCTGAGATTACGTTTTCCTCTATGGAAATCAGATGTTTGCATTTCTTAGCATATTTTTCTATGAGTTCTTCATCAAGAGGTTTTATAAATCTCATATCTATTAAACAGCAGTTCAATTCATCCGCAATATCCAATGATAAATCCAGTACGTTTCCAAAAGAGAAAATGGCAATTTCTGAATCTAGGTCATTAATTATCCTAGCTTTTCCTATTTCAAGGCAATCAAAGTTTTTTAAAATTTCTGCTCCTGGCCCCTCACCTCTTGGATAACGTATTGCTGCTGGACCTTGGTAGTTATATCCAGTGGAAAGCATTTTCCAACACTCTGCTTCATCAGAGGGGTTCATGATTATCATATTCGGTATACATCTAAGGAATGAAACATCAAAGATCCCTGCATGAGTAGCTCCATCTCCTCCGACGAACCCAGCTCGATCAATGGCTAAGGTTACATCTAAATCTTGTAGAGTAACGTCGTGAATAAGTTGATCATAGGCTCTTTGCAGAAAAGTAGAGTAAATTGCCAGAATAGGTTTTTTACCTTCTTTAGCCAGACCAGCAGCAAAAGTCATACTATGTTGTTCAGCAATTGCAACATCAAAAAATTTTTCTGGATATTTTTCTGCAAACTCATTCATACCAGAACCTTCAGACATAGCCGGAGTTATGGCAAATAAGTTTTTATCTCCGGTTTCTACTTTGTTACAAAGCCATTCTCCAAAAACAGCAGAATATTTTGTTCCATTGGACTTCTTATTTTCAGGCTCAATTTTATTTAGGGCATGAAAGGTTATTGGCTTTTCCTCAGCGGGTTCAAAACCTTTTCCTTTTTGTGTAATTAGGTGAAGAAGTTTTGGCCCTTTCAAATCCTTAAGGTTGTTAAGGGTTTTTATAGCTTCATCTAAATTATGACCATCCATTGGACCTATATAGTTAAATCCTAACTCTTCAAAAAGAGTACCGGGAGCTAACATACCTTTAAAATGGGTTTCTGCTCTTTTAGCAAAACTCTTGGCAGATGGGATAAATCTTAAAGCTGTTTTGCCTCCCTCTCTTATAGATGAATAAAGTTTACTCGCCCAAATCCTTGCTAAGTAATTAGAGAAGCCCCCAACATTTCTAGAAATTGACATATTGTTGTCATTCAATATAACTAAAATATTTGAATCTAAAGAACCTGCATGAGCAAGCGCTTCATAAGCCATGCCTGCTGTCATTGCACCATCACCGATTATGGCTACGTGTTTTTTTTCAGGACTAGCGACGGACATTCCTAGTGCTGCACTAATAGAAGTACTTGAATGCCCTGCTCCAAAAGAGTCATATTCACTCTCCTCAATGTTGGTGAAGGGATGCAAACCTCCTTTTGATCTAATTGTATGCATGTCTTTTTTTCTTCCAGTTAAAATTTTGTGAGGATAAGTTTGATGACCTACGTCCCAGATTAAATTATCTTCAGGCGTATTAAATACATAATGTAATGCAATGGTGAGTTCTATCACTCCAAGACCAGCTCCAAAATGACCTCCACTTTGTGCAACCGAATATATTAGGAATTCTCTTAGTTCATCAGCAAGCTGATTGAGTTCTTTTTTTGAAAGATCTCTTAAATCAGCAGGATAATTTATTTCATCAAGCAAAGGAGTGTTGGGACAAGAGGATGGAATTTCAAAATAAGTTTTGGTCATTTGTTTCTCAAGATAATGAATTTCGAGAGCTTAATTAAATTATCAGTATTATAGGGGAGCCTATTCAATATTTTTAAAGCTTCTGAGCATAATTTTTCTGCCCTCAATTGAGAAGCTTCTAATCCGATGATTGACGGATAAGTAGCTTTTTTAAGTTTAGAATCCGAATTTATAGGCTTACCAATTGTATTTTCATCTCCAAGGACATCCAAAATATCATCCTTGATTTGAAAAGCTAAGCCAAACTTTTTTGCAAAATCCAAAAAAGCTTTTAAATGTTTTTTAGGTAAATCTTTTTTTAGGATACAAATCGATTCTACGCAAGCCTCTATAAGTTTTCCTGTTTTTAGATAATGAATTTTATCTAAAGCATCAATATTAATATTTCTTCCTTCTGCATCTATATCTCTACTTTGTCCTTCTACCATGCCTTTTGGCCCGCAAGCTTTTGCAAAAAGATTAATTATTTGAAGTTTTTGTTCAGGCATTAATCGTCCATCCTTTATCGTTGTTAAAACCTCAAGAGCGAGAGGTTGAATTGCATCACCCGCTAGGATAGCTGTTGCTTCATCAAATTTTTTATGACAAGAAAGCTTACCTCTTCGGAAATCGTCGTCATCCATAGATGGTAGATCATCATGTATGAGGGAATAACAATGAATTAACTCTCCTGAGGCTGCCATCAAATCAATGGTTTTTTTACTAACATCCACCTCCAAAGTTTCAGCCATTAATAAAACAAGCTGAGGCCTTATTCTTTTACCTCCGTTTAGGACAGAATAATGAATAGCCTTAGAAATTTTGGAAAGGTTTTTAGGAGGAAGAGACTGAAGAATCGCTTTATCTATTCTTTTTAAATTTTTGTTTAAAAAGGGTAGGTCTTTTATATTTAAACTTTCTAGATTATTTATCATCAAAATCTTCTAGATCAAGCGTGCCATCATCTTTTTCTAAAAGCTTTTGAATTTTCAATTCAGCTTTGGTGAGAAGTTCCTGACAGTGTTTAGTTAATTTAACTCCTTCTTCAAAAGTCTTTATTGATTCATTCAGAGGCAACTCACCATCTTCAAGCTGTTCAATAATACTTTCTAGTTTTGTAAGAGATTTTTCAAAATCTAGACTCTTTTCTTTAGATTTATCGTTCACTGGCAGTTTTTAAGAATGTGTTTTTTATGTTTCTGAGTGTTTTTCTTATAGCTTCGGGTAGCATAAGCCAACAAGGAGTTAAGAACAAGGTTAATACTGAAGCAAAGGTTAAGCCCCAAACGACAGCAAAGGACATGGGTTGCCACCACTCGGAAACTCTTCCACCCAATTCGATATTTCTTTGGTAAAAATCAATTCCAATTCCGGAAGCTAAAGGCAATAAACCAATAACGGTTGTTGCTGTTGTTAGAATTATAGGCCTTAGTCTTTGGGCTGCAGTACGAATCACAATCTGGTCTCTCGATAGATCAGGATTTTCTTTAGAAATAACGTTGTATGTATCAACCAGAACAATATTATTGTTCACAACAATTCCAGCTAAGGCTATTACTCCTAAACTGGTAAATAAGGCGCTTGATATTTGTTGTGTGACTAACAAGCCTAATTGAACTCCAGCTGTGGATAAAATAACAGCAGAAACAATTATGAAAACTTGATAAAAGCTATTGAGCTGAACCATCAATAAAATGGACATTAAAAATATGCCAACAATAAAAGCAAAAAGAAAGAAAGCTGAGTTAGCATCAGCTTCTGCTTGTTGTCCGCCAAATCTAAATTGCAATCTTTCATACTCATTATTATCTGCAATCCACTGTTCAATTTTTGGAATGACATCTTCTACTAGTGCACCTTTTGCATATTCGGCTGCTACCGTGAATGCTCTTTCCCCAGATACTCTTCTTATAGAAGGTGGAATATATGCTGGAACGACCTCTACAAAACTGCTTAATGGAGCCTGTCCAAATCTAGTATTTACGGTTAGCTCGTTGAATTGGTCCAATCGTCTCTGGTTGGCCGGAAATCTAACTCTTATGTCAACTTCTTCGTCCAAATCTTCAGGTCTATATTCTCCTACTTTTACTCCGGCAGTCATGAATTGAATTGCAGCTCCAATATCTTGAGTTGCCACGCCAAATTGCTTTGCTCTTTCTTTATCGATTTTAATGGTCCATTTCAAAAGATTTGTTGGAATGGTGTTATAAATATTTTTTGCACCCGGAACAGAATCTTTCATGTATTTTGTTAAGGCTATAGTTGCATCCGTTACCATGTCAAAATCTTTACCAAATATTTCTATCTCTATTGGGGAGTCAGTTGGCGGACCATTCTCTCTTATTTTTGCGTTTACTATGAGTCCCGGAATATCTTTGGTTTTTTCTATAAGATCATCATATACATCCCAGCCAGAGCGCCGAAGGTCTTTTTCAAAAGGCATTTCTATGAAAATAGTTCCTATTTCATCAGAATTACCTCTATCTCTGGGGTCACCTACGCCATTCATATTCAAAGAAATAGAACTTGGACCAGGAATACTTAAGACAATATCTTCTATTTCTTTTAAAAAACCCAATTTCTCAGATTCACCAAAACTTCCACGACCCTCAATTTTTACTTCCATTTCCATTGGCTCTTCTTCAATGAAGAATCTGCTTCCAGGGGCATGCTGCGCATACAACATAAAAATTGTTGCAACGGTTAAAACAACAAAAACTATAAACTTTCCGGGAGACGCGATAACTTTAGCAAGAGCTCTGGCATAAGTTCCTGTCATGCCATTTATTTCAGTGGGATCTCCATGCTCAAGAATGTCAGCATTCTGTAAAGTTTTAGACTTTCTAATTCCTAAATTGCCAAATCTAGATCCAATTGCCGGAGTGAATATTAATGCGTACAGAATTGATCCCAATAAAACAATAAACAATGTCGTAATCATTGGCCTTAAAAATTGACCTGAAATTCCTGGCATAAAAAACATTGGAACAAAGATTGATAAAGTAGTTCCGATAGAAATTGTTACAGGCCAAAACATTCTCTTAGCAGAAAATTTATAGGCTTCAATTCTGTCATATCCCTCGGCCATTTTCCTATCAGCATATTCAACCACCACAACACAGCCATCAATTAACATTCCCAGGGATATCAATAACCCGAAACACACCATAAAATTAAAACTGTAATCTATCGCAGCTAAAAAAATTGAAGCGAAAAGAAAGCAGGTAGGGATTGCACCCGCAACCATGGTTGATGACCTCAAGCCCATGGTTCCAACAACAATGGTCATTACTAAAATCAAAGCTGTAAGAATGTTGCCACCTAGTTCTCCAACCATCATAGAAGACCAACCAGTCCTATCTTGGGTAATCACTATTTCTACCCCATTAGGTAAATTAGGACGAAATTGGTCTAGAACGTAATTTACTTTCGCTGCAGCAACTACTTCTTTGGCATCTTGTCTTTTCATGACAGAAAGGGTGACGGAATCTTTCCCGTTTACCCTCGAAAAGGAGTCTTTATCCTTGAATGTCCTTTTTAAAGAAACTAAATCCTTAAGAGTAATGACCTTTCCATTGTTTTCTATGATTGGGATATTCTCAACATCTGTAACATTCTCAAAAACAGAAGGGACTAATACAGAAAACTTACCGGTCGATGATCTTAAGTCTCCCGCAGGGATTGCCCGATTAGCATCTCCAATGGCATTGTACAGATCTCTTGGAGAGACGTTATAGCTTTCAAGTTTGGTTTTATCTATTAAGGCCTCTAATAAGTCATCAGGAACTCCTCTTAACTGTGCCTCTAAAACATCTGGAATAGCCTCTACTGCAGTTTGAAGCTCTCTAGCAAAAGCCAAAAGTTCTCGCTGACTTGCAGAACCAGAAATTAAGTTTATATCCAATATTGGATACTCATCCAAAGTGAATTCTTTTACCACAGGATCTTCTGATTCTGATGGTAAATCTTGCTTAGTTTCATCAATCAGGTTCCTAACATCTTTAACAGCTTCATCTTTTGAATACTCAACTGGAAATTCTAAAATAATATAAGACATGTTTTGTCTGCTGTAAGATTGAAGATCTACTAATTCATCGACGGTCTTTAACTTTTGCTCTAATGGCCTAGTAACAAGCCTTTCAGCATCCTGAGCAGAGACACCATCGTAATAAGTAGAGACAAATACATATGGAATATTAATGTCTGAATAGGCTGAAGCCGGTATTTGTATGATCGAAGTAAATCCCCAGACTAATATGAAGGTTAAGAAGGTAAATGTAGCCTTGTAGCGATCTACAAAAAAATCAATTAATGTTTTCATCAGTATTCAGTCTATAGTCAATCGCGATATCAACCTTTTCATTGTTATTTACATAGTCCTGACCGACAGTAATGATTCTTGAATTGAAAGGTAGACCAGTCACCCAAACTCCTTTTTCTGTATCTTGAATGATTTCCACTTTATAAAACTCAACAAGACTATCTTTGTTGACGACTCTGACACCAATATCACCTGCCTCATCTAATCTTAGAATTGAAAGTGGAACTATATGAGCTGGCTCAGGAGTAGCAAAGATTACCACTTCAGCTGTTTGTCCATCTTTGATCTTTCCAAGTGGATTGGGGATAGAAATCTCAATGTCAAAAGTATGCATCATCTCATCTGCTGAAGAAGAGATAAAAGTAATTTGTCCTTGAAACTCTTGACCATCATTGGTTACAACTTTAACGCCGCTATCTTTTGTTAAATCTAAAAGTTCAGATTCAGAAATATCACCTGTTACCATCATAGGATCTAAATCCAAAAGGGTAGCGCAGGTAGAGCCGCGACTTAGAAAATCTCCAACATCCAAATCAATTTTATCTACTACACCATCAAATGGCGCTTTTATGCTTGCATAGTCTAATTCAAGTTTAGCTCTTTCATAATTTGATTTTGCATTTTGCAGTTGCTTTGATGAATAAAGCTCTTCTTCGTAAAGTTTTTGTGCTGAATTAAAATCAAGCAATGCTTTATCAAAATTTGCTTGTCTTTCGGCAACAAACAAAGAACAGATAACATCCCCTTTTTTAACAAAAGTACCTTGGGCAATTGGTAAATCGATAATTTTCCCTGAGGTTTCTGATTTGACTAATACTTTTTTATCAGCTTTTGTAAAACCTTTGACTACAATTTCTTTAGAGAAATTCTCTGCTTTTTGATCAATAACCCTAACTACTGCATCTTTTTTTTCAATCAATGCCTTAGGAGCCGGTTCTTGAACGAATAGACCAGAAACCATCCAAATTATTGCAAAACCAATGAAAATAGACGCCCATTCTAAGTTGGATCTGCTAAGAAACTTTGAAACGATACTCATTAAATAATCCCTCAACTTTATATAGAGGCGAGGGGCGATTATATCAAGGAAAATCTACAAATATTTCTTTTTTATCTTCTCCAGCCTTAATTTTTGTAAATCACTTGAAAGGGGCTTTTCTTCATTAAACCCTTTTTTGATTTCAGGTAAAAGGAGCAGACTTTCCTTAAATTCACTTTCTTCTATTACTTCCTCATAGGCCTCTAAGAATTCCTTTTTAATATCAAACTCAGACTCTGTTTTTAACCTATACCAGCCTATTTTTGCACCAGCATGATAAACAAATGGATGAGACCAATTAAAATCCAATGGATTTGTCTCTCCCAGAGAACTTGCTTCAACATAAGCAGCATTTGAAGAGGGGATATTTTGTTCAAGAAGTTTTAATTCTTTAATTTGATTTAAAACTGCGCTAAGAGATGGCAAATATTTTGAAGTCTCTATAATTTTATCTATTGCTCTGAATACTATCTCATTTTGATATTTTTTTAGCTTTGCGAGCCAAAGTTGCTTAGCTAAGGATAAGGTTTCCTCATCAGGAAATGCTTTATGAAATTGATTATGAAAAGTGATTTCTAACTCTGCAAAAATGAGATTAATTAGCTCTACTTGGCTTTGAGGTATTTTAATTTTTGAAGTTAACTGCCCACTCATCATCTTTTAGTCTTGATAATACATTTTTTGTATTCCCATGTTTAGCTTTCCATTTAAATTTAACATGTTGGATAAACTTAGAGTTCCAGCAATTACGCATTTCTTTTGTCTCCAACCAATATAATTTAAATTCTGGTATTTGAGACAAAGCAAAACTCTTATTTATTTTGGCTAAACTCAAAACATCATAACAATCTCCTGAAGGTTTCCAATCTTTACTCATTCTAGTTGGTTTCCTAACTAAAGAAATTAAATTTTGATATCTGACCCACTGATTTTTAATATGATTTAGAAATTTACTATTCCATGAATCTGATGCTGTATTTCTATCGCTCCAATACAAAATAAATTCTGGCAAGGCGTCAATGATAAATTTTTCTTCTATTTCGGCATGTTTTAATATTTGTAATGCTTCTTTTGAAGGCTTCCAATTTTTTTCAATTGGTCTCTTTTTGGATGCCTTATTCAATTTTTCTTCTTCGCTTCTCCATTCTTTTAAGAGGTATTTAAGAAATTTATAGTCCCAAGAGAAGCTTTTATCTTTTCGATCGGACCAGTAAATTTTGAACTCAGGAAGTTTAGTTTTAATGAAGTCTTCAGAAACACCAAGGCTTTTAGCTTCTTTCAAAATATTATTAGAAGGGATATATCTTTTAGAAATATTTTGCTTTCTCTCCGGGATAATTTCTTCACCTTTAAATTTAAGACAAAAAGTCTCTTTCGATGACTCTTCTATTAATTTAAGTTTAAGAAGTTTTTTAAGAACATTTTGTATATCTTTTTCTTCAATAAATGAAAGTTTGTTTAATAATAAATGTAAACTGAGCTTTGTACTGGTATTAAGTAATTGAAGAACAATTGCTTCTTTTAGACCAATGCTAGAAGCGATTTCTTTGTCAAAGCTTAATATGTTTGATTTTTTTGACATAAACTTAGGCAGAGCGCTTAAGTTTTTCTCTCCTGGCATCAACGGCTTTAGCTAAGAGCTTTAACATCACTTCGGTATCTTTCCAACTTACACAGGCATCAGTAACGCTTTGGCCATATTTAAGGTTTTTAAGTGAATCTATTTTTTGGTTTCCTTCTTCCAGGTTACTTTCAATCATAACTCCAAAAATACTTTGATCTCCTGATGCAATTTGATCTGAAATATCTTTGTTCACTATGAGTTGCTTTTTGAATTGTTTTTGACTATTTCCGTGTGACATATCAACCATGATTTTTTGAGTAATATTAGAATTTTTTAAATCCTCATTGACTCTTTTTATGTCATTTTTTGAATAATTTGGAGCCTCTCCACCTCTTAAAATCACATGACAATCTTTATTTCCAGAAGAATTGAAAATAGCAGATCTTCCTTCTTTCGTGATGGAAAGAAAAATATGGCTGTTTGAAGAGGAGCCGATTGCATCCAAGGCAACCTGAATAGAACCGTTAGTAGAATTTTTAAATCCAACCGGACAAGATAAACCTGAAGCTAACTCTCTATGTATTTGGCTTTCGGTAGTTCTAGCTCCAATTGCACCCCAAGAAATTAAGTCTGAAATATATTGTGGAGTAATCATATCCAAAAATTCAGTTCCCGCAGGCAAACCCAATTCATTAATTTTTAATAAAAGCTTTCTAGCTACCTTGAGACCTTTATTTACGTCATAACTATTATCTAGATTTGGGTCATTAATAAGACCTTTCCAACCAACAGTCGTTCTGGGTTTTTCAAAATAAACTCTCATAACTATTTTGAGCTGATCATTTAAGTCATTTTCTAGGGTTTTGAGTTTTTTAGCATACTCAATCGCAGCTTTAGGATCATGGATTGAACATGGACCAACAACTACAACCAATCTATCTTCTTTTCCGTGAAGAATATCTGAGATTTCATTTCTGGAATTGAAAACCAGTTCCGAAACCTTTTCTGAAATTGGAAGCTTTTCAATAACTTCCACAGGAGGAGACACCTCCATCAAGCCTGTTATTCTGGTATTATCCGTTAAATATTTCATTTGACCGTTGATTTTATCTCTTCTAAATTTAAATTAAAGCTTAAATTAACTAATGTATAAAATAAAATTAGTTCAAGAAAACCCAAAAGTTGGTGATATTCAAGGAAATTTAGACCTTGCAAAGTCATATATTGACGGAGCTGTAGCAAAAGACTTGGATCTCATAGTATTTTCTGAAATGTTTTTAACAGGTTATCCACCTGAGGATTTACTACTAAGGGAAGATTTTCTTCTAGAAAGCGAGAGATGTTCTCTTGAGCTTGAACAGTTATCAAAAGAAATATCAATAATTATTGGATGTCCATCTCGCGAGGGAGAAAATATCTTTAACTCGGCAATTTTTTATCAAAATGGAAAAATTGTTAAAAATTATAAAAAGCAAATTCTTCCTAATTACAAAGAATTTGACGAAAAAAGATATTTTTCAAAAGGAGAATCTCATGAAGTTTTTGAGGATGGAGGCCTTAAGTTTGGAATTTCTATTTGTGAAGATATTTGGAACGAAGATTTAACAACAGAAATATGCAACCAAGACATAGATTTACTCATAAATTTAAGTGCATCGCCTTTCACAATAGATAAAAAAAATCTTCGGGAAGAAATGCTTTGCAATTATTTTGCTAAATTTAAAAAACCAATAATTTACGTTAATCAGGTGGGTGGACAGGACGAACTTGTATTTGATGGAAGTTCTCTGATTATTGATTCAAAAGATTCCGTAAAGCGTTTAAAAAGTTTCGAAATAGATCAAACCGTGATTGAAATAGACAACAGTAATATTTCAACAAGTTTAAAAGGAGAAAAATTAAGCAAGGTAGGGGATATTTCAGATATTTACAAAGCGTTGGTTCTTGGTACTCAAGATTATGTTCAAAAAAATAATTTTAAAGGAATATTAATTGGTTCATCTGGAGGGATTGATTCAGCGTTAACTGCTGCAATAGCATCTGATGCATTAGGACCCGATAAGGTCAATACAGTTATGATGCCTTTTAAATATACTGCAGACATTAGCGTTGAAGATGCTCAACAGCTAGCAGATAATCTTGGCTTTACTCATGAGGTAATTCCCATATCCGAGATGTTTACGGCATTTAAAAATTCTTTGGATGATAAGTTAGAACATAAAGAATTTGATAAAACTGAAGAAAATCTTCAATCAAGATGCAGAGGAGTTACACTTATGGCTCTTTCCAACAATTTGGGCTATCTAGTTCTAACAACAGGAAATAAAAGTGAAGCAGCTGTAGGTTATTCAACTTTATATGGTGATACTGCGGGAGGATTTTCTGTTCTCAGAGATGTTTACAAAACAACCGTATATGATTTGGCCAGGTACAGAAATTCTCTCAGTAAAGCCATTCCACAAAGAATAATTGATAGAGAGCCTAGCGCAGAGTTATCAGAGGATCAAAAAGATAGTGATTCACTTCCAACTTATGATTTGCTTGACCCCATTATTGAAGCATATGTTGAAGACGACAAAACTAAAAAAGAAATTATAGACTCAGGTTTTAACTCAGACGATGTTCAAAAGGTTATAGATTTAATCAATTTCAATGAGTATAAAAGAAGGCAAGTTCCCCTTGGAATTAAGATCTCGGCTAGAAATTTTGGAAAAGACAGAAGGTATCCAATTACTAACTTCTGGAAAAACAATATATAGACAATTTTTAGCTTTAAAACACAATATTTTGTGTAATTAAGGCTTTTTAAACTATAATTGCCTATCATATTATGAAAAAAGAGCAGGAAAAAAACCCGAGGCAATCGGAGTTTAATCTAGCTACGGTTAACGGCGAGGAAATATTACTTCCTCACGACGACCTCTATATCCCACCAAATGCTTTAAAAATATTTCTTGAATCATTTGAAGGTCCTTTGGACCTTCTTCTTTATTTCATAAGAAAACAAAATTTAGACATACTTGATATCAATGTCGCTGAAATCACAAATCAGTACGTTGAGTACATTGAATTAATGGAAAAATTGCAGTTTGATCTAGCTGGCGAGTATCTTCTGATGGCAGCATATTTAACTGAAATTAAGTCCAGAATGATGTTACCAGTTGAAACGGCTGAAGATGAATTAGAAGATGACCCAAGAGCAGAACTTATTAAAAGGCTTCAAGAATACGAGCGTTTCAAAACGGCATCTATGAAAATTGAATCAATGCCGAGAATAAATAGAGATTTTTTTCCTGCAAGTACTGCTCTTCCCGAGTTTGAATCTAAAGAGGCTCTGCCAACTTTAGAGTTGGATAAGTTATCAAATATTTTTTATGAGTTATTAGAAAAACAAAAACTTAGAGGTAGTCATATTATCGAATTTGAAAAACTTTCTACTAGAGAAAAAATGTCCAATGTCTTAGAACTGCTGGTAAGCGAAAACTTTTTGGAATTTTATAATCTTTACAAGAAGGCCGATGGAAAGCTTGGCTTGATTGTTACCTTTTTAGCTGTTTTAGAATTAGTAAAAGACTCTATGATTCAGTTGGTTCAATCCGATTCTTTTGGCCCCATTCATGTCAAAGCGAAGGAAAAGGTGCATTAAAAGTATGGATAATTTATCTTTAATTATTGAGGCCTTACTTTTTTCTTCTTCAAGACCTTTAAGTGAAAAAGAAATATTGTCTGCCTTTGATAAAAGAAGTCTTCCGACATCGATTGAAATTAAAAAAGCTTTGAAATCCATTGAGGAAAAATATTCTGAAAATTCAATTGAATTAGTAAAAGTTGCTAGTGGCTATCGCCTTAGAATAAGACAAGAGTATTCTTCTTGGGTGGCAAAATTATGGGAAGCCAAACCTCAAAAATATTCTCGTGCTCTTTTGGAAACTTTAGCTTTGATAGCCTATAAACAACCTATTACCAGAGGGGAAATTGAAGAGGTAAGAGGAGTTTCTGTTAGTAGTCAAATCATTAGAACTCTTTTAGATAGATCTTGGATCAAAGTTGTAGGACACAGAGACGTTCCCGGACGACCAGCATTATTTTCAACAACAAAAGACTTTTTAGATGATTTAAATCTATCTAAACTTTCCGATTTACCAGAATTACCAGAAATTCAAAATATTCCTGAGGAAGCCCAAATATCTCTTTTAAATGAACCTTCCCCAAGTAATTCAGAATAGAAGCAGTTGTCTAAGGAAAGGATTCAAAAAATATTAGCTCAAAACGGATACTCATCAAGAAGAAAAGTTGAAGGACTTATTAAAGAAGGTAGAGTATTCATCAACAATATACCTGCTAAGTTGGGAGACAAGATTTCTAGTCAGGATAAAGTTTATATAGATGGCAAAGAATTCAATATTACTGAGAGAGTTTCATCTGAACTATTAATGTATAACAAACCAGTTGGGGAAGAATGCTCCCATACCTCATCTAAAAAAACTATATTTGAGAATTTACCTAAACCAAAATCAGGAAAATGGATATCCGTAGGAAGATTGGATATAAATACCAGCGGGCTAATATTAATTACAAATGACGGAAAATTAGCAAATGAAATAATTCATCCTTCTAATGAAATTGAAAGAGAATACATTGTTAGAGTTCGAGGTAAGCCTTTGGATACAGATTTAAAAAAATTATTATCTGGTATTAAAATTGATAAAGAAAAAGTATTTTTTTCTGATCTTGTTAAGGGTAAAGAAACCTCATCTCATACATGGTTTGCTTTGGTCATCATGTCTGGCAAAAATAGATCTGTAAGAAAATTATGGAGTTCAATAGGGCATGAAGTATCTAGACTAAAGAGAGTGAGACTAGGAAAGCTGTTTTTATCAAAAGAACTCAAGGAAGGAAAATTCAGAAGAATAAGTCCTGACGAGGTTTTAGGCTAAATAAATTTAATTAAATCTTCTATTTGATTTATTTTTGAGGTTGGCTTTAAAAGAGAAGTATCTCTTTCATCGATGTAACCGTATAAAGCAAGTGCTGAATCTATTCCTGAATTATTTGCTGCTTCTATATCTCGCCAGTTATCTCCAATGTAAATAGATTGCTCTTTTTTTATAAATGTTTTTGCTAAAGCTGCATCTAAGCTTGCAGGATCTGGCTTTCTTTTACCATTTACGTCTTCAGGGGAAATCATTGCCTTTGCATATTTATGCCATTCAAACTTTTCGCAAATTTCTTGAAAGAACCTTTTTGGCTTATTAGTTACAATCATCCAATCAATCTTATTTTTGGATAATTGACAAAGAAAATCATCAACACCAGGAAAAGTTTTAGAAAGAAGATAGTTCTTATGATATTCATCTAAGAGATCATTTCTTAATTTCTCAAATTCAGGATGGTTTTCATCAATAATGAAGCTATCTTGAATCAACCTACCAACACCATCAGAGACTCTATTTCTAATAAAATCATAACTGACTGACTTCTTTTTATTTTTCTTTAATAATGCGTTCAGACAAGTTAAAAATTCCGGTGCTGTATCTAAAAGAGTGCCATCTAGATCAAATAGAAAACATTTATATTTTTTTTGCATGAATCAGATAATTAACATCAATATTTTTTCCTAACCAATAATTTTTAGTTAGGGGGTTGTAACTCATACCAGTTAATTCTTTGATTGTAAGGCCATTATTCTCCATCATTTGTATGAGCTCAGATGGCTTAATAAATTTTTCATATTCATGAGTTCCTTTGGGCAACAAGTTCAAAATATATTCAGCTCCTACAATCGCAAAAAGAAATGACTTTGGATTTCTATTTATGGTTGAAAAGAAAATATCACCATTTTTTTTGCAAAGATCTGAACATGTTTTTACTAGTTGATTTGGATCAGGAACATGTTCAATAGCTTCGAGACAGGTTACAACATCAAAATGTTCGTTTTTTTCAGGAAGCAAATTTTCTGCTTCTCCCAAAATATAGTTGATATCAATATTCTCTTTGTTTGCATGATTTTTAGCTGTATGAATTGCAACATCAGATATATCAACTCCAGATAGATTACCTCCTTTAATTGAAAGTGCTTCTGCTAACAAACCGCCACCACAGGCAACATCAAGAATTTGCTTATTTTTTATTTCAGTTCTTTCAGAAATATAGTTAGCTCTAAGAGGATTGATTTTGTGTAAAGGAGCAAACTTTCCAGAAGGGTCCCACCATTCTTCAGCTATTTTATTAAATTTTTCTTTTTCTTTTGGGTCGATATTCATTTATCTAACATTATGTTAGATTTATACTGCATTTCAAATTAAAGTCTAAGAAACTTATATGAATATTTTTTTTCCTAAAGAACCTGAAGTTGAGACTAGAGTTTCTTTAACCTTGGAATCTGCTAAAAAATTCTTAGATAAAGGCTTGAATGTTTCAATAGAAAAATCTTATGCTGAACACCTTGGAACCAGCGATAAAGGATTCGAAGATCTTGGGGTAAAAACATTAAACCGTGACGAAGGTTTTGCTTTAGCCGAAATAATTTGTAGTGTTAGAAATCTAACAGAGGAAGAACTGGATAAAATAAATCAGAGTACCTTATTGGTAAGTTTTCTTGACCCTTTTAACGAAAAATCTCTTGTTAAAAAAATAAAAGAAAAAAACATATCAGCTGTCAGCATGGAACTTGTTCCCAGAATCACAAGAGCTCAAAAGATGGATGCCTTAAGCTCACAAGCAAATTTGGCTGGATACTCTGCAGTCATAATTGCCTCTCAAGAGCTCCAAAAAGCATTACCGATGATGATGACTGCTGCAGGTACAATCTCCCCTTCAAAAGTATTTATAATTGGCGTAGGAGTCGCTGGACTCCAAGCAATTGCAACGGCGAAAAGATTAGGTGCAAAGGTTGAAGCTTTTGACACTCGACCTGTGGTAGAAGAACAAGTTAAATCATTGGGAGCTCGTTTTGTAAAAATAGATATTGGAGAAACAGGAGAGACTGAACAGGGATATGCAAAAGAATTAACTCCAGAACAAATAGAAACGCAAAGAGAAGGGATGAAAAAAGTTTGTGCTTCTTCCGATATCGTAATCACCACTGCACAAGTCTTTGGTAGGCCGGCTCCCACACTTGTTACAAGTGAAATGGTTTCTGCCATGAGCCAAGGTTCAGTAATTGTAGATATGGCTGTTGGAACGGGAGGTAATGTTGAAGGATCTGTCCCAAATGAAACCGTTAATTTAAATGGCGTAAGAATAGTTGGTAATACTAATCTCCCTGGCGAACTTCCTTTCCACTCAAGCCAAGTTTATTCTTCAAATGTATTCAATTTGATTGATGAGTTTTGGAATGAAGAAGAGAAAAAACTAAACCTTGATATTAAAGACGAAATTCTATCAATTTGCCTTGTTTCTCATGAAAATGAATATATAAACAAAACTATAAAGGAGATAATGAACTAAATGGAATCCCAAGCTTTATTAGTTTTGCTTTTATTTGTTCTTGTACTCTCAATATTTTTAGGATTTGAGTTAATCAATAAAGTGCCATCAACACTTCATACTCCTCTGATGTCAGGAGCAAATGCGATATCAGGAATTACTATTGTTGGAGCTCTTTTAGCCTCAGGAGGAGAGGGTACTTTTTCATCAGTATTAGTGGGTACTTTTGCTGTTTTCTTTGCTTCTATAAATGTTGTTGGAGGTTATTTGGTAACCAACAGAATGTTAAAAATGTTTAAGAAAAAATGATCGCTTTTTTTCAATCTTCAATTTTTGTAAATTTAGCTTACATTTTTGCTTCAATTTTATTTATTTTTGGTTTAAAAATGTTGAGCTCACCAGAGACTGCTCAAAGAGGAAATCTTGTTTCTGCATCAGGGATGTTGATTGCAATCTTAGTTACCCTGGCTCAAAACGAAATCATTGCTTATGAGTATTTATTAGTAGCTCTTATTGGTGGTTTGATTGTTGGAGTTTTGGCTTCTTCGCTCGTCAAAATGACCTCAATGCCAGAATTAGTCGCTTTGTTCAATGGTTTTGGAGGAATTGCTAGTCTTCTGGTTGGTGTTGCTGAATTTGTTAACCCATCCAGTTCGACTCTTATTCAGATAATCGCAATTTCATTTACTGTTCTAATAGGCGGAATAACATTCTCAGGAAGTCTTGTAGCTTTTGGTAAGTTATCCGAAATTATTTCCGGTAAGCCGCTTATCCTGTTTGGCCAAAGATTTGTTTTATCAGCTTTATTATTGGTTGCCTTGCTCTTAGTTCTTGAATTAATCATATCAACAGGCTTATTGAATATTTCCTCTCAGACTATTCTCTTTATTCTTATTGGCGTGACTTTGATATTGGGCGTGCTTTTAACTGCACCAATTGGCGGAGCTGATATGCCAGTAGTCATTGCTTTGTTAAATAGTTACTCTGGGCTTGCAGCTTCCTCAGCAGGTTTTGTAATTAATAACAACGTACTTATAGTTGCTGGTGCTTTGGTTGGAGCAAGTGGACTTATTCTTACTAATATCATGTGTAAGGCAATGAACAGATCTCTATCAAATGTTCTGTTTGGTGGTTTTGGTGCTGCTTCTTCATCTTCGGAAGGAAGTGGGCAAATTCAAGGAGAGGTTAAACCTATTACAGCTGAGGATGCTTATCTAATTCTAGAAGCTGCAAATTCTGTTTTAGTTGTTCCTGGTTATGGAATGGCAGTCTCTCAAGCACAACATGTTGTAAGGGAATTAGGCGAGTTACTTGAAGATAACGGTTGCGAAGTCAAATATGCCATTCATCCTGTTGCTGGCAGAATGCCTGGACACATGAATGTTCTTCTTGCTGAGGCAAATGTTTCCTATGATGTTTTAGCTGAACCAGATGATGTAAACCCCTTAATGGATACTGTTGATGTGTGCATAGTCATTGGGGCAAATGATGTTGTAAATCCGGATGCAAGGGAAAATGAAGGAAGCCCTATATACGGAATGCCAGTGATTGAAGTCGACAGAGCAAAGACGGTATTCGTTTTAAAGAGAAGTATGGCTGCAGGTTTCGCAGGCATAGATAACCCACTTTTCCTCAAAGAAAATTCAAGAATGTTGTTTGGAGATGCTAAAGAATCCATCTCAACTTTGGTCTCTGAATTTAAAACTTAAGGACCCATTTTTAAGAGCTAAAACACCCATAAAATGTTAAAATAATGGTTTTGAATGAGCCACTATTTTTTAATATAAATTTCATTAGTTTTTCATTAACTTTTCTCTATGGATGACATAACTGAAGATGTAATTCCCGTAAATATTACGGATGAATTAAAGAGTTCTTATATGGATTACGCAATGAGTGTAATCGTTGGAAGAGCTTTGCCTGACGCAAGAGATGGTTTAAAACCTGTTCACAGAAGAACTCTTTATGCTATGTTCAGGCTAAATAACGAATGGAATAGACCCCATTTGAAATCTGCAAGAATTGTTGGGGAGGTGATGGGTAAATATCACCCTCATGGAGACTCAGCAATCTATCAAACAGTGGTTAGAATGGCTCAAGAATTTAGCCTACGTTACCCCTTAGTTGACGGTCAGGGAAATTTTGGTTCTATGGACGGTGATGGCGCAGCAGCCATGAGATATACCGAAGCCCGGATGGCTAAAATTAGCAATGCTCTTCTAAACGATATAAACAAGGAAACTGTCAATTATGTTGAGAATTACGACGGAACGGAATTAATTCCAGAAGTACTCCCAGCATCATATCCTAATTTATTGGTTAATGGATCTTCTGGTATAGCTGTAGGATTAGCCACCAACATTCTTCCCCACAATTTGAGTGAAACAATTGATGGAGCTTTAGCAATTTTAAAAAATCCAGAAATATCCATTGATGAATTGGTAGCTATAATTCCTGGACCTGACTTTCCAACAGGAGGAATCATAAATGGAAAGGCGGGCGCTATTGAAGCTGCCAAGACCGGAAGAGGAAAAGTTGTTCTGAGAGCAAAAGTAGAAATTGAAAATGGGAAAAATGAAAAAAGTAGATTAATAATTTCTGAAATTCCCTATCAGGTAAATAAAGCCAACTTGGTAGAAAAAATTGCAGACCTTTCAAAAGACAAAAAGATTGAAGGTATATCTGAAATTCGAGATGAATCGGACAGAGAAGGGGTCAGAATAGTAGTAGATCTCAAAATTGGTCAAAATCCTGAAGTAATTTTGAATAATTTATATGCTCAGTCTCAACTAGAAACCTCTTTTGGCATAAACAATGTCGCTATTGTCGACCGAGTTCCAAAAGTTTTAAATTTAAAGGAGCTTCTTGAAATATTCTTAAGTCACAGACGGTCTGTTGTCTCAAGAAGAACAGCTTTTGATTTAGCAAAGTCAAAAGATAGAGGTCATATTTTAGAAGGCTTAACAATTGCCCTATCAAACATTGATCAAATAATTGATTTAATAAAAAAATCCAAAGATCCTAATGAAGCTAAAAGTAAGCTGCTAGCTAAAAAATGGAAATCTACTTTGATAAATAATTTATTAAAAAAAGCAGGTTCAATTGATACTCGTCCTGAGGATATATTTGAAGACTTTGGTCTTTCAGGTTCGAGCTACAAACTTTCTTCAAAACAAGCTCAAGCTATTCTCGATTTAAGACTACAAAGACTTACAGGCTTAGAACAAGATAATTTAATTAAAGAGTATGAAGAGGTTCTTCGAGACATTGCTGCTTTGAATGAAATTCTAGAAAATCCTTTAAGATTACAAGAAGTAATTGAAGAAGAGCTGTTATCTGTTAAAGAAGAATTTGGCGACGAAAGAAAAACTCCTATCGAAGATAAATTAGATCTTTCCACTGAAGATTTAATCAAACCTGAAGATATGGTTGTTACCATTTCGAATATGGGATATGCAAAAACCCAACCTCTTGAGGTATATCAATCCCAAAGAAGAGGCGGCATGGGTAAAACAGCGGCATCAGTTAAAGATGAGGATTTTGTTGAACAATTAATAGTTGCCAATACTCACAGAACTCTTTTATGTTTTTCAAACCTAGGAAAAGTTTATTGGCTTAAAGTTTATGAAATTCCACAAGCCTCTAGAACAGCAAAAGGAAGACCTCTTGTAAATTTAATAGATTTGGATGAATCGGAAAGAGTTACTAGCCTTTTAGATGTAGAGTCTTTTGAGGGTGAAGCCTATGTATTCATGGCTACCCAAAATGGGATAGTTAAAAAAACTCCCCTATCAGAATTTAAGAAACCTAGAAAGAATGGCAAGCGAGCAATAAAACTTGACGATAATGACGAACTTGTCGGAACTCTTTTGACCGATGGCAGTGCTGATTTAATGGTTGTTTCTAATGCAGGAAAGGCAGTATTTTTTAATGAGGTAGATGCTAGATCTATGGGTAGAGACACTCGAGGAGTAAAAGGCATTACTTTAGACGTAGACCAAAAAGTAATTTCTTTATTAAAACCTTCTAAAGAATCTGAGATATTAACCGTTTCAGAAAATGGGTATGGGAAAAGATCAAAAGTTAATGATTTTAGAAAAACCAAAAGAGGAGCTAAAGGCGTTATAGCCATGCAAACTTCCGATAGAAATGGGAGCTTAATTTCTGCTAAGGAAGTAAGCGAAATGGACGAAGTTATTCTCATCACTAACAAAGGAATGCTTGTGAGGACCAAGGTATCAGAAATTAGTTTGATCGGTAGAAATACTCAAGGAGTTAGAGTTATCAAGCTTAAAGATGATGAGGCCTTAAATGGACTTGCATTAGCTATTGATTCGTAAATAATTTATCTATGTCTAGAAATTACAACTTTTGTGCAGGACCTGCAGCCCTTCCAAATGAGGTTTTGGATCAGTTAAAAGCAGAAATACCTGACTGGCAAGGGAAAGGTCTATCCGTCATGGAAATGAGTCATAGAAGTAAAGAGTTTGTTGAGATTGCTGAAACTGCAAAACAGGATTTTATTGATTTACTGGAAATAAATGATGACTACGACGTTCTCTTTATACAAGGAGGTGCTTCTCTGCAATTTTCAATGATTCCAATGAATTTCTTAGAGAATAATCAAGCTTTATGCAGTTATCTCGATGTTGGGCAGTGGTCTAAGAAAGCAATTAAAGAAGCAAAGAAATTTGGACAGGTAGAAATTTCTGCATCTTCAGCAGATTTATCTTATAAAAAATACCCAAAACCCGATACATGGAAAATCCATCCTGATTCTATTTTTACTCATCTTGTATTGAATGAAACGATCGATGGAGTTTGTCTAAGGAACTTAGATAATCTTCCGAAGAAAAGTCTTATTGCAGATTGCTCATCTTGTATTCTTTCTGAGCCTCTTGATGTTACAAAATTCAGTATGCTTTACGCAGGAGCTCAAAAAAATATAGGCCCCTCTGGATTAGCTATTATTATTATAAAAAAAGATCTCTTAGAGGAAAAAGACAGTTTGCCAGCTATGATGCAATATAAGACTTATGCTGATTCGGACTCAATGTATAACACCCCACCTACATTTGCCTGGTACTTATCGGGCATGGTTTTTAAATGGTTAAAAAAGAATGGGGGCCTTACGAACCAAAAGAATGTTAATGAGTCAAAAGCTAACAAACTTTATTCTTTCATAGACCAAAGCGATTTTTATAAAAATGATGTTGACAAAGAATCTAGATCTATAATGAATGTTCCATTTCTGTTGGAAGAAGACTCTTTAAACAGTAAATTTTTGGAAGATTCTGAAGGTAATGGATTATTAAATCTTGCTGGTCATAGGGCTGTTGGTGGTATGAGGGCAAGTATTTACAACGGAGTTCCTGAAGAGGGAGTGGATGCTTTGATAGATTTTATGAAAGAATTTGAAAAAAATAATGGCTGAAAAAAATCTACCGGATAATTTAACCGACAATAGAAAAGAAATTGATCAAATTGACCAAAAGCTTCTCAATCTCATCCATGACAGATCCAAGCTTGTTATAAATGCTGGAAAAATAAAAAAGAAATCAGGTGATAAGACATTTTATAGACCAGATAGAGAGGCAAGTTTAATTAAGACTCTACAAAAGAAAAATAAAAGTTCTATTCCCGCCGAAAAAATTAAATTTATTTTTAAAGAAATTATCTCAGCATGCTTTACCCTTGAAAAAAAAATAAAAGTTTATTATTTGGGTCCTAAAGGTACTTTTTCAGAAATTGCAACAGCATCGCATTTTGGAAGTTCTGTTGAAAAGGTAGAAACAGAAAATATTCAAGATATTTTTAAAGAAGTAGCAAAAGATAAAAATTCCTACGGAATGTTACCTTTTGAAAATTCAATAGAAGGCATGGTGAATCAATCTTTAGATAATCTCATAGAAAGCAATTTAAAAATTTGTTCAGAATTGGAATTGTCTATAGAACATTGCCTTATTTCATCTGAAAAAAACATAAAGAAAATCAATACCGTTTATGGACATCCTCAGGCTCTTGCTCAATGTCGTAATTGGTTAGGTAGAAATCTTCCTAAAGTAAAAATAGTTGAAACAGAAAGTTCTGCTAAAGCCGCTCAGTTGATTAAGAATAAATCTGGAAAAGGGTCTATTGGACCAGAAAATTTATCTGAAATTTATTCTTTAAATCTACTGAAAGAAAAAATTCAAGATCAACTAACTAATACAACTAGGTTCTTGGTAATTGGAAATGAATTTCCAGAGAAAACTTCTGACGATAAAACGTCGATAAGCTTAAGTTTAAATAACGAACAGGGAGCCTTGTTAAAAGTTCTACAGATACTAAATAAGAATAAAATCAATCTTACAAATATCTTATCTAGGCCGGTTAAGAAAAATAAATGGCAATATTCTTTCTTTTTAGAGTTCTATGGACATGCTTCAGATAAAAATGTCTTAAAATTATTTAGAGAACTTCAAAAAGTTAGTTATGACCTAAAAGTCTTAGGTTCCTATCCAGCGGCATATTAATCTATGAAGAATTCATTTCTAGAAAATCTTAATCAGGGTGTTCTTGGACTAAAACCCTACGAACCAGGATTACCTTTGGAACATACTCAAAAGAAATTAGGTCTAAAAAAAATGATCAAACTTGCCAGTAATGAAAATCCTTTAGGACCAAGCCCAAAGGCTTTAGATTTGCTTCAAGGAAAAATTAATAGCTTTTCATCCGAATTAAACCGATACCCTGATGGAAACGCTTACGAATTAAAGAAAGCTATATCAAAAAAATATAGTGTTGATCCAAAACAAATAACAATAGGTAATGGCTCTAATGATTTAATTGAGTTCGTCTCTAGGTGTTTTTTGGGAGAAGGAAAAAAAGCAATTTATTCACAACATGGTTTTGCCATTTACCCATTAGCTATAAAAGCAACTGGAGCTTTTCCAGTAAAATCTAAAGCAAAAAATTGGGGTCATGATTTGGAATTAATGATCGATCTAATAGACGACAATACAAAAGTTGTTTTTATAGCCTCTCCAAATAATCCTACCGGAACAGCAAAAACTCTTCTAGAGATTAATGATTTTTTGGATAATTTACCTGACGATATTTTGGTCTTTCTTGATCAAGCTTATTACGAATATATAGAAGGTTCAGAGTTTGATATTCCTTTTTCATTAGTTGATGATCATCCTAATTTAGTGATCTCAAGAAGCTTTTCTAAAGCTCATGGATTGGCAGCATTAAGATTAGGCTTTTGCGTTTCAAATCCTGAGTTGTCTGACTATCTTAATAGAGTCAGACAGCCTTTTAATGCAAATTCACTTGCCTTAGATTTAGGAAAAGTTGCTCTCTCTGATCAAGAACACATTAATAAATCTGTAAAAATTAATTCTTCCGGTATGGACAGAGTAAAAAAAGCCTTCACTAATCTTGATTACAACTTTATCGAATCTTGGGGAAATTTTATTTCTTTTGATGCCAAGCAAGACTCTGATGTTGCTTTTCAATACTTTTTAGAAAAGGGAGTTATCCTCAGATCATTAAAAGTATACGAAATGCCTCGGCATTTGAGAGTTTCCATTGGTACAGAAGACGAGATGGATTTTTTTCTCCAAGTATTAGAGGATTATGAAAAAGACCTTTCTAAAAAATAAAAAAAAGATTCAGTTTTTAATTATTGGTCTTGGTTTGATTGGAGGTTCTATAGCAAAAAGATTGTCAAAAAATGGCTTTGAGGTTCTAGCTATTGAAAAGAATAAATCCCATTTAAATTATGCAAAAAAATCAAAAATTATAATTGGTAGTTCCGAAAAGATTGATAGCACAAAAAAACTTTTTGTAATAGTTGCTCTAGCTCCTAAAGTTATTCTTAGTAATTTTGATAAATATCTAGATTTTTTTTATAAAGCTGACTTTATTACTGACTGCACTAGTGTAAAAAAGTCTTTACTCAATAAAATTAAAAAGAACAAACTTGAAGCAAAATTTATTTTATCCCATCCGATTGCAGGGTCTGAAAAAAGCGGATTCTTAAATTCAAGTGAAGACCTATTTAAAGATAAAATTTCAATAATTTCCAAGCATAAAGGATTAACCATTCCTACTTTACAAAAATGCAAAGAATTTTGGTTTGAGTTAGGGTCAAAAACTCATAATCTAAATCCAAAACTACATGACAAAATTTTTTCTTTAACCAGTCACCTCCCTCATATCATTGCATTCAGCTTGATCGCTCTTTTTTCAAAAAGAAAAGCATCTGAATATAAAAAATTTATAGGTGGTGGATTAAAAGATTTCACCAGGATTGCAGAAAGTGATCCTCAAATGTGGGAAAATATTTTTTCTTTAAACAAGAAGAATATATTGAAGGATATAAAGGATATTGAAAAGGAACTTGATAAAATTAAAAACTTTATTCTTAAAGACGAAGGAAATAAGTTAGAAGCACACCTAAAAAAAATTAAAAAAACTAAAGAATCTTTAAATAGATGAAACTCATTTCAAAACCGTCCATGAATCTAAATGGAAAAATTAGAATTCCTGGAGATAAATCAATCTCCCACAGGGCATTGATATGCGCATCTATATCAGAGGGGATTTCAAAGATTGCCAATCTTCAGGAAAGTGAAGATGTAATGAATACTTTAAATTCTTTAAGGCAGTTAGGTATTAATATTTATAAAGAAAGCGACTGTTATTTTGTAGAGGGTAAGGGCTTTAAAGGTTTACAAAAATCAGATAGCCAACTTTATTTTGGAAATTCTGGAACAGGATTGAGATTAATGTCAGGTTTACTGTCATCTCAAGATTTTTCTTCAAGCTTATCAGGTGACGAATCGCTTTCTAAAAGACCAATGAAAAGAATATTAGATCCTTTGGTAGAAATGGGAGCAAATATTTCTGGTTCACAGATGGATACTTTGCCAATTAATATTATTCCAACAAAAAAAATTAAGGGAATAAACTATGAGATGCAAATAGCAAGCGCACAGGTAAAATCTGCAATTTTGTTTGCTGGTTTAGGAGCAGATGGCAAAACAAAAATAACTGAAAAATCAGTATCAAGAGATCATACAGAAAGAATGTTTGAATATTTTGGAGCAAATATTTCTTATTCCAAAACCGAAACAACTTTAGAAAAAACAAAGAACTTCAATGCACAAAATATCCAAATTCCTGGAGACTTCTCGTCTTCAGCTTTTTATATAGTTGCCTCTTTAATTTCAAAAAATTCTGAAATTACTCTTAAAGACGTAGGGTTAAATCCTTCTAGAATTGCTCTTTTGAATAAGTTGGTTGAAATGGGTGCAAATATCAAAGTATTTAATAACTCTCTATTCGGAAAAGAACCAGTCGCCGATATGAAAGTCAAAAGTTCCCCGTTAATTGCCTGCGAAGTTACATCAGAAGATGTCCCAAATTTAATTGACGAGTTACCTATATTATTCATAGCCAGTTCCTTTGCTGAGGGTACATCTAGTTTTGATAACATACAGGAACTCAAACACAAAGAAAGTGACAGGCTAAAAGCCATGCAGGAAGGATTAAACAAAATGAAAATAAAAAACTTCTTTAGTGGCAACAAATTTTGCATTGAGGGAAGAGGTCAAGACTTTAAGACGCCACATTTTTTAGCCGAAACATATTATGATCACCGAATCGCAATGTCCTTTGCTATTGCGGGTTTAAATAGCAGCTCTTCGATTGAAATTTCTTCTCCAGAGAGTATCAATACCTCATTTCCTGAATTTATAGATCTAGGAAAAAAGCTAGGATGTAACTTTGAAAGAGTTTAAAAATATTATTACCATAGACGGTCCTAGCGGAGTAGGAAAAGGAACGCTCGCATTTTCTCTTGCAGAAAAATTAGGTTGGAATGTTCTTGATAGCGGCCTTATATATAGACTTATAGGATATTTAAATTTAAAAGAAAAGCTAAATTCCCCAGAAGACATCATTCTTCATTTAAATAATTCTAAAATTAAGCTTCTTACGAATTTCAAAGAAAAAG
>CABXSA010000004.1 GCA_902514765.1 uncultured SAR86 cluster bacterium | reverse complement strand
GAACAATCCAGCCAATTAAAATACCAGTTAAAAATGAAAATAACGCTATTAAGCCAAAGACCAAAAAATATGTGTTTCTTATTTGCGATGGAGCAAGCCCAAGGGCTTTAAAAACAGCAACATAATCCACATGACGTCTGATAAATTGCAACGAACAAATTGCTATAGCCAAAGAAGATAAAATTATTGCAAGTAAAGCACCTAAGAGAAAAAAATTGGATGCTCTTTTTATGGCTCTGCCCAATGGACTTGCCTCGTTGTTAGGCGTTTCTATGTCATCACCAGGCTTTTTTATTGATTGAAAAAAAGTTTCTAACATTTTTATAGTTTCAATTGAGCTTAAAAAAGTATAGGAATATCTCACTCTTGAGCCAGGTTGAATAACATTTGCTTCTTTAAGGTCAGCTGAATTCATAATAGCTTTAGGAGCAAAAGCGAAAGATCCTGCTCCTCGGTCAGATTCGGATAGAATTATTCCACTTACTGAAAAATTCTTCTCACCAATATTAACCATTTCGCCAACAGTAACCTCTAAAAGACTTGCCAAACGAGCATCAAGCCAAACTTTTCCACTTGCTGGTGGATTTTTTTTAATTATTTGTTTGCTATTGCTATCTAGGATTTCTATTTCTCCTACTAAAGGATAAGGAGAAGAAACTGATTTAATAGAGGCAAGTTGAAAGTTTGTATCAGAACCTAGAACCGAACCAAATTCATAGATTATCGTATAAGAATAATCTCCCTCAGGAAATACTGATTCATCCAAAGGAGTGCTTGATTCAAATTTAAGGTCTCCTCCTAAAAACTGTTTAGATTCAAACATCAGTGAACTATCCAAGCGGTCTGTGAAAAATGTTATCGAGGCAACAATACCTACCGCTAAAGACAGAGATAAAAACATCAGTAGCAGCTGCCCTGATTTAAGTTCTCTAAAAAAAATCTTTGAAGCTAAAGAAATAATCGTCATAGAATTTTCCCATCAATAAGTTCTATTTTTTGATCGCATCTATTTGCAAGGGCGAGATCATGTGTAACGATGATTAAAGCGCTAGAAGATTGCTGAAAGGCGTCAAAAATAAGATTGGCTATAAGTTCACTATTGCTGGAATCTAAATTTCCTGTCGGCTCATCGCAAAACAAAACTTCAGCTTCGCAAGCGAAAGCTCTAGCAATAGCAACTCTTTGTTGTTCTCCACCAGAAAGTTGTTGAGGGTAATGCATGAGACGATTTTCCATACCAACTTTATTAAGATAATTCAGAGCTATTTCTTTTGCGTCTCTTTTATTCTTAAGTTCCAAGGGAAGCATGACATTTTCAAGAGCATTAAGTCCTGATAAAAGTTCAAAATTTTGAAAAACAAAAGCAACTGAATCTTTTCTTATCTTTGCTCTAGCTTCTTCAGGTAAGTTATGCAGAGGTTTTTGATTGATAAATATCTCTCCAGATGATGGAGAATCTAAACCCGCTAATATTCCTAGCAAAGTTGATTTACCTGATCCAGATGGACCAACGACTGCTAATGAGGAAGAAGCACTTACTTTTAAATTGATATCATCTAGAATAACTATTTCTTCATCATTGAAAATAACTTTTTTTGACAAATTTCTTGCTTCTATAATCATCAAATGAATTTTTTAGAAAAATACGGATTAAAACTAATACTGATTTTTATTTTGCTTGTTTCTTATTCTATCACTGCGCAATCAAAGACGCTTTTGATTTTAGGAGATAGTATTTCAGCAGGCTATGGTATTAAAGAGGCAGATAATTGGGTAACGCTTCTACAAAAAAATTACGCTGCGAGAGATCTTGATATAAATATAATTAATTCCAGCGTTTCAGGAGATACGACCATCGGTGGTTTAGGGAGAATAAAAAGAGATCTATCTTTATTTAATCCTTCTCATATTTTAATTGAGTTAGGAGGGAATGACGCGCTAAGAGGTTATCCAATAGACTCAATAAAAAAAAATTTATCGACTACTATCGAACTTATTAAAAAAAATGGTTCATTACCAATATTGATGCAAATCAGAATTCCACCCAATTATGGAAAGAGATACGTTGAGGCTTTCGAAAAAATTTATCAGGAATTATCTATCGAGCAAGATGTTCCGATGGTCGAATTTATGCTTCAAAATATTGCGCTCAATAAAAGTCTCATGCAACTGGATGGTATTCATCCAAATCAAAAAGCACAAAGTCTTATCGCCTCAGAAGTTCAAAAATCTCTAGCAAAAATAATTGAAAATCCTTAAGAATCACTCATAAAAAAAGGCCTCTTAAAAAGAGGCCTTTTTTTTAAGTTATTAAAACTTATTGCATACGATAAGTGAATCCAGCTTTGAAAAATCTTCCTAAAGGACTATGAGTATATGCATCATAGTTCATTTCCCAAACAGTGAAAGGGGGCTGTTCGTCAGTTAAGTTATAAACTGATAAAGAGATATCAAAAGCGTCATCCCAAGTATACGTGTAAGTTGCATCTACAGTAGTGTGAGCGTTGATTTCTCTACTAGACCTTCTGTCGTCGTAAGCAGAAATATAATTCACTGCACCATAGAAATTGTGAACATCGGTTTTGTAATTAACAAATGCCTTACCTTTCATCGTAGGAATAGGTCGGCAAGGATTGTTTATGTTGAAGAAACCATCACATTCGTAAGCAGCAGCAACTTGAACTCCACCTTTAGAGTATGCGTCTACACTGTACTTAGCTACGTAATTTGCTTCTAGACCAGAAGTAATCACACCATCTGCATAGTCAGTCTCATACTCAACGAATAGGTCAACTCCATTAGTAACTGTTCTTGGTCCATTTACAAAATTTGCAGCAATTCTTCCAACAGCACCAGCTCCAAAAGAACCGTCGTTGACAAGAGGCGTTCCACTATAAATCTGACTTTGAACGGCAGCTTTAGCAGCTCCGCCAGACGCATAGGCATCCATTAGCTGTTGATGATTCTCAATGATAATTGGGTTATCAAAATCAAATTCATAAAAGTCTAATGTAGCAGTCCAGTTATCGGTACCAAAATTGGTAATGAAACCAAAGTTGTAAGTAGTTGCTTGCTCTGGTTCAAGATTAGTGTTTCCAGAAATATCAACTGCTTTAAAGGCACCTGCTTGGTTAACATATTGCAGTGCAGTTACTCTTGTTGCAGAAGTCTCATCAGGATGAGCTGCTCTAAAAGTAGTTTGTCCAGTAAATCTCAAAGTTAATGAATCCATAGGCATCCATCTCATCACAAGTTTAGGATCTATTGAATCTTTAGAGCCATAATCCTCATAACGAAGAGCCAATTGCATGTCAAAGGAATCAGTTATTGGTAACGCAAATTCCGTAAATAATGAATCAACAGTTTGGTCATTATTTTCTGGGAAAGTTGGCGCCAAGAACATGAATAATCCCACAGGGTTAGAAGCACAAGCAGCTCTGCCAGATTCTGTTTCATTGTTTTGAGGAATATCACACGGATATAAACTTCCGTCGTGAATATTCGTCATTGAGTTTCCAGTAGGAAGAACTTGAAGTGCAGGCAAGGTTGTTTCGATGTTGTAATCACGACGCTCATAACCAAGAGCCCACGCTGCGTCTCCTCCAGCTAAAGCACCCATAGTACCTTGTACGATGAAGTCAAGAGTTAGTAATTCTGAAGTTGACTTAGTGTGTCTTTTATCGATTAACGATCTAATCAACGCAGGATCATTTGCAGTAGCAGCATTGTAATCTGGGTTTACAGCAACTCTTTGGCCTGTTGTTTGATCAGGCTGATTTCCCTGAGCAATAGCGTTAGATGTTGGGTTGAAATACAAACATCCTGTTGGTCTAGATGCAGCTTTTACAGTATTAGCAGCTATAGCAGCTCCAGTTGATTTAACCTTAAATTGAGGTGTTAAATCAGTAGCACTAGTTGTAAGAGCAGTAATTTCCGCATCACAATTAGGTCCACCATATCCCCATAGGGCAGCTAAGAATTTACCTTGCTGAGTATCTGAAGAAGTTAATAAACCTTCACTAGTTGAGTAATTCAAGCTAGTTGAATAATCAATAGTGTCCGAAAGAGCACCTTCAAAATTAAATGCAAATCTAAAAGTATCATATTCTCTAGACTCTATTTCAGCTCCTCTGAAGTTTCCGTTTGGATTACCCGCAGCAGCCAATGCTCTAGTTCTCAATTGATGGTAAGGCGATCTGTTTGTGCCATCACCGCCGTAATTAGCGTCTTTCAAATCGTTACAGAAATCTGCGTAGTCAGCACACAACTGAACCATTCCTGGATTGAAGTCAGGCATGGTGTTAGAAGTAGGATTGTTTGGCGGGTAAGAAGGTGAAGTAGCCCAATTAGGTACATCAGTTTTACCATAAGCAAATTCTACGTGGAAATCATGACCGTCAACATCACCATTGAATTCCATCCAAAGCTGTGAGTTATCTTGTTCTTCTTGGACGTTATCAAACCAGGTGTATTGGTATCTACAAATACCACCGTATTCACGACCAGCTGCAACTTGTGTTCCTAAGACACCACCTGCAACGGCAGCAAGTGAAGTGTTAAGACCACCTGCATTGTTACAACCTGGGTCAGCTAATAGTGAATATCCACCAAGACCTAAAGAAGCGTTAGCAGGCGCACCACCTGGCGATACAAAAGTAGGCGGGTTACCCATAGTAGACCAACCACCTTTGTCATTAGCAGAATAAGGCTTGATAGCGTAATCTGTATCTCTAGCAGCTAATTCAGGTTTGTATTGATGACTTAAAGACATCAAGAAATTAGTATCTCCAATAAGCGTTCCATAAGTAATTGAGAATTCTCTACCTTCATCAACAGCATTAGGAATTCCTTTAGCTGCCAAGTTCACTCTTAAACCTTCAAAAGTAGAATCTGTAATGAAATTAACCACACCTGATATAGCATCAGAACCATAAGTCGCGGCAGCACCCTCTTTTAGAATTTCTATTCTACTAAGAGCACCCATTGGCAAGTCATGCAGGTTAACAGATCTTCCAGCTCCACTTCTAATGGGAACAGTTACTTGTCTTTTACCGTTAATTAACACTAAAGTTCTTTGCGTACCTAAACCTCTTAGATTTATGTTCGAAACTCCTTCAGCAGCATTGGAACCAAATTGGTTTGTTTCTCCATCCATACCTGAACTTCCAGGAACCATCTTAACGAGTTCTACGATGTTAAGATTTCCTTGAGCAGAAATAGATTCCGCATCGAAAGTTGATATGGGAGATCCTGAGTCGATAGGTGTGCCTTTAATCAAGGAACCTATCACTGTTACTTCCTCGTCCTGAGCCAGGCTCAAACCAGAGAAAAGCGAGAAAATAGCTCCCGCAAGCAATAGTTTTTTATACATTTTACCCCCCCTGAGATAATAAATTTATATGTGAATACTAACCTATATCAGTTCCTCAAGTCGAGTTTTTGGGAGAAAAAAAACAATTATATTAAGGAGAATAGAACTTGAAATATCAATGAGAATGATTATCATTTGAATTCCATTATTATTAGTTATATGCCAAAAATTATTAAACAACTTGCCTTTTTTCTATCGTTAACGATTTTTACAAACTTTGTATTTCCTTCTGAGGTTAATATCTATACCTCTAGGCATTATGATTCAGACATTGAGCTATATAAAATTTTTACAAATTCAACCGGCATCAAGGTAAACATCGTTTCAGGTAAGAGTAAGGCACTTATTGAGAGAATAAGATCTGAAGGGAAAAATTCTCCAGCCGATATCTTTATAACCGTTGATGCAGGTAATCTTTGGAAAGTTCAAGATTATCAACTGTTTACAAAAATTGAATCTAAAAAAGTAAATCAAATCGTTCCAAAAAATCTTAGAGGGGAAAATAACAAATGGATAGCGTTGGCTAAAAGAGCAAGAGTCATATTTTTCAATAAAGATAAGTATGACTTCGAGGATCTAAAAAATTTAAATTATGAAGATCTTAGTTCTTCTAAATGGAGAAATAAAATAGCTATAAGAAGCTCTAATAATCTCTATAACCAATCTTTAGTTGCTTCGTTAATAGCTAAATATGGAGAAAACTATACGGAAAATTGGGCAAAAGGGTTGGTAAGTAACTTTTCCAGAAAACCTCAAGGAAATGACAGAGCTCAGATTATAGCAGTGGCTAATAAAGAGGCAGATTTAGCCATAGCAAATAGTTATTATCTCGGGTTAATGCTTTCAGGCAAGAAAGGTGATAAACAGTTAAGTGCAGGGAAAAAGGTAAGTATTCTTTTTCCTTCTCAAAATAAGTATGGTGCACACATAAATATAAGTGGGGCAGGAATTCTAAAATCTTCACAAAATTATGATAATGCAATTAAATTCTTAGAGTTCATGCTTTCAGAAAAAGCACAAAGACATCTTGTGAATAATACTTTTGAATATCCCATCAACCGCAATGTTAAGCCTAACGAAATCATGATGCAGTTTGGAATCAATTTTAAAGAAGATTCATCAGTTGTGTCAGAATTTGGGAAATTCAATTCCGCTGCAATAAAATTGATGGATAGAGTTGGATGGCAATAGCAAATTCTTTTTGAATTTTTCTAACAAGTCTTCAAAATACATTAATGGTAATTAAAAGTTATCTTTTAGATTTTTTTTGGAAATCAATTCCTCTTATCTTTTTATTTCTTTTCTTAATGCCTTTAATTTTTATTCTTTTAAGTCTATTTGGTGAATTTGGAGATAATTGGAATCACTTAATAAATTATGTTCTTCCAAATTACATTTTAAATTCCATATATTTAATAATAGGCGTATCTCTTTTGTCTTTGGTATTAGGGGTGGGAACAGCTTGGTGCATAACTAATTATGACTTCTCTTTTAAAAGCTGGCTTGAATGGGCTGTAATTTTGCCACTGGCAGTTCCACCATATATTTTAGCTTATACATTTACCGGGCTTTTCGACTCTTATGGATCTGCCAACGAGCTGATTAGAACAATTTTCAATTTAGAAAATAATTACATTTTCTTTCCAAATGTAAGGAATATTTATGGTGCAATAATTGTTTTTTCTTTTACTCTGTATCCATATGTTTACCTTACAACAAGAATGGCTCTTCTTAATCAATCAAGAAACCTCATTGAGGCAGGTAAGCTTTTAGGCTTAAGTAATCGGTCTTTGTTCTTTAAGTTAGCTATACCTTTAGTTAGGCCTGCCATCATAGCTGGCTTAGCTTTGGTAATAATGGAAACACTTTCCGACTTTGGAGCTGTTGAGCATTTTGCAGTCCAAACTTTAGCTACAGGAATATTTCGAACATGGTTTGGAATGTATGACCTAAATACAGCTATGCAGCTTTCGAGTATGTTATTAATCTTTGTAACTTTTTTTCTATTTCTAGAAAGGTATGAAAGAAATAAAATGTCATATTCATACTCAGGCTCGACGTTCAAAAAAACAAACCAAATAAAACTTAGAGGTATAAAAAATTTTTTTATTTTTTTATTTTGTTTTTTACCTCTTTTTGTGGGATTTATTTTGCCGATCATTGAATTAACAAACTGGGCAATCTTTTACCCTTCAGAAAATTTCTTTTCGAAAAATATTTTAATTAGTTTTTTCAATACAATTTTTTTAGGAATAATTGCATCAATTTTTTGCACCTTTTTTGCTTTGTATATAAATTTTTTAAAAAGATTTGACAGAGGCTATCTATTAAAATTCACTAGTCAGTTTTTATCTCTAGGATACGCTTTACCCGGATTAGTCTTAGCAGTAGGTATAATTGAGTTCTTTTCTTTTTTAGATAAGAATTTTTTGAATTATTTTCTCAATGTAATTCTTATAGGTTCAATTTTAGGTTTAATTTTGGCATACATTATTAAATCCTTTGCATTAGCCAACAACACAATTGAATCCGGTTACATCAGGCTCAGTAACTCTCTGGATGATGTATCGGTTACTTTAAGAAAATCTAAATTAGAAATCTTTTTCAAAATCCATATACCTCTTATGAAAACTAGCATTCTTACCAGTTTAATTCTTGTTGTTTCAGAGATAATAAAGGAGTTACCTGCAACTTTAATTCTTAGACCGTTCAACTTTGATACCTTGGCTGTGACAACATACATTTACGCTGCAGAGGAAAAAATGTATGAAGCCGCAAGTCCTGCAATGTTGATAGTATTAATTGGCTTAGTGCCTATTTTTTTTCTTTCAAGAATAATAAGAGATTCCAGACCAGGAGCAAAATGAAAAGAGAAATATTATCTGTCAATTCTTTATCTTTTGAATACACGAAAGATAAGGAAATCTTCTCTAATATATCTTTTAGTCTTAATGAAGGAGAAATTTTAGGAATTTTAGGGCCCTCTGGAATTGGCAAAAGTTCTCTATTGAGATTAATTGTAGGCTTAGAAAGACCAAAAACCGGAAAAATTTTCTATTTTGGCTCAGTTTTGAGTTCAACCAATATTTTTGTTCCTCCCAACAAAAGAGGAATAGGATTGGTAGTTCAAGAAAAAGTATTATTTCCTCACTTAACTGCCCTTGAGAATGTTAAGTTTGGTTTAAAAGGATCAAATAAAGATAAAAATGCAAAAGCCCTAAGTTATTTAAAACTTTTAAAAGCAGAACAATTTGCTAGCTCTTATCCAAACTCTTTGTCAGGAGGGCAGCAACAAAGAGTAGCAATTGCCAGAGCCATTGCTCCAGGACCTGATCTTGTTTTATTAGATGAGCCGTTCAGTTCTCTAGATAAAGATCTTAGAGAAGAATTAAGAAAAGAAAGCAAGGAATTATTCAAAAAAACAAATACCTCAAGTATCTTAGTCACTCATGAACTAGATGAAGCAAAGGAAATGTGCGATAAGATCATCGAACTAAATGAAGGCAAAGTTAATTATTTAACTATTTAATTCTTAAGATATAACTGAATACAAATAATAATCATTCTCATTGACAAGGCTAATGATAATCATTATCATTCGCGAGTAATTCTTATTAGATGGAGAACATTTCGTTATGAAAAAAATTATTTATATGATTGCTCTAGTGATCACTAGCTTTGTAATCATTGCACAGGATGAAGAACTTGAAGTAAAAGGTAAGGTTCTTTTTAAAGATCAAGTTAATTCGCTTAAACCTCCTATGCCGGTTTTAGACGTTCCTCAGTCAGTTTCAGTAATTACTGATGAAGACATTCGAAACCAAGGCTTTAGACAAATAGGCGATTTGATTAGATACACGCCGGGCGTGAATACTTCTCAAGGAGAAGGACACAGAGACGCGGTTGTTTTTAGGGGCGTAAGGTCTACCGCAGACTTTTACCAAGACGGAGTTAGAGACGATGTCCAATATTACAGATCTTTATATAATGTTGAACAAGTTGAGATCATTAAAGGTGCTAATGCACTTCTATTTGGTCGAGGTGGAACAGGTGGTCTGATAAACAGAGTATCTAAAACTGCAGAGATTGGTGAAACTTTTGGAAGATTAGACACAGGGGCAGACTCTTTTGGAGGTGCTGATGTAGCTTTAGATGGGAATATAGAAGTTTCAGATACCATATCTTTCCGTTTAAATTTCCATGCCGATTCTTTAGCCAACCATAGAGATATGTTCCATGGAGACAGAGTAGGTGTAAATCCGACAATGAGATTTCAGGTAAATCCTGAAACTACAATAGATTTATCTTATGAATATGCAGATCATGAAAGATTTATTGATAGAGGTATTCCAACTGACGATGTAACTGGAGGTACTAATTTCCCAATTGACTCTCTTAATGGATTTGTTATTGGTACTTTGGACTTGAATAGTACTACCCTTGAAGCAAACATTCTTAAAGGTAATCTTGTCCATAACTACTCGGATAGCGGAAAAGTTAACTTGAGTGTTGTTGCCAATGATTTTAATAAAATGTACAAAAATCTATATGCCTCTGACTACGCAGCAGGCGTAGTAACTCTTGACGGTTATCTTGATATGACCTTAAGAGAAACTTTGGCTATAGCTTTAAGTAACGTTAACGAGTTTGAAAGAGGTACTTTAGCTGTAGGTTTAGAAATTCTAGAAACTGAGAACAGTAATTATCGTTACAACACTTTTTGGTCAACAACCAAAGATGATAACGAGACATTTGCTTTAACAGGCTCTACACCTAAGCCTTTGAACTTCAATGTAAATTCTGCAGGTAATGTAACTTATGTTGATTACACTTCTGATTTGAATAATAAATCAGATACAGATATTGAAGTAACTTCTTTTTATCTAACAGGAAACATAGATCTTGCTGATCAATGGAAAATGGTCCTTGGAGCAAGATATGACGACGTTAGTATTAGTGTTAAACAATACGGAATAACAACACCTACATCTGGTGCAAATGAAGGAATGGGAGCCGTAAACGGCAATGACGTTACCAAAAGCAGAGACGATTCAACAATATCACCTCGTTTTGGAATCATTTACAAGCCTCAAGAAAATATGTCTCTTTACTTAAGTTACAGTGAAAGTTTTATTCCTCGCTCTGGTGAGCAATATAAAACATTTGGAACTAGCGGCGAAAGATTTGATCCAGACGTTTTCGAAAATACTGAAGTAGGTTTCAAATACGATACCGATTCTGGACTTTCTCTAGCAGTAAGTTATTTCGATATGGAACAAACCAAGGCAGCTGAGGATGGAACTGGCGGAACTGAGACAAGAGCTCTAGCTATAGATGGTTTTGAGATTACATTAAACGGTGACATTGATGAAAGAAATGCTATCCGATTTGGTTTAGCATCAGTTGATGCAGTAAGAAATACTACTGGAGATAAAGCCAAAGAAGTTCCTGAGCTGACTTATTCATTATGGTATACCCACCAAGCAAACGACATGTTTTCAATAAGTTTGGGTGCAACATACCAAGACGAGTCTGTTATAAATGCTGCTAGTGGTCCTTTTCTACCTGACTACACAAGATTCGACATGTCTATGAGCATTACTCCTAATGAAAACGATGCTGTGAGAATTAATATCGAGAACTTAGGTGATGAAACTTATTATCCGCATTCTCACTCAAATCATCAGGTATCCGTAGGAGAATCGCAAAATGTAAGAATTTCCTACTCTAGAAGTTTTTAAATTTTAGGAGAGGATAAAAACGATAATGAAAGTATGAAGATTTTTAGAGTAGCCTTTTCATTTCATCTCATGGCATATCTCTTAAAGATCTCCCCCTGAATATTTCATTAAAGTTTTTGGAGAGAAGAAATCCCGCTTAACAGCGGGATTTCGACTTTTAAACTAGTAAATTTTAGCTACTTGAGACTTTTGATTATAAGAGAAACTTTCTCTTCTTAAACTTAACTTATCCCAAACTTGGTTCAATGAAGATAGAAATCTCTTGATATCTTTTGATTGATGCTTAGGAGTGATTGTAACTCTGAATCTTTCATCGCCCTTGGGGACTGTAGGGTAGAAGACAGGCTGAATATAAATTCCGTGATCTTCGATAAGAAGATTAGCAGCCTCTTTGCAGAGTCTTGGATCTTCAAGATGTATAGGAATAATGTGACTATCATTATTTAAATGCGGTATCTCTAAATCTCTCAATCCAGCCCTTATGAGATCAGAATTTTTTCTAATTTCTTCTCTTAAGTGTTCAGATTTCTTAGCTATTTCTATGGCCTTGATTGAAGCAGCTGCAATACTTGGATTGGCAGAAGATGTAAAAATAAAACCGGGTGCAAAGCTTCTAATGAAATCAATGATGTCAGAGCTAGCAGCAATATAACCACCCATTTGCCCAAAAGCTTTTGATAGAGTTCCATTTATGATGTCAATTTCATCAGAAATATTTTGTTCATTTGCTATACCTCTACCTTCTGTACCATAAAGTCCTACTGAGTGAACCTCGTCGAGATAAGTCAAAGCATTAAATTCTTTTGCTAGAGAAACAATTTGTTTAAGCGGCGACCTAAGGCCTTCCATAGAGTAAAGTGATTCAAGAACTATTAGTTTTGGAACACTCGCATTAGACGTATTTAAGAGCTTTCTTAAATGACCTACATCATTATGGCGAAATATATGACATGGGACATTTGCATTTTTTATTCCTTGAATCATAGATGCATGGTTGAGCTCATCTGAGAACACTTCTATGCCCTCTAATTTTTTACACAAAGTCCACAAAGTTGATTGATTTGCAGTATAGGCGGAGGGAAATATAAGGCTGGATTGTTTGTTATGCAAACTTGCTAACTCCTTTTCAAGTTCTGCATGATATGAGGAAGTTCCTGAAATATTTCTAGTACCTCCAGAGCCAGTTCCTAATTCTTCAATAACTTCAACAGACTTCTTGATTACTTCTGGATGCTGACTTAAATTGAGATAATCGTTACTACACCAAACTTCAACGGGCCTTTCGATACCTTCAAACCTTTCTGTAGCTCTTGGAAAGTGCTTTTTATCTCTGTTAATTTCTCTAAATTTTCTGTATAAACCTTGAGATTTCAAGGAAGTCAATTCGTCTGAAAAATATTTTTTATAATTCATTTCATCTCCAACAAGGAATTGACCATTACTATAGACTTAAAAAGATGCAAACTAAATATCAAAAGTTAGTAGTATTATAATAATATAGTTGTTTATAAGGATTGGTTATAATGGATAAGTTAACTATTATTTCAAGAAAAAGTGTATTGGCAAAAATACAAGCACAAGAAGTCTCTGAGGTAATTAAAAATAAATTTCCTGAAATAAAAATAAATTTTAAAACTAAAGATACTTCAGGCGATATAGATTTGACTACACCCCTTCACAAAATGCCTGAGATAGGAGTTTTTACCTCAGATATCCGAGGAGAATTATTAACTGAAAAGGCAGATATTGCAGTTCACTCTTGGAAAGACCTTCCAGTTGATCTTGAAGAAGGGACAGAACTTGCCGCAACTATAGAAAGAGCAGACTTAAGAGATGTTTTGATTTTTAAGAAGGGTTCCTTCAAAAAGAAAAAATTAGAAATATTTACTTCTTCTCCACGAAGACAAGAAAATCTTTCGAAGTTTCTATTAAAAGCAATTCCTTTCGAAGTAGACTCTCTGAGTTTTAGCGATGTAAGAGGAAATATTCTAACCAGAGTTCAGAAACTAGAAGATTCAAACGCTGATGGTTTGGTAATAGCAAAAGCTGCTATTGATAGATTGCTATTTCCTAAAGTAGGAATTACCGGTGAGTTAGATTCATTTAAAAAAAACTTAGAGAAATTTTTATGGATGGTAATTCCCTGTTCGCAAAATCCCTGTGCACCTGGTCAAGGGGCATTGGCCATTGAAGTAAAGTCAGGCAATAAAAGAGTTATTGAATTACTTAATGAAATCAATGACTTAGATGTTTTTAAAAATGTTGAAGAGGAGAGAGAGAAACTTAAAAAATATGGTGGAGGCTGTCATCAAAAAATTGGCGTCAGTATAGAAAATCATTCCCTCGGAAAGATCATTACTGAGAAAGGCTTAACGCCAGATAATGAACTCATTGATAAAAGGTCTTTTTTACCTTTCAAGAAAGAATTTTCTAAATTTGAAAATCCCATAAAAGATTTCTACCCAAAATTAAAAAAAGATTTCAAATTATTCTTTCGATCAATGATCAATGATGGAACAAAAGAAATAGAGGACATTAAAAATGCTGGTTTGTACATATCCAGAGCAAGCTCAATCGAAACTGGCACAGCAATTGATTTGTCTAATGTAATTTGGACAAGTGGTATAGAAAATTGGTTTAAATTGGCTAGGAAAGGAATATGGGTGAATGGTACCTCAGATGGTTTAGGAGAAGAACAATCTAAACCTGAATCGATCCTGAAGAAGGTAAATTGGTTTTTGGTTTCCCATATTGCTTCAGAATCCAAAGATAAAAAACTTATTGCAACATATGAATTAGTTCCTGAAAAAGATATAGAAGATTTATCTAAATATTCTCATTTCTATTGGATGTCTATCAGTTCTTTTAAAGAAGCTTTGAAAAGATTTCCAAGCATTAAAAATGCAGAACACTCTTGTGGTTTGGGTAAAACTTTTGATGAATTGAATAAACTATATCCTAACAAGATAAAGCCTTTTTTAAACTATGAAGACTGGCTGGAAAAAGTAAACGAAGCAAAGTAAGCTACGCCTCTATTTACCTAATATGGCAAATTTTAAAAGAAAATATCCCCTCTCAAGGCTGAGAAGACTACGATCGAATAAACCTATTAGAGATCTTGTAGCAGAAAGTACATTATCCATTAATGATTTAATTCAACCTATTTTCGTTAAGGAATCCATTAAAGAAAAAGAAGAAATAGGATCTCTATTTGGAATTTTTAAACACTCAGAAAAAAGTATTCTCATAGAAATTGAAGAGCTTGTGAAATTAGGTATCAAGGCGACAGCTATTTTTCCTGTAATTGATGAAGACAAGAAAGACGAGAAAGGTTCCGAGGCAATAAATGAAAATAATTTTCTTAATAATGTCATAAGGAAAATAAAACAAAATTTTCCGGAGATTCTAGTTATTGCTGATGTAGCTTTAGATCCTTATACAACCCATGGTCATGATGGCATATTAAATTCAGATGGCGATGTTGATAATGATGAGACACTTAAAGTTCTAGAAGATCAGGCATTGAAGCTTGCTCAAGCAGGAACAGACATCATTGCTCCATCCGATATGATGGATGGCAGAATTGGAGTCATAAGGAAAGCCTTGGAAGAAAAGGGTTTCAAAAATACTATGATTTTGGCTTACTCAGCAAAATACAGTTCAAAGTTCTATGGTCCTTTTAAGGATGCAGTAGAATCTGCAAAATTTTTTGGAAATAAAACAAAAGATACTTATCAAATGGCTGTTGCGAACATTGATGAAGCGCTCCATGAGGTTGCCCTAGATATAAATGAGGGCGCTGACATTGTTATGGTAAAACCAGGCATGCCTTATCTTGACGTAGTAAAGGCAGTTAAAGAAAAATTTCAAATGCCAACCTTCGTTTATCAAGTAAGCGGTGAATACGCTATGTTGAAAGCAGCAATTGAAAAAAACTGGCTTAGCGAGGACGTAATGTTTGAATCGCTTCTTTCATTTAAGCGAGCCGGTGCGGATTGCATCTTAACTTATGCCGCAAAAGAGATAGCAAAAAATCTATAATTTCTTATATGCGTAACTCCAGGTTTCAAAATGCTTTGAATCGGGTTCCTCAGGAAATTCCGCCAATATGGTTTATGCGTCAAGCTGGCAGATATCATGATCATTATCAAAACCTTAAGAAATCTCACTCTTTCGTTGAGCTTTGTAAAAGTCCAGCCTTATCAGCTCAAACTGCTTTGGGTCCAATAGAAGAATTTGACTTTGATGTCGCTATCTTGTTTAGCGATATACTTTTTCCATTGGAATCTTTGGGTATGGATTTAATTTATGATCCCGGTCCAATATTCAAAGAACATTTATCAGAAGAAAATGTTTCCAGAATTCTTGTCAATAATAATCCCATTACATCTTTGGAATTCCAAGGGGAGGCAATAGAAAGAACGATCGAACTGCTTCCAGACGATAAGTCGATGATTGGCTTTATTGGCGGACCATGGACATTGCTATCTTTTGCCTCAGCGAAAAATAAATTAGACAAAATAGGAAAAATAGAAAGCTACCAATGGGCAATTTTAGAAGAGTATATCTATCCTCTTTTACATAAAAATATTTCTTTGCAATTGCAGGCTGGAGCTGAAATGGTAATGATTTTTGATTCTTGTGCTCACCAGCTTGCTAAGGACGATTTATCTATTTACCTCAATAAAATTTTAAGTGAGTTGGTAAAGTCTTTTCCAAATCAAGTTGGTTACTATGCAAAAGATGGAGTTTCTTATGATGAGATCTTTGCTGCATCCGATAGCTTCGAAGTTCCTTTTGCAGGAATTGGAGTAGATTCAAATGTAAGCATTCAAGATATTTTCGTAAAAAGGAATGATGGGTTCATCCAAGGCAATTTCAGTGAAAAGGTCATTTCTCAGGATTTTAAGGAATTTGATAAAGCTTTAAATTTATTTCTAGAAGACATTTCTTCTCTTTCAATAGAGGATAGAAAAGGATGGGTATGTGGATTAGGCCATGGCGTTATCAAGACCACACCTCAAGATAATGTTAAGCATTTTGTAAAAAAAGTAAGGTCTTATTTATGAGTTTTTTAGGCGAAGAGAATTTTTTCCACGAAGATAAACAAAAAGTTGGTGTAATTATCTGTAATCTTGGTTCGCCAGATAGTTACTCTACAAAAGATGTAAGAAAATATCTTAGAGAATTTTTATCAGATACGAGAGTCATAGAAGTACCAAAGATAATCTGGTGGCTCGTACTTAACTTGTTTATTTTGCCTTTTAGACCTAGGAAATCTGCAGCTCTTTATAAATCTGTATGGCTTGAAGAAGGCTCGCCTTTGCTGGTTTATTCAAAGAGATTTTTAAGCAAAATAAAAAACCTGAATGAAAATTCTGAATCTATAGAATTTGAATTAGCCATGCGCTATGGAAATCCAAGCCTTGAAAAAGCTTTATTGAGTTTGAAGGAAAAAAATTGTCGCAAAATTTTACTCTTGCCTTTATTTCCTCAATATTCTGCAGTAACTGCTGCGACTATATTCGACAAGGTGAGCACAATTCTCTCAAGATGGCGATGGGTGCCTAGTTTGCATTTTGTGAGTGGCTACCATGATAATTCTGAGTATATAAATTCATTAGCTAACACAATTAAAACTCATGAATTTTATGGAAAACAGGACAAGATAGTTTTTTCTTATCACGGCATTCCAAAAAAATATTTTGAAGAAGGGGATCCCTATCATTGTTTTTGCCAGAAGACTTCACGCTTAGTTGCAGAAACTTTAGGGCTTGAAGAAAATCAGTACATTACTAGCTTTCAATCTAGATTGGCAGCGGCTGGAAGAGAATGGTTAAAACCATATACAAGTGAACTAATGGAAAAATTACCTAAAGAAGGAGTAAAGAAAATCTTAATTTTATCGCCAGGGTTTAGCATGGATTGTTTAGAGACCATCGAAGAAATCGATGAAGAGAATAAAGAAATTTTCTTGGATTCTGGAGGAGAGGCTTTCCATTACATAGCTTGCTTAAATGATAATGTCGAGCATGTAGAAGCCATCAACAATTTAATTGCAAATAAAATATCCCAACTATGACCAGCAGTTTAGACGAAAAAAAAGATTTAGCATCTCAATGGTTTAGATCTTTGAGAGATCAATTTTGTGCGGCCTTTGAAGAATTAGATGGTAGAAAGTTCGAAAGAAAAAAATGGGATCATAGAGGCTCAGGAGGAGGTGAGATAAGTATCCTTAAAGGCGAGGTTTTCGAAAAGGTTGGGGTAAACATTTCAACTGTCGCGGGTGAATTTTCTGATGATTTTAAATCTCAAATCAAAGGAACAGAAAAATCTGCAGAGTATTGGGCTTCTGGAATCAGTTTGGTTGCCCACATGCAATCGCCCAAGGTGCCGGCTTTCCATTTCAATACAAGATTTTTAGCAACTGGTGAAAATTGGTTTGGAGGTGGAACAGATATGACTCCGTCAATTCCAGATGATAAAGAAACTAAACTTTTTCATGCCAAATTAAAAGAAGCATGTGATAAATCAGACGATAACTATTACTCAGATTTTAAAAAAAATTGTGATGAATATTTCTACCTTGCACACCGAGATGAACCCAGAGGAGTTGGTGGTATTTTTTTTGATCATTTGAATACCGGAAACTGGGAAGACGATTTTGATTTTGTAAAAGAGCTAGGTTCAACCACTCTAAACATTATTAAAGAAACAGTTTCTGAAAAAAAAGATTTAAATTGGACTGAAGAGGAAAAAGAGCAGCAGCTTCTTAAAAGAGGTCGTTATGTAGAGTTTAACCTAATTTGGGATAGAGGAACTTTGTTTGGGCTAAAAACGGGTGGCTCTACTGAAGCAATTTTGATGTCTATGCCTCCCACCGCTAAATGGAAATAGCATGAAAAATACCCTTATCGTTTATTCTTCGATCGATGGCCACACCAAAAAAATTTCTTCCAAGATTGCTGAATATTTGAGTGAATCAGAAAATGTTGATTTGGCTTCTTTATCGGAAGCGAAAACATTAAGCCTAAAAAATTATCAACAAATCATAATTGGAGCCAGTATAAGGTATGGAAATTACCGTAAAGATTTATTTGAATTTATAGAAAAGAATCTTGAAGATCTCAACGAAAAAGAAAATGCATTTTTTAGCGTTAACGTAGTTGCCAGAAAAAATGAGAAGAATAGAGCTGAATCCAACCCATATGTAAATAAGTTCTTAAAAGTTACAAAATGGAAACCAAAAAATATAGATGTATTTGCTGGGGTAGTGGATTATCCAGTCTATAATTTTTTCGATAAATATATGATTAGGTTAATAATGTGGATCACAAGCGGGCCAACAGATACGAAAGCTCGTTTCGAATTTACAGATTGGGATAGGGTGAAAAGATTTGCAGAAGATTTAATTTAATTCAATTAATTCTATAAGAATCAATTGAGCTATTAATTTTTTCAAGTTGGCCTACATCTCCTTTTTTATAGTCATTTGCCATAGCAAATAACTTTGCAAATAAACTTAAACCCTCTTTTTCTTTGGCTAATTCAAGCGTCTTGGACTCACTTAAAAGAATTGTCCAGTAATCTCTTACTTTGATCCAAAATTCGGAAGTTGCTTTCCAATAATCTTTTCCTGCTGACCAATCATATCCCTTGATTCTTTCATACCTAGCAATGCCAATTTCTTTTGCCAAAACTTCAAGTATTTCTGAATTTTCGTCGAGAACTACTTTTTTATTATTTTGTTCATGAACCCAGCCATTTGGAGTTATGGTTTTAAGATTTGTACCTATTAAAACGTCATAATCTTCTCTTATAGAAAATTCTCTTCTAGGCAAAGGTCGCCAAGTATCTTTACTTTTCCAAGAAGAAAGATTTTCTTGATGATCCCAAATCCCATAACTTTGATAACGCGGTGAGTCATCAACCTGATATACAGATTGAGACCAAGAACCTCTTACCGCAAAAGAGGTATATCTTTTTTTTGCCCATTTATTGAAGCCTTTGTATTCATTTAAGTTTCTATCTTCGTATTTCCAATCTTGACGCCAGTGTTTTACTACCATTGGCTCTGATAGTGAGCCATCTTCTCTCTCAGTGAAAATTACTAAGATATGTTGCAGGCTAATAAAATCTCTTTCATCTTCCACAAGAGTCACAAATTCTGTTGCCCAAGATTGATAAGGCCTGCTAGGACTATAACCTTCAGTGAAACCCATGGTTTCCATGAAATCAAAGTAAACTCTGTATTCTCCTAACATTGCCAGAATAGCTCTTCTATCCTTTTCAAACTTACTGATACCTTTTTCTTGAAGTTTTTCCCATGCAGTGCTTAAGGACAAGTCGAGATCAACAGTAGGACCTTTTGTGGAACCACCTCTTGGGTTTTTGAGTTTTTCATCCTCTATTTGAGACCAGCCAAAAACATAATTCTTATCACTTAAAGATAGTGATGAAAAAGATAGTAATAAAATCAATAGAGTATTAAGTAATTTCATAATAATTAAATTAACAATCAAATGATAATGATTATCATTTATGTTTCAATAAATTTTATTTAATTGCTGATGAAAGATTCTAAGGAAATAACACTCTTTATTGATACCTATAACAGTAATCATAGTGACGCTGTTCTAATGGTAGCTGATTATTTATCAAACAATCAGAACTCTTCTGCAGAAATAATTGTCTCTGAAAAAAACCAATTAAATCTAAAAATAATGAACAACAATGTGGAAGGGTATTTAGATTTAGATTTTGATTTAAATTCAAACACAAATGATGAGTTAAAAAATTTTTTTATTGGTCTCATCTACCAAGCGAGGGAAAGATTAGGGTCTGATTTTCCAAAAACAAATATTGAAAAAGATATTGAAAATTCTTTGCATTCGATATCTTTCTATTCTGAGGTTAGTGAAACAAAAATCATCTCCAAAAATATCAAAGAAATAGTATTTAAAGGAGATTTCACAAAACTAGAAACCCAAAATGGTGATGATTTTTTATTTGTTATCGTTCCTTTAGATAAGAACAAGACCAATTTAGATAGAGATTACTCAATGGAAAATTATAGAAAACAGATATCTGACGAAATAAAAATCACTGCTGGTGCTTATTACACCATCAGAAACTTTAGAGAAGATGAAATAAAAATGTGGTTTGTCTTACACAGTCATTCAGGAAATTTAGGCAATTGGGCTGAAAAAGCTAAGACGGGTGATCAGGCGATTCTGTGGGGCCCAAGGTCAATGTTTAGTCCATCAAAAAAATTTAGTCATTTGATTTTAATAGCAGATGAAACAGGGATACCTGCAATGAAAGTCATTAGTGAAAACAATAAAAACTTTTCCAAATGTACAACTTTTTATGAAGTTATTGATGAAAGCTGCCAAATACCAACTAAAGGAGAAAATAATATTTTAGAAAATTGGATTTATCGAGAAGGCGATGAGCCCGGCGAAGGAGAGAAATTATTAGACAGTTTGAAAGTTTATGAGCTTCCAAAAAATGATTTTTATATTTTTGGAGCAGGCGAGGCTAGACAGATGATGAAAATTAGAAAATTCTTCAAAAATGAGGGTGTCGCAAAAGAACAAATGCACATAACTGGCTATTGGAAAAAATAGACTTAAAATTTTAAAGCTCAGTAGCAAGCTTTATAAATTTATTTTTTAGAAAAGTTAGTTTATTGGTAAGACTAAAGGCATGATTTCTAATGAGTCTTATCCAGATATTTTTTTGCTCGAAACCTCTTTTGAAAGCTTCCATAGCAGCTGCTAGGGCTAAATTGATTGGAATTCTTTGTCGATTGTATTTATCTTCAATTTGTTTAACTTGTAGCAAACTTTCAAGAGTAATTAAATCCGATAGAGATTTCACATCACCGATTCCTGCGTTTAATCCTAATCCTGCTAATGGATGAATGTGGTGCGCAGCATCTCCCACAAGAAAAACATTACCTCTGGCAAAAGTTTTTGCAGAGAGGTGTTTTAGGGGAAATGACTGTCTTTTGGCTGAGAATTTTATTTCTGGAAGTTTTTCCCCAAAAGATTGATGAATTTCATTTATAAAGTCATCTTCATTCATGCCTAAGTAATCATAGGCCTTGGTATCGTCAATGGACCATATCATGGTAAGTTCAGTCTCATTCATTGGGAGCAAAGCAAGCGGTCCCACCGAGGTGAAAGTTTGTCTTATGCATGGGGCTGTTTGAAGCACAGAAAAGTTGGCAACTATTGCCGTCTGATTGTAACTCCAAGTTCTTGAAGCAATCGAAGAAAGATTTCTTACACTTGATTGAATGCCGTCAGCACCTATTAAAATTTTTGTCTCCAATTTTCCCTTTGATGTTTCGCAATGAATATCTCTATTAATTTTTTCTATTTTTTCTAAATTACAACTCCACAAAAGATTTTTTGAATCGGAAACGAGAGATAACAGAGAATTTTGAATATCTCCTTCTTTGACTATGAAGCCAATATTCTGAATATTTTTTTCCAATTCATTCACATTGAAATCTATGAACCCAGTGCCTTCTTGATCCCAAACCTTTATCTGATTGTATTCAAAAGCATTTTTACTGATTTCATTCCATGCATTCAACTCCTTAAGAAATGTCACACTTTTGTTATTCAATGATAGATGGCGGTAACTGTTGGGCGCCTTTTCTCGACCATCTATCAGTCCGACATTTATATTTTTATTCTTCAATGCAAGAAAAAGGAGGGCACCAGTTACGCCAGCACCAACAATGAGGACATCATATTTCATTAACTCGCCATCAGTTGTTGAATGTCATCAAGCTCTTTAATGGCTGAACTAAGAACTTTTGGCTGATTGTTTTCAACTAACACATCATCTTCGATTCGAATTCCAATTCCTTTAAATTTTTCTGGAACGTTTTCTTCTTTGCTGATGTAGATTCCTGGTTCGATAGTGGTAATCATCCCATTTTCATAAGACCTTACCTTGCCATCTTTTTCATAGCCACCGACATCGTGCACATCAAGACCTAACCAATGACCAACGCGGTGCATGTAAAATTTTGAATAAGATTGAGTTTCAATGACTTCTTCTTTAGAGCCCTTTAATAAACCCAAGCTTAATAGTCCTTCAACAATGACTTCTAAAGATTTTTTATGCGTCTCAAGAGGATTGGATTTTTCTGAAATGCTTTCAATAGATTGTTTTTGAGATTCCAAAACGATCTCGTAGATAAGTTTTTGTTCTGACGAAAATTTTCCATTAACAGGAAAAGTTCTGGTGATATCGCTCGCGTAGCCTCTATATTCGCAGCCTGCATCGACCAGAACCAAATCACCGTCTTTAAGCAAATCTGTATTCTTGCTGTAATGAAGAATGCATGCATTTTCTCCTCCTCCTACGATAGAAGGATAGGCACACTCCTTTGCACCATTGAACATAAATTCATGAAGGTATTCTGCTTCAAGTTGATATTCGTACATTTCTGGTTTTACAGCTTTCATTGCTCTTTCATGAGCAGAAGATGAGATATCACATGCTTTTTGAATAATACTGACTTCTTCTTTAGATTTTAAAAGTCTTAATTCGTGTATTAAAGAATCAACACTTTTAATATTTTTTGGATTTAGATCAAAGTTTATCTTTTTGCCTTTTAGCCTTTTGGTTAATGCAAAGAATAATTTTTTTTGACTTTTGTTTTGACAAAATAAATGGTCTGCACCTTCGAGAAATTCAGTGGTTTTTAAAATAAGATCATCTATTTTAAAACCGCTTTCAAAACCCAGTTGAGACACATTTTTAGGACCCAATCGAGGTCCCTCCCATTTTTCTCTTACTTCATCTTTTTCCGCACAGAGGAGATGAAAAATCGTACTCCCTTTTTTTTCAATAACTAATGCAGCATCGGCTTCATTAAAGTTAGTTAAGTACAAAAAATCGCTATCTTGTCTGAAAGAATAGTCAGTATCACCATTTCTGATTTTTTGATTGGCTGAATGAATGATCGCCACCGATCCATCAGGCAACAGATCAGCTAATTTTTTTCTTCTTTCTAGAAAAATGTCCATAAGTTGATTTTACTTCAATATAAAGTCTTTATAGAAACGTTATTGATATAAGAATAAAATAATATCTGTGTCGCAGAAGGAATTAGAGAAAAATTTAAAGGAACTTTTAGAACTTTCTAAAAAACTTAGAGAGGCAAATAAAGATTTAAGAAACAAAAATTTAAGACTTAAAAAAGAGAATAATCGTCTAAAAGATAATATAGAATTATCAAGAAATAAGTTGGAAATATTGATTTCAAAATTAGAAGCCTTATGAGTGAAGACGATCAAGACATAGTTACCCTTAAAATAGCAGGCATCGAGTATCAGTTATATTGTCCTCCCGAGGAACAATCCACCTTGATCGAAGCAGGTGAAATCTTGGATAAGCGAATCAAATCCATCAAACGCAAAACAAGAAATCTTCCAATTGAAAAAGTTGCCGTATTAGCAGGCCTTGACGTAGTGAATGAATTCCTCTCAAACGAAGGAGCTTCATCAACCGAGGTTAATGATGAATCATCTGCAGCTACAGATGAAAAATCAACCGCAAATGTTTCAGAAGAAAAAGTCGATTCATCTGAAGAAGAAAATTTAAGTCTTAAGTTAGTAGACGAGATTTCTGAATTATCTAAGCTTTAAAATATTGCTATAATTTTCAATGCTTCCTGGCTTATTTGCTAGTTATATAACACTTCGAGCCGATGCAAAATAAATAGGGAATTTGATACTTCTCTTGTTGAGCGCCCTTAGGGCAGCCTGATAGAGGGTGATTCTTCCCGACCTGAACTATACGGTTCGGGTTTTATTTAACGGCGATAACTTGGGAAGCTCTCTTAAATATGAATAAAACTGAAGCAAGAGAAATAATTTCAAAAGGCTTCAAAAGCTTGACTGCCTCCTCTAAAAGTTACCAAGAAAAAGTCCACTTAGATTTTATAAAAGATCATTTGGAGAAAAAAAATTTTTCACACATTGCAAGTTATATGTCTCTTCCTCATGAAGTTTCAACTGAGAAAATAAATAAATTTCTAACAGATTCCAATAATCATTTTTACCTACCAAAAATCAATTCCAAGAGCAATAAATTGGAATTTGTACTTTGTAACAAAAAAACCAAATTTAGAAAAAATTCTTTAAATATCCTTGAACCCATGAGTGAGGAAACCATTGAGCTCGAGAAATTAAATGCGGTTATTGTTCCTTTACGCGCTTTCAATGAGAACTTTCAAAGATTGGGATTCGGAGGAGGTTTCTATGATAAAACTTTTTCAGGAGTCACCGAACCAGAATTTATTGGCTTGGCTTATGAGTTTCAATTCATGAAAAAATTAATACTTGAAGATTTTGACTTGAAGTTAGATGTAGTTTTTACAGATAAGCAATTACTTTAAAAAAGCTTGGTAACCTAGGTTTTCAGTCTCTCTGGTAAAAGGATAGGTAATCCTTAGTAGATCTCTTTCCAGACTTTTTACTTGCTTCTGTCTTATTGTAAAACCTACTAAAGCACCACCATAGATTGCACCTTGATTTTTATAATGAAAAAGGGAGATATCCCATTTGTCTTTAAGCAAAGTTAAAAAATTGAGAAGAGCACCTGGTTTTTCAGGGAAATCTACACTGTAAACTTCTTCTACGAATTCACATTCTAGTTGGGGTCCTCTACCACCATGCATGAATTTAAGATGTTTTTTAGAGATTTCATCGTTGCTTAAATCTGTAAAAGAGTACTTTTTATTTCTTAAGGCTTTTAAAAAATTATCTTTGCTTTTTTTTGAATCTTGAAGTTCCAATCCCAAAAGAATTTTTGCTTTAGAACTACCATCTTTTCTATAACTAAACTCGGTGATATTTTTTTGGCCGATGTCTCTGCAAAGTTTTCTAAACGAACCCTTTTTTTCGTCTATAGCGATACTTAAAATAATTTCCTTTTTTTCTCCAATTTTGGATCTTTCAACAATATGTCCCAAAGACTCAAAATTCAGATTTGAGCCGCAATAAGTTGCGATAAGATTTTTATTCTTAATCCTTTTTTGGCCTATGTATTTTTTTAATCCTGCAAGTGCTAATGCTCCAGTTGGCTCAGGAACGGTCCTAGTTTCCAAGAAAGTATCTTTTACAGCAGCACAAATTTCATCGGTATCAACGGTTATTGAATCATCTAAGAAATTTTTTATAAGTTCGTAGTTATTTTTTCCAATTTGTTTTGCCGCAGCTCCATCAGCAAACAATCCAACTTCTTTGAGTTTAATTCTTTTACCTGCCTTCACAGAGGCATGTAATCCTGCTGAATCCGCTGCTTCAACACCTATTATTTTTACATTAGGATGAACCTTATTTAAGTAAGCTCCAATTCCAGCAATCAAACCACCACCACCAACGGCAACGAACACAGCATAAAGATTTTCAGGAAATTGTTCTGAGATTTCCATGCCAACCGTACCTTGTCCTGCAATTACTAATGGATCATCAAATGGATGGATGAAATTTACTTTATTTTTTTTACAGAATGTTTTTGATTCTTTAAGCGCATCATCAAAGTTATTACCAACCAAAACTACTTTAGCTTTCAAATCTCTCACTGCGTTTACTTTGATAAAAGGCGTGGTCTTTGGCATGAAGATAGTAGCCTTGATGCCTAGCTCTTTTGCCGAATAAGCTACTCCTTGGGCATGATTTCCCGCAGATGCTGTTGCCACCTCAGTAATCTTTTTGGATTGATAAAGGTGAGCAATCTTGTTGTAAGCACCCCTGATTTTAAAAGAGTGGGTAGGCTGCAAGTCTTCTCTTTTTAAGAAAATACTATTTGCCAGTTCTTTTGATAAATTATCAGCCTTAGTTAGAGGTGAAATACTAGCAACCTCATAAACTTTAGAGTTCTCTATTTTTTCTATGTAATTTTTGATTACTTTTTTCATAAAAATTCTGGAAAGCGAGGTATTATACGTAGAGTTCTCTTATAAGCCATAGACATGGAAAATTCTAACTCAAAAATCAAACAAGCTGTTGCGAGCAAAGCCTATGAGTATCTGGCCACAAAGCTTCATAAGGATTGTATTTTGGGCATTGGTACAGGAAGTACTACTAATTTTTTTATCCGAGAATTGATCATTAAAAAACCTGAAATCAAAGCTATCGTATCCAGTTCAGTTGCAAGTACGAAATTATTGGAAGAGGCAGGTTTGGAAGTGTCCGAGTTAAATGACGTTGGCTCACCTGATTTTTATATCGATGGTGCTGATGAAATCAATGATCGTTTTGAAATGATCAAAGGTGGTGGCGGAGCATTGACACGAGAAAAGATTATTGCATCAGCATCTAGAAAATTCATCTGCATTTGCGATTCATCTAAAAAAGTAAAACTGCTTGGAAAATTTCCGGTTGCTATTGAAGTTATTCCAATGGCAAGAAGTTATGTCGCACGACAGATGGTAGTAAGAGGAGGAACTCCAGAATATAGAGTAGGATTTGTGTCTGATAACGGTAATCAAATAATAGATGTCCGTAACTTAAAACTTAAGGTACCTTATGACATTGAAAACGAAATCAATAACATTCCTGGAGTTGTAGCCAACGGTATATTTGCTGCAAGAAAGGCAGATTGTTTAGTTATAGATAAAAATGGAGTTCCGGAAGTTTTAGAGCAGTGATTCGATTGCAGAAATTATTTCTTCGCTATCGGGCTCTATATTCTTGGAGAAAGGTTTTAAAACTTCACCATCTTTAGAGATCAAATACTTAGTGAAATTCCAATCAGGGGATTTTCCAGTAATCATTGCAAGGTTTTGATAGAAGCTGTTGGCCTTTTTTCCTTTAACACTTGATGTAGCGAACATTGGAAAAGTGACACCGTACTTAGAACTACAAAACTCTTTTACTTGACCTTCATCATTATATTCCTGAAACATAAAGTCTCTGGAAGGAAAACCTAAAATCACAAAATCTTTTCCTTGGAAGTTTTCAAATAATGTTTGCAAAGCTTCATATTGATAGGTGAAGCCACATCGACTTGCAACATTTACAGCAAGTACTACTTTGTCTTTGTGTTCGCATAAATTGATAATTTCTTTTGAATCAAGAACGCGGATGTTGTGATTTAGAATCGCAGGACAACCTTCTACAGGGATTTTGTTTAGATCAAGTTGAAAGTTCATTGCATTAAAATTATCCGTTTCGGCATTTCCTTGAGAACAACTGACGATAAAGAAGGAAAATAAAATTAAAGCAAATCTCATATTGTTAAATTAAATAATAAAGTTCAGTAAATCAATACCTGTGTACCTTTTCTTACTCTATTGAATAACTTTATAACGTCTGTATTCCTCATTCTGATGCATCCCAAGCTGGCAGGCTCACCAATTAGACCTTCTTCGGCAGTACCATGAATGTAAATATATCGACTTTTTGAATCTACATTTCCTCCTTTGTTTTTTCCAATTTCCAAACCATCCAACCATAGAATTCTGGTAGTGATGACATCTTCTTTGATATCTATTTTTTCTGTAATTGGCGCAACCACTTTTCCAGTGAATTTTCTAGCCTTGAAGACAGAACCTATTTTTGCTCCTTTACCGATTTTTTCAGAAATAACATGTGCGCCGAGAGGGGTTTTTAAACTATCTCGAACACTTCCAATCCCATAAGCAGAGGATGAAATGGGGTAGGTTTTACTTGAATATGGAGTTTTTATTGTAAGTTCTTGTTTAGTTAAATTTATCAAAACGTGAGTTCGGTTTTTATTCATTTCACCAAACTCTTGATAATTAATATTTTCATAAGATGAATAATCCAGAGGTACTGAGCTACAACCATAAAAAAAGGCAGAACTAAAAATCATAAAAATTAAATATTTAAACAAAGTTTTCATTCTTTCTAAATTTTAATATCGCAGGTATAAAAAAGATAATAACCAATATGAATAAGAAGGGGTTTTTTCCAAGATTTGCATAAGGAGTTTGACCTGATTTGAGGATAACTTCTTCCTGAAAGCTTTGTAAGTCAGTTCCATTCATAGAAATTTTAATTTTATTGATGATCTGCCCTCGATGATTTATAAGAGCACTGAAACCAGTTGAAGTCGACCTAACCAAATATTTTTGATTCTCAGCTGCTCTAAACCTTGCGATCTGCAAATGTTGATGTGGTCCTAGGCCAGTTCCAAACCAATTGTCGTTACTGGCATTAAACAAGAGGTTGGTATTTTTACTATTAGATAAAAAAACATTTTGATAGGCAATTTCATAACAAATCGCTGAAGATATTTTAATTAAATTATTTCCAATGAAATCGTTCTTGCTGCCTGGAATTATTTGCGGTCTGTTGAAGTTAAAAAAATCAAAAAATACACTGAAAAATCCTGCAAGTGGAACGTATTCTCCAAATGGGACTAAAAACTTTTTGTCGTAGATGCCTGAGATATTGCCCATTCCAATTAGTGAATTATTTATCTCTTCTGAAGAGGTTACTGACAAAACTCCTACGACCATTCCAAGCATATTATTTTCATTAAGAATATTATTTCTGAATTCATCGATTCTATTTTTTTGAATCAATGAAGTAATGGCTACCTCAGGCCAAAATATGACAGAGGATTGAGTGAGACTTTGTACTGGATTTTTACTTAATTGTTTTTCAATTGCGCTTTTAATTTTTTGTAATCCTTTTTGTGTCCATTTTTCTTTGACATCAATATTAGGTTGAACAACTATTGCAGAGATTTTTCCAGTTGAATTAGTCCAATTGATATTTTCAAGCGGTTGATTACCGAAAAAAATGATTATTAGTACTAAGAAAGATAAATACAAAGATTTTCTTTGAGTTAAGTCTCTTAAGTTGCCTAGCAAAGAAAGAAATATTTGAGAGATTAAAACAATGAGAAAACCCACACCAAAAATTCCAAGGACCGGAATGTAACCCTGTAACAAGACGTTATCTACAGCGGTATAACCCACGTATAACCATGGAAAACCAGTAAATAGAAATTCTCTCAACCATTCGCTCAATACCCAAGTAGCTGGGAAAAGAAGGAATATTTCATAAGTTTTTCTTTGGCCAGTAAGAAGTTTAAATATGGTAAAACTGACAGCCTGAAACAAGCTTAAAAAAGCTGCTAGCAACAATGTTAGAAAACTTCCCAATATTGGTGAAGCACCTCCGTAGACGGTAATGCTATTTTCGATCCAGAATATCCCAAATGCCCAAAGGCCAAAACCAAAGAAGTAGGAAATAAAAAAAGTGCCTTTTATGCTTTCACCCTTAATCAGATGATATAAAAGACCTGGGATGAGAAAAGTAATAAACCAATAATTAAAGGGCTGAAAAGCTAAGACAAAAAAAGAGCCTAAAAAAAACCCAGCGAAAAATTTAGAAAAATTCACACTTCATTTTATCTGAATTAGAAAGTTATTGATTCAACCAATAGCCAATATTCTTTTCTTTAAAAATCTTACAAGTCTCAACTATCGGTAACCCCACTACGTTGCTGTAGCTGCCTTCCAAAGACTCAACAAATAACCCACCATAACCTTGAATACCATAAGCACCCGCCTTATCTTTTGGTTCATTGGTATCCCAATATTTAGCGCATTGATTGGCAGTTAAGTTTGCAAATTGAATTTCAGTTCTGACAAGATCAAACACCATTTTTATTTCAGCATCAGTCTGTGGGTCGGTTTCGCCTAAGCAAACACAGGTCATGACCGAATGTTTTCTTCCAGAAAATTCAAGGAGCATGGCAATGGCATGATCTCTGTTTTCAGGCTTTCCAAATATTTTGCCATCCAAGGCAACAATAGTATCGGCCGTTAAAATTGGTTTATTGGGTAACTTCTTTTTTTGTCTTATCGCATGAGCAGCGAGACATTTTTGCTGAGTATTTTTGATTACAAAATCTTCAGGTCTTTCATCAGTAAAATTGGACTCATCGAAATCACATTTAAGGATTTCAAAATTAACTTTTAAATTTTTAAGAATTTCGGTTCTTCTAGGTGAACTAGAAGCAAGATAAATATCGAAATTATTTGATTTTTTCTTCTTTGTAGATGACGTGCTTTTTGACTCTAGGGTCATATTTTTTAAATTCTATTTTGTCCGGAGTTTTAGTCTTATTTTTATCTGTTGTATAAAAATGACCCGTTCCAGCAGAGGAGACAAGTTTAATTTTTTCTCTCATATCTTTTCACCTCGATCTCTGATTTCTTTTAAAACAACATCGATGCCTTTTTTATCAATGATTCTCATACCTTTAGCAGAAAGAGTAAGAGTCACATATTTGTTTTCAGACTCTACCCAAAACTTATGACGATGCAAATTAGGCATAAACTTTCTTTTAGTTTTATTAATAGCCTTAGAAACATTGTTTCCTGCCATTGGCGTTTTACCTGTTACTTGACACTCTTTGCTCATAATATTCCTTTGCAAGAAGAGCTTTATACCAGAATCCTAAGTTCAAAGAAACCTATCTGAGTTATAATTTTTGTATGGAACAATTGGCTAATAGACAAATTTTGCTTTGCGTCACAGGAGGTATTGCGGCATATAAAGCTGCTGAGTTAATTAGGCTATTTAAGAGCTCAGGCTCGGAAGTTCGAGTACTCATGACGGAAGCAGCCAAAGAATTCATTACTCCTCTTACCATGCAGGCTTTGTCTGGTAATGAAGTTCATTCAGATCTTTTAGATACCAGCGCAGAATCAGCTATGGGACATATAGAATTGGCAAGATGGGCTGATGCCATCGTCATATCTCCTTGTTCGGCAGATAGCCTTGCAAAACTTGCTGCTGGAAGAGGTGATGATTTAATGTCCGCGGTATGCCTTGCTGCAGACTCAAAAATATTTTTTGCTCCTGCAATGAATCAAGGTATGTGGAAGGATAAACGTACAAAAAAGAACCTTTCAATGCTGAAAAAACCTGTTTTTCACCAAATCGGTCCTAACGAGGGCGATCAAGCTTGTGGTGATGTGGGTCCTGGCAGAATGTCAGAACCCAAAGAAATTATTGAAGTGGTAGCTAAAGAATTTTCTAACGGATTACTAGCTGGTAAAAAAGTGCTCATCACTGCTGGGCCAACAAGAGAAAAAATAGATCCCGTTAGATATATCTCTAATAAAAGTTCTGGAAAGATGGGTTTTTCCCTTGCCAAAGCTGCTGTCGATGAATCCGCAATAGTGACTTTGATTTCTGGTCCAGTAACTTTAGAAACTCCAGAAAGGGTCAAAAGAATCGATATCGAATCTGCCGAGGAAATGAAAGAGCACGTTACTGCAAATCTATCCGATATCGACTTGTTTATATCAACGGCTGCAGTTGCAGATTTCAAAATGAAAAAAGCTGAACCTCAAAAAATTAAAAAAGATCGATCCAAAAATATGAATCTGAGTTTAGAAAAAAATGAAGACATTTTGAAACACGTTTCAGATAACAATCCTGATTTAAAAATAGTCGGTTTTGCCGCAGAAACGGAAAATATGATTGATAACGCTAGAAAAAAATTATCCTCAAAGAATTTAAATTTAATTGTCGCCAACGATGTCTCGGACAGTTCTATAGGTTTTGACTCAAACAATAATGAGGTGACATTGATTACTGAAAAAGAAGAATTAAAAATACCTAAAACTTCAAAAGAAAAGGTTGCCAGAAAAATAGTTCAATTTATTTCAAAAAACATCCTTAATGATTAGATGGATTTTGCTCAAATTAGTAGGAATTTTCCTGCCTTCATTGATATCTAAAGCGGTTAGTCCTGGACCACAAACAACCTCAAATATAGCACTCAACGTTGAATTCAAAATTCTTGATAACGAACTCGGCGACAAAATTCCCTTACCTAAATTCAGTACTGCAGGATCCGCAGCCTTAGATTTGAGGACCAATATCAAAGAAAAAAAAGTTCTTCAGCCCGATGAGACTTTTCTATTTACTACTGGATTTTCAATACATATAAAAGATTCTAAATATGCAGCCTTGATTCTTCCTAGGTCAGGCTTAGGACACAAACATGGAATCGTTTTGGGAAACCTGGTGGGTCTTATTGACTCCGATTATCAGGGAGAAATCATGGTCTCTTTGTGGAACAGATCTAAAGAATCTTTCGAGATTCTTCCTGGAGATAGGATTGCTCAGATGATGTTTTTTGCTGTTTCTTCGCCTAACTTCAAGTTGGTTTCTGAATTCGATTTCTCGGAAAGGGGCTCCAAGGGTTTTGGTTCTTCAGGTACTAAATAAATTAAAATCTGAAAGCTTTTTTTCTTAATCTAATCGCTGAAGGTGTTACTTCCACTAATTCGTCTTCGTCGATAAATTCCAATGCCTGTTCTAAAGAATGTTCAATATGGGGAACCAAGATAAGATTTTCGTCAGTACCTGAGGCTCTGATATTGGTTAACTGTTTTGCTTTGGTTGGATTGACTGGTAAGTCGTTGTCTCTGGAATGCAAGCCAACAATTTGCCCTTTATATACATTCAATCCATGTCCGACAAAAAGCTTTCCTCTGTTTTGTAGGTTGAATAAAGAATAGGCCAAGGTTTTGCCTTCAGCCATAGAGACCAATACCCCATTTTGACGCGTAGTAATCTCACCTTTTTTTGCAGGGCCGTAATGATCGAAGATACTGGTTAGAATTCCGGTGCCGCTGGTTAAGGTAAGAAACTGAGACCTAAACCCAATCATTCCTCTGGAAGGTGCAATAAAATCTAATTTTATTCTTCCCGTTTCGCTCGGTTCCATATTTTTCAGTTCTGCTTTTCTTGAACCCATCTCTTCCATTACAGGTCCTTGATGTTGTTCCTCGATATCAATTACTATTTGCTCGAAAGGTTCATGAATTTCACCATTCACTTCTTTTTGAATGACCTCAGGTTTTGAAACTCCGAGTTCGAACCCATCTCGACGCATGTTTTCTATCAAAACCGATAAATGCAATTCACCACGGCCAGAGACTTTGAATTTATCAGCACTTTCACCTTGCTCAACTCTAAGAGCAACGTTACTTAGTAATTCTTGTTCAAGACGGTCTTTGATGTTTCTTGACGTTACAAACTTACCTTCCTTACCAGCAAATGGGGAATCATTCACTTGAAAGGTCATACTCACAGTCGGCTCATCTACAGAGAGAGGAGGGAGTTGTTCTATATTCTCTGGGTCACATAAAGTATCTGAGATATACAATTTTTCAATGCCAGTCACACAGACAATATCACCGGCTTCAGCTTTGTCGACCTCAACTCTTTCCAAACCTTCATGACCCAAAACCTGGAGAATTTTTCCTGTTTTTTGTTCTCCTTCAGCATCAATCACTACAACTTGATCGTTTGGTTTGACGTTTCCACGAGATATTCTGCCGATGCCGATTACTCCCACATAGCTATTACTATCTAAAGCACTGATTTGCATTTGAAAGGGTTCTTCCAAACTCACAGGAGGTTTACTCACTTTAGTTATGATGAGGTCTAAGAGTGGAGACATATCTTCTTCAATTTTCTCCAAATCCAAACCAGATGTTCCGTTCAATGCAGAGGTATAGATTGTAGGAAAATCCATCTGTTGATCATTCCCATCCAACCTATCGAAGAGATCAAAAACTTGATCTTGTACCCAATCGGGTCTGGCACTTGGACGATCAATTTTATTAATAACTAAAATCGGGTTAAGTCCTTTTTCAAAAGCTTTTTGAGTCACAAATCTGGTTTGTGGCATAGGCCCATCGACGGCATCAACTAGCAACAAAACCGAATCTACCATAGACAAAACTCTTTCCACTTCTCCACCAAAATCAGCATGACCAGGAGTGTCTACGATATTGATTTTGTGATCTTTCCACTTGATGGCAGTATTTTTAGAAAGAATCGTTATTCCTCTCTCTCTTTCTTGATCGTTGGAATCTAAGATTCTCTCCGAGCCAATATTTTTTCTATCCAAGGTACCGGAATGTTCTAGTAATTTATCGACTAGAGTCGTTTTCCCATGATCGACATGTGCAATGATGGCGATATTTCTAATAAATTCAGGATTCATATAAGTGACTGTTAGGAGTCTAAAAAATCAAGTATGAAAATTTATTTTTCTTCTGAAGAGTCAGAAGATTCACCACTAACTTCTTCAGCAGAAGTTTCTTCTTGAGGAGCATCAGAAGGAGCTGCTTCAGTAGCTTCAATGGCTTCTTCAGCTGTAGCTTCAGGAACCTCTTTCGAAACTTCTTCAGCAGGAGCTGAAGCTTTTATATCTTCTTCATCAACTGAGGGTGTCTCTTCTTTAGGGCTTTCTTCAGCAGGAGCAGCTTTTACAGCAGCTTTCTTTTTTGAAAAACGTTTTTTAAACCTTTCAACTCTTCCACCAGTATCGATGATTTTATTCTGACCTGTGTAGAAAGGATGTGAGGCTGAAGATACATCAAGAGGGCAGTAAGGATAAGTATTACCATCTTCCCATTCTTTTGTTTGGTCAGTTTCCAATGTTGATGGAATTAGATAGTACTTATCTACACTCACATCATGAAATAAAACCGTTCTGTATTCTGGATGAATTTCTTTTTTCACTATTCTTCTTGATTAAAAAAATATGCTGCCGCACTATACCAGAAGACTATTTATTCTCAAATAAACTTAAATGGAAAATTTATATTATGAAGTAGCTCTTCCTTTACCTTTAAGAAACTCTTTTACTTACAGTTCAAATATCAAGATTTCCAATGGCTCCAGAGTTCAAGTTCCGTTTAGAAACCGAGAAATTGTCGGATACGTTTTAAAAAAACAATCCAGCCCAAATGTAAAATCCATAAAACCCATAACCAAAGTTTTAGATAGAAATTCTTTAATTGATAAGTCCTCTTACGACCTCATTCATTGGATAGCTAATTATTATAAAGCACCTATTGGAGAAATTTTTAAATCCTATTTCCCACCTTTCTTGAGAAAAGGCAAAGAAATAAATGATTTTATAGAGGTTTACGTAATTACAAACTTGGGTAAATTAGCAAGCAAAGAATCCTTTGGACGTGCAAAAAAGCAATTTGAAGCCCTAGAAGTTTTTCAACACCAATCGGAGTTATCCCGTCCAGGTTTAAAAGCAAACAAAATCTCTAAAGCCATCTTGGATGCTTTAATTTCAAAAAGTTATCTTGAGAAAAAAAGCCGCAATCGAAATGAATTGAAAACTAACAAGGAACTTAACTCAGAAGCTTTTTTTGAATTGAATGATGAGCAAAATAAAATTTATAAGTCCATTAAAAATTCATCAGCCAATCTTACGCATCTAATTTTTGGTGTTACGGGAAGTGGTAAAACCGAAATATATTTTCATCTAATCAGAGACTTCATAGAAAAAGGTAAACAAGTTCTGATCCTGGTTCCAGAAATTGGTCTGACTCCAAATCTAAAAGCCGAAATCGAAAGGAGATTTGGCGAGGACAATGTCGCTCTTTTGCACTCGGAAATGTCAGAAAAAGATAGAGCTCACGCTTGGAATGATATTAACAAAGGTTTTAAATCTATTTTGATTGGAACAAGATCAGCAATTTTTACGCCTTTCAAGGATTTAGGCTTGATAGTGGTAGATGAAGAGCATGATTCTTCATACAAACAAATTGATGGTTTTAGATATTCAGCTAGAGACGTTGCAGTCTATCGAGCAAATCTTGAAAAAATTCCCGTCATCATGTGCTCAGCAACGCCTAGCTTGGAAAGTCTTAAAAATTGTCAAGATGAAAAATACTCCTTACACAAACTAACTCGAAGGGTAAAAGATGCCAGACAGCCTAAGTTTGAAATCTCTGATTTAAGATCATCTGAATTAAAGTCAGGTTTAACCGAATACAGTCTTAATGAAATTTCCAAAGAATTGAGTAAAGGCAATCAAGTTTTAGTCTTCCTGAACAAAAAAGGCTATGCACCAATGGTCTTTTGTAACAAATGCGGCTGGACTCCGGAATGCAGTAATTGTGACGTATCAATGGTTTATCACATCAATCCTAAAAGATTAGTTTGTCATCATTGTGGTACCAAGCATCCTATGCCTGTTGCTTGTCTGAACTGTAACGAAGAAAGTTTGGAATTTTTTCATACAGGAACCGAGAAACTCGAAGAATTTTTAAAAGAGTATTTTAAAAATACTTCTGTTATTAGAGTTGATCGAGAAGCTCTGGGTAAAGAGCAATTAAGATCCAACTCGGTATTACCGGATTCCAAAGAGCCTCTGATCTTGGTGGGAACGCAGATTTTAGCCAAAGGTCATCACATGCCCAATTTGACTTTAGTGGTAGTAGTAGACGCTGACAGCGGTCTTTTTTCAGTTGATCACAAAGCTTCTGAAAGGTTGGCTCAGTTATTGATTCAGGTTTCAGGAAGAGCTGGCAGGGAAGATAAAGAAGGCAGAGTCATTTTGCAATCGTTTGTACCAGAACATCCTTTTTTAGAAAAAATTTCTTCTTTTGATTACGATAGGATTGCCAACGAAATTTTAGAAGAAAGACAATCCAGCAAGCTTCCGCCTTTTGTTTATCAAATCAACATTCATGCGGAGTCCCTAAAACGACCCCTACCTGAGAAGGTTTTGATGGAAATTTCTCGTTCATTAAACTTAAATGATGATGAATTTATAGGGCCTAAACCAGAGCTCATCGAAAAGCGAAAAAATTACTTTCGATGGGTCTTAACTCTAAAATCTGAAAATAGAAAAAAAATACATGCCCTTGCAAATCAAGTTATCAAGATGATCGATCAAAGCGATTATTCAAAAAATGTCAGAGTTGGAATTGATGTGGATCCACTCAACTAGCTTAGAGGTTTAAGGCTAAAGAAGTTTGAACTTCACATTTTCGTGTAGTTTCACCTTGGTGATTTAACGAAATGGCAATGTCAGGCTCTTTTAAAAAACCAGATCCATTTTCAGGCCATTCAATAAAGTTAATGGAATTCGCTTCTTGCAGATATTCTTCTAAACCGATTGCGCTTAGTTCGCTTATTTTTTCCACACGGTATAAATCGATATGAAAGATTTTCAAATCATTGATTTCATAAGGCTCAATCAAAGTAAAGGTTGGACTATTGATGAAATTTTCTATGCCAAGATAATTTAAAACTTCTTTTACCAAAGTGGTCTTTCCTGTGCCTAAGTCTCCAGAAAGATGAATAGAAATTGGATAATTATTTTCTTTTGTTAAAAAAGAAGCGAGTTTTTCTGCAAGTTGTTTTGTTTCATCTAGGCCTGACAAGACAAGTTCTTTATTCATTCTTCATTTTCATAAAGTTAAATAAATCAGAAGGCATCAAAGATTTCATATCGTACTTTTCTACATAACTATCTGCTGCACTTGCATGGATATCCACTCCTAAGCAAGCAGCATCAATGGATGATAAACCTTGAGCAATTAATCCAGAAACCAGCCCAGAAAGCACATCGCCCATGCCGCCTACTGCCATACCGGCATTGCCTTTTTTACAAACAAATGAAGTTCTTTTGTTACCAACCAATGTTTCATGACCTTTAAGAATGACCGTTGCATTGTATTTGTCACAAAGCTTAGCTAATGCTAGTGGTCTATTTTTTTGAATGGTCGAGACCTTTGTCTTCAGCAATCGCGCTGCTTCACCTGGGTGAGGCGTAAGGATTAGTTTTTTTGGCAATTTAATTTTCAGTCTGTTTTCAGAGAGGATATTTAATCCATCAGCATCTATCAAAATCGGCAGATTTTCTTTTGCTGCAAAGTTTGTTGTTTTATAAAGCATCTGATCAGCCCAATAATTTCTACCCAATCCCGGACCGATACAAATGACTGTTTTATTAGATAAGTGATTTTCTAAGTCAGAGATACTTTCCACAGTTTTCGTCATAACTTCTGGACAATATGCCAAAGCAGCTGACAGATGGTCTTTTCTTGTTGCTAAGGTCGCCAAACCTGCACCGCTTACAAGAACTGCCTTTGAAGAAAGAAGGGCAGCGCCTCCAAAACCGAGATTTCCTGCAATGACTAAAACATGACCATAGTCTCCTTTATTCGAATTAGGATTTCTGATGATCTTTTTTTCGATATTTTTAGATTTAAATTCTTTGATTTTCAATTTGTATAAAAATTTATTAAATATATTATGTACAAACAATCCTGAAATCTAAAATTTATATGTCAGAAAAAGATTCCAAAGATATCAAAGTAGAAAGAAATCCCAAGATCAATATTCAACAAGCTGATCCCTCTTTACCGCCTTCAGAACCTAAACCTGCAGCCACTGTGTTGCTGGTCAGGACTATCGGAGAAGCAGTAGAAGTATTTATGATTCAAAGATCAATCAAAACAAATTTTGGCGGTGCGTGGGTATTTCCTGGAGGAAAATTGGATGAATACGACCTCAAGGATGATATCAATAATTATTGCCGTGGTTTAACAGACGAAGTCGCATCACAATTATTAGGCGTTAAATCAGGCGGACTTAATTATTGGATTGCTTGTATTAGAGAATGTTTCGAAGAATGTGGCGTATTACTCGCTTATCGAAGTGATGGTGAGGTCTTCGGGTCCTCAGAAGGCAAAGAAAAAGAAGTTCTCAATGAATATCGAGATAAATTGAATCGAGGCGAGCCAGTCTTATTAGAACTGTGTCAAAAATTGGATTTGCAATTGGCAGTTGACCGTCTGGCATACATTTCACATTGGGTTACACCAAAATCAGAAGCTAAAAGATACAGTACGCATTTTTTTATTGCGCTATTTCCAGAAGGCCAAACTGCTAAACATGATGGCAGTGAAGGAGTAAAAAGTATTTGGATAAAACCTGAAGATGCCCTCGCTCAAGGCGAAAAGGGTGAGTTTCCAATAATTTTTCCAACTATTAAAAATTTAGAATCTATCAAAGGATACTCCGATACTGAAAAGCTTCTTAAAGACAAAGTGGAAGAGCAGAACAATATTGTGACAGTTGAACCAAAAATTTTCATGCAAGACGGAAAAATGGTTTTGCTTATGCCAGGAGATGAGGGTTATGACGATCACTGAGCTCTCACCATTAGTCAGAAGAATTACTGCGGGCAATTCTAGTGTATTTACTGGCCCAGGAACGAATACCTATCTTGTAGGCAAAGAAGAAATCACGGTGATTGATCCAGGTCCTGCCATGCCAGAGCATATTGAAAACATTGCTAAAGCTTGTGGCGACGACATCAAACAAATTCTTGTTACTCATACCCATCCTGATCATTCTCCGGGAGCTAAGTTGCTTCATCAACGAACCGCAGCACCAGTTATGGGAATGTACGCATTGCATAAGCAAACCCAGGATAAAACCTTTAAAGCTCACAAAGTTTTAAAAGATGGTGATGAAATTAGAGAAATTGAATACACCTTAAAAGCCATTCACACGCCAGGACATGCTTCAAATCACCTCTGCTATCTCCTAGAAGAAGAGAAATTAATCTTCACTGGAGATCATATTATGGAAGGTTCAACAGTAGTCATTGGTCCACCTGATGGCAATATGAAGCAATACATTGAGTCCTTAGAAAAACTCAAACAATTTGATATCTCCTTGATTGCACCAGGGCATGGAAATCTCATGAAAGATCCCAAAAGCGTCGTGGATTGGATTGTCAGCCATAGAATGTTTAGAGAGAAGAAAGTAGTCGATGCCTTAACAGAATTTTCAAAAGCCAACTTAGACCAATTGGTTGAAAAGGTTTATGACGATGTCGATGAAAGGCTGCATGGTATTGCAAGAGCCTCTCTCTTAGCTCACTTGAATAAATTAATCGAAGAAGATAAAGCCGTTAACCAGGGTGATGAATTTCACTGGAAAGGCTAATCTTTAAATCTTACGCCACAGCCGCCGTGTCCACAGTAACCGTTAGGGTTTTTTGCTAAGTATTGTTGATGATAATCCTCAGCGTAAAATTCTTCTGAAACGGGTAAGATTTCCGTGACAATTTCACCAAAGCCATTGGCGTCTAGTTTTGCTTGATAAATTTCTTTGGTTTTGAGAGCCAGTTCTTCTTGAGCTTTATCAAAAAAATAAATCCCAGAACGATATTGCGTGCCCACATCACCACCTTGACGCATGAATTGCGTAGGATCATGTCCTTCCCAAAAGACTTGTAACAATTCTTCAAAATTGGAAGCATCTTCATAAGTCACAAAAACAATTTCAGAGTGGGCAGTTAATCCCGAACATACTTCTTCATAAGTAGGGTTGGGTGTGTGTCCAGCAGCATAGCCAACACCGGTAACCTTAACGCAATCCAAATCCCAAAACATTTTCTCTGCTCCCCAAAAGCAGCCCATGCCAAAGAGTATTCTGGGACTATTTTGAGACATGCACTCGGACATAGGCGCACCGGTTACGAAATGATTATCTGGACTGTAAATTGCCTGTGTTCTACCAGGTAGACAATCTTCTTTAATAGGTATTTCTAAACTTTTGAATCCAAACATTTATTTATTTAATCTTTCTTTAATCAAGATGTCTACGATACCAGGATCAGCAAGTGTGGTGGTATCTCCCAAATTGTCCAATTCATTTTCTGCAATTTTTCTCAAAATCCTACGCATAATTTTTCCTGATCGGGTTTTGGGTAAATCGTAACAGAATTGAATGGAATCCGGTTTTGCAATGGGACCAATTTCTTTGACGATGAGTCCAATTAATTCTTGATGGATTTCATCCGAAGCTTGTGCTTCTTTCATAAGGTTCACATAACAATAAATTCCTTGTCCTTTGATTTCATGTTCAAAACCAACTACTGCAGCTTCTGCGACTGCTTCGTGTAAAACCAAAGCACTTTCTATCTCTGCAGTACCTAAGCGATGCCCAGAGACATTTAAGACATCATCAACTCGTCCTGTAATTCTATAAAAACCATCCGCATCTCGCTCAGCGCCATCTCCTGTGAAATAAAAACCTTTGTAAGTTGCATAATAGGTTTCGACACATCTTTGATGATCGCCATAAACCGTTCTGATTTGTGATGGCCAAGAACTTTTGACAACCAGATTACCTTTACCCGGTCCTTCAATTTCTTTGCCTTCTTCATCCACAAGCGTAGGGGTGATCCCAAGGAAAGGTTTACCTGCACAACCTGGTTTTTGATCAGAAAATCCCGCCAAACCGGAAATCATGATGCTGCCAGTCTCGGTTTGCCACCAAGTATCGACTATTGGGCATTTGCCTTTGCCAACCTCATGGTAATACCACTCCCAGGCTTCTGGATTTATAGGTTCTCCGACTGTACCCAATACTTCCAAAGAATCTCTCGAAGAGGATTGCAAAGGCTCATTGCCATGAGCCATAAGCGCTCTGATCGCAGTAGGAGCGGTGTAGAAAATATTAACTTGATGTTTATCAATTACATTCCAGAATCTAGAAACATCGGGGAATGTCGGTATGCCCTCAAACATCAAAGTGGTTGAGGCATTTGCTAAAGGACCATAGACAATATAAGTATGACCTGTAACCCAGCCGACGTCCGCGGTGCACCAGTAAATGCTGTCTTCTTTTAAATTGAAAATGTATTTGTGACTCAAAGCGGCACCCAACAAATATCCTCCGGTGGTATGGAGGACTCCTTTGGGTTTTCCTGTTGAGCCCGAGGTATAAAGAATGAAAAGCGGGTCTTCGGCATTCATCTCTTCACAAGGGCAATCTGCATCAAAATTTTCAATGTCCTGGTAATAGTCGACATCCACTTCATTTTCTTTAATGAGAGCGCTTTCCGTTCGATTTACGACTATTACACTGTGCACATTAGGACAGGCCTTAAGAGCTTCATCCACATTATTTTTTAGAGGGACACGTTTTCCTCCTCGGATTCCTTCATTTGCAGTTATGACTGCAGTGCAATCTGAGTCTAAAATTCTATCTTTCAGGGATTCTATGGAAAATCCTCCAAAAACCACGGAGTGAATTGCACCAATTCTTGCACAAGCCAACATGGCATAGGCTGCCTCAGGAATCATCGGCATGTAAATGCAAACTCGATCACCTTTTTTTATATTTCTGGATTTTAAGAGGTTGGCGAACTGACAAACTTTTTCATGCAACTCTTGAAAGGAAATTTCTTTATTGTCATTAGGATCATCGCCTTCCCAAATAATTGCAGTTTTGTTCGCATGCGTTTCCAAGTGACGGTCAACACAATTAAAGCAAGCATTCAATTTTCCTGTTTTAAACCAAGCTACTTCGCCGGCTTCCATGTCAGATGCAGCCACTTCATCCCAATTTGAAAACCAGTCTAAGGTTTCTTCAGCTTTTTTTTGCCAAAAACTCTCTGGATTAATTATTGACTCTTGATATTCAGTATTGAAATCTTCTTCAGAGATTATGGAATTTTTCTTTTTTGCTTCGCTTACCGAATAAGTTTTCATTAAACAATTCTATCTTGAAAACTTTAGTCAAAGCTAAAGTTTTTAAATTCTTGAGCTTGGCAATTTATTTCTTTGAGCGGGATTATGAAAAAGTCTCGATTTTGCCAATCGTAGTGCGGCACTTTTAAAAGAGGCGTTTCTATTGTTTCATTATCAAAAAATACAATATCGATATCAATGGTTCGAGGTTTCATGTGAGAATCTTTTTCGCGTTTGAGTTTCGTTTCAATTTTTTGTAGCTGCTCAAGAAGTACCAAAGGCGTGAGCTTCGTTTCAACTTCCAAAGCAAGATTGAAAAAAAATGGCTGGTCGATTGGGCCATAAGCAGGAGACTTATAGATTTCGCTTTCTTTTAGAATTTTTGTTTCAGAAAGTGCGCTTATTGCTGTCTTGGCATTTGCAAGATTTGTTGACCGATTCCCTAAGTTAGAACCTAAAACCAAGTACGCAAGATGCGAAGACATTAACCGAACTGTTGTTTTTCTTTAATTTCGTCGACGGTTTTGCAATCAATGCATTTCGTTGCAGTGGGTCTGGCTTCCAATCTTTTGATACCAATTTCAACACCGCAGGATTCACAATAACCGTAAAGATTATCTTCTAAATCTTTCAGAGAAAGATCAATCTTTGCTATGAGTTTTCGCTCTCTTTCTCTTTTTCTCAATTCCAACATAAATTCTTCTTCTTTAGCAGCACGATCCAAAGAATCTGGAAAATTACTTTGATCTTGTTGAATTAATTGTTCAGTTTTTTCTTGTTCTTCAATAAGAGCTTCTTTCCAAGCAGTCAGCATTCCTAGAAAATGCTTCTGCTGATTTTTGTTCATGTATTTTTCTGACTTCTTTGACCTGTAAGGCTGGAAATTCTTTAAGAAAGCTGAAAAATCCGTTGGAGAAGCACTGGCTTTGACTGCTACTTTCTTAGGTACTTTTTTAGTAGAAGCTGCCTTTTTTACTGGTTTTACTGGTTTCTTCGCAGCAGGTTTTTTTACTGGTTTTTTTTGTACCTTAGTTACTTTTTTAGCAGCAGGTTTTTTTACTTTGGTTGGTTTTTTGGAATTTTTAGTAACCATAATTTTGAAGACAAGAATTTATCAAAAGAAGATGAAAGTATCCAGTTAATTTTTTATTTTTTAGAGAACTCCTTTAAATATTCCATGTATTTATTTTTTTTAAGTCTTGGTCCAATTTCAGCAACTCCTTTTGAGGCTAAAAAGTTGCCAAATCTTACTGATTCAGCATTTTCCCAGCCTTCGCTTAAACCGTGAATTACGCCTCCCGCAAACATGTCTCCAGCACCATTGGTGTCAACTGCCTTTGCTTTATAAGCAGATACCTCATAGGTTTGATTTTCTTCAAGAACAACAGTTGGGTTCACTCCGTTAGTGATAAAAATTGTTTTTGCATAGTTTTGTAAGTCATCGAACTCATTGGCATCACAAAAAGTTTTTGCTTCTTCATGGTTACAAAACACGTAATCTATTTTCACGTTCATCCAAGATTTCAGCTCATCTTTAAAACCTGCCACAATTCCAGGATCAGAAAGACTCAAAGCTATTTTGATATTGGATTCGTGACAGCTTTTGATGAGTTTCTTCGCGGTATCTTTTGTATCAGGCGAAGTAACCACATAAGCTTCCATAAAGAGCAGATTTGTTAAAGAAACTTGCTCGAAATTTATTTCAGAAAATTTTGTTTCAGAACTTACTCCCAGATAAGTATTCATCGTTCTTTCTGCATCGGGAGTAATTAAAACAATGCAGTTACCGGTTTTACCATTTGATGATGTGATGCAATTTGATATTTCAATGTTATTGTCTTTCAAATCAGTGTTATAGATTTCGCCATCATTATCTTGTGCAACTTTGCCAATGAAGCCAGAACTAGTCCCCAAAGCTGCAGCTGCATAAATACTATTAGTTGCTGACCCACCACACGAAGATATTTGTTCGTAATTTTGATTTTGTAGAAAAGTAAGAAGCTCATTCTGCTCTTCTTCAGAATTTAAAGTCATTAAACCTTTTTCTATACCTAGAGCATTTAGCGCATCATCTTTGATAAGAAATTGCTTATCGACTAGTGCTGCGCCAAAACCAATAACTTTCATAACCTTTTATACTCATTTAAAAGATGTTTAGGGTTTCTAAAGAGGGCCTCGCTTAGAGCAAAACAAGAATAGCCTAAACTTCTAACTTCCCCGATATTTTTTTCATTGATACCTCCAATAGCTACTAGAGGCTTATCAGTATAGCTTAGGAATTTTCTTTTTACGTTCTCATTTGTCTCCGGAATAGTTGACTTAGTATTGGATGGATAAAAAGACCCAACTGCCAAATAAGTCCATTTGATTTCATTTTCAGGAGGATTGACCACCAGCTCCTTATTCCATTTGCAAGATAAGCCGCATATCAAATTTTTTGAAATAAATTCTTTATTCTTTTTTAAGAGCTCTATGTTTCCTTTAGATGAGTAATCTTCTAAACCTAGGTGAAAACCATCGGCACTTATTTCCAAGCAAATTTCAACGTGATCATTGATAATTAACATAGCTTCATATTTTTTAGTTAGTTTCAAAAGCGCATGAGCTTTTTCTTGAAAAGTCTTTTTATCAAGAATTTTGTCTCTGTACTGAATGAGTTTAATCCCTTCTTTGAGTAAGACTTCGGTTTTAGAAAGCAAATCGTTTTCTTCCAAGCCAGAAGGGGTAATTGCATAAAGTCCTTGGATCATTATTAGATTTTAAGAATATTCTGATGAATATGATTTCTTGAGCTTTTAACTAAAACTTTCATGAGGTTTTGTGACTTCGAACAAGCATCCTTCAAACTTTTTTTATTTACCAAAAAGCATAGGATGGATGTTGATAAAGCACACCCGCTACCGTGAATGGTAGTTTTAATCTTAGGAACTTCATCAATATTTACTAACTCTCCTTTTGAGTAGAGATGATTTCTAATTTTTCCTTTTTTTAATTCTCCAGTTACATAAACGTTTTCAATGCCTTGGTCGTTTAAAAATGAAATACTGTCAAAAATATTTTGTTTGTTTGTTAATGTTTTTAATTCGTATATGTTTGGTGTCAATAAAGTTGCTTTCTTATAGAGCTTTTGAATTAGTGAATTCATATCTTTTTTCAGAAAAAGCTTTTTTCCAGTTCCAGATTTCAAAATGGGATCAATGACTACTAATTCAGGTTTGTTTGAAGCAATTAAGCTGCCCAATTTATGAGCTATTTTGATGTTTGGGACCAAGCCAATCTTGAAATACTTCAGTGAAAAGTTTTTTAAAAGATTGTTAAAAGATTCTTGAATATATTTCTCTTCTTCAGGAATAATTTTTTCAAAACTTTTTAAATTTTGAATAGTCTCACAAGTAAGAATTGAGAGACAATGCTTGCCGTGATGATTTGCAATTTGTGCATCAACTTGAATTCCAGCTCCACCCGTGGGGTCGTGTCCGGCAATAGATAAAATTAGGTTGTCATCCTTGATCATGCAATAAAGTATAATGTTTTTGCAAAATTAAAAATAAATAAATGTCTTTAAATATTGGAATAGTAGGCGCCACAGGCTATGTTGGAGAGGAGCTTGCTTCAATCATCGAATCTAGGAAAGATTTGAGCCTTACCTTTGTCTCTTCTTTTTCGCATGAAGGAAAGCAATATAAAGAGGTTCATCCTGAAACGAATAGTAAATTAGTATTACAACCTATAGATCAAATGCCTGAAAATCTTGATTATGTTTTTTTTGCGACCAAACATGACTACTCAATGGACTATGTTCCAAAGATTTTAAAAAAGGGGATAAAGGTTATTGATCTATCAGCGGATTTTAGACTATCAAATGGAAAACTTTGGCAAGAAACTTATGACAGCAAACATAGGGCAGATGATCTTTTACCTCAAGCTATTTATGGCTTACCTGAACATTCTGCAGAAAAAATTAAAGCAGCAAATTTAGTTGCAGTACCTGGATGTTATCCTACTGCTTCCATACTTGGATTGCTTCCAGTCATTCCACACCTACAAAAAAATTCAAAAATTATTTTGGATGCTAAATCTGGAATAAGTGGTGCCGGCAAATCTTCCGTAGAAAATGGTCTTGAAGAGGATATCAAAGAAAATTTTAAATCTTATAATGTTGGTTTTCATAGACACCAACCGGAAATTAAAGATTTCTTAAAAATGGAATTCAATCTTGATCATGAAATCATTTTCATCCCACATCTTTTGCCGCTTTTTAGAGGAGAATACGTGACGCTTTATTGTGAAGTCAGCCAAAATGATTTAGACCTAAATGAATTGTATGAAAGTTATTATGTGAAGCATAAATTAGTGAGGGTTAAAGAAAAGGGAGAAATTGCTGAAATCAAAGATGTAATTAATACATTCTATTGCGATATATCCGTTTCATATGCTTTTCAAAGTAATACAATTGTTGTTAATTCGGCAATTGATAACCTTTTAAAGGGTGCCGCAAGCCAAGCTATACAATGTTTGGATATAATGAGTAGCTGATATGGTTGAAAAATTTGTCCCAAAAGAACTTAACATTACTGAAAATGCTGTTTTAAAGGTTAAAAACCTTATAGCTGAAGAAAACAAAAAAAATCTTCACCTCAGGGTTTTTGTTACCGGAGGAGGTTGTTCAGGTTTTCAATATGGTTTTAAGTTAGATGATAATGCTGAAGACGATGATACGGTCTTGAAAGAAGACGAAGTATCGGTATTGATTGATTCTCTAAGTATTCAATACCTTTTTGGATCAACTTTGGATTATGTAGAAAATTTAGAAGGATCTAAATTCATAATTGAAAATCCAAATGCAACTACAACCTGTGGTTGTGGAGCTTCCTTTTCAATTTAGTTTATTACTTCGCCCATCAAACAAGGTTTAGATCCGGTTACGCTTGTTAGCTTAATTTTTTGTTTTTCTAGTCTTTTCTTTGCCAACCAGGCAAAAGTCATAGCTTCTACATCAAGTGGGTCAATTCCTAAATCTGAAGTTTTAAAGAATTGCAGATTTTCTATATTGAGCTCATTAAATCTACCCATTAAATAATTATTTTTTGTTCCACCACCACAAAAGTAAATCTCATATTTTTTATTACAGTATTTCTTTAGCTCTCTTAAAATTGATTGAAATGTAATCTCGGTTAAGCCTGAAATTAAGTCTTCGTCTTTTAGCTTCTTTATTTCTAATGGATCAAATCTAAATTTTCTTAAATCATAATTTTCAATTGTCTGACTTTTAGGAATTGATTTTTTAAAGTAACTCTCATTGAGAAATTTCTTGATGGTATTTTTCAATACTTGAGGATTTCCTTTCTTTGCCAGGAATCCCTTGTTATCAAATTGTTTTTTTCCATTAGTAAGATTTTTCATGGCTTGATCTATAAAGCAATTTCCAGGTCCAATATCCCATCCAAGAACTTTTCCTTTTGCAGGCAGCAAAGTTACGTTCGTTATTCCGCCAATATTAACAATTGCACGATTAACTTTTGCTTGAGACATAAACTCATTATGAAAAGCTGGTGTTAGGGGAGCACCCATTCCCCCGTTTGCTATATCGCTTTGTCGGAACCCATAAACTACTTTGATGCCTGTAAGCTTTCTGACTAACTCTGGATTTCCAATTTGCAAACTAAAGGGATTTTTTCTCGAAGAGCTGTGTTTTATGGTCTGCCCATGACTTCCAATGGCTTTAACCATTTGCTTATCTATCTTAGTTCTTTTAATTAATTGGTTAACAGATTTACCTATGAGTTCACCTAGAATGTCATCTAACTCCATTTGTCGGTTAGCGTAGTTAGGAATTTCTTTATTTAGGACAAGTTCAAATATTTTATTTTTAACTGCTTTAGGTATTTTTTTTGAAAAACGATCAATAACTTTAATCGAGTTTGAAAAATCAACTAATAAAGCATCTATAGAATCTGCTGAAGTTCCAGAGAGAACCCCGATGTATAAATCAGACTTCGGCATAAAATTTAAGAAATAGCTCATCAAGTCTATTGATCATTTTTATGGCGTGATCAAAAAATTCTTTTTTTTCAACTTCCGATATTGGTTTTGCATCCGGCAGCTTAACGGTCAAGGGATTAGTGTGATTACCTCCAACTCTAAATTCATAGTGTAAGTGCGGACCTGTTGCTAATCCTGTTTGGCCAACGTATCCAATAGTCTCACCTTGCTCAACCTTTGAACCATTACTCAGTCTCGGATTGAATTTTGATAAGTGAGCATAGCGAGTAGAGTAGTCTTCAGAATGCTTCACTTCAATCAGCTTCCCATATCCACCTTTGTTACCAATGAAAGATACTGTTCCTGAACTTGTTGATCTTACTGGAGTTCCAGTGGGCGCTGCATAATCTACACCTGTATGAGCTCTAATTTTATTCAATACCGGATGTTTTCTTTTGAGGTTGTAACGAGAACTTATGTAAGAAAATTCGACAGGCGTTCTTAAAAAAGCTTTCTTGACATTTTCTCCTCTAGTTGAAAAATACTCTTTTGTACCTGACACGTTGGAAAAGAATCTTATCGCTGAAAAAACTTTTTTTCCTCTTTTAAATCTTGCAGCTTTAATATCTCCATTTTTGACTTTTTCTCCTTTATAAAAATATTCTTCATAAAGAATTTCAAAACTATCTCCTGATCTAATATCAAAAACAAAATCTATGTCCCAGCCAAATATAAAAACTAAATCCATAATTACGCTATCTGATATTCCTTCTTTTAAAGCAGATTGATATAAAGATTCATCAATGGTCACAGATGCAAATCTTTCAATTACCTCTGGAATTCTTTCATGATTTTCAATGGAGTAAGTTTTGTCTTTGAATTCTGCCAAAACCCCCTTCAAACCATTTCTGGTCACAAATATTTCTCTAGGTATTTTGTTTTCAGTGAATGAGATTTCTACAATATCGCCGGTTTTTATATTGGCAAGCTTCTCAGAACCTTTGGTTTTTATTAAGGCTTTTATGTACTTATTTTCTACTTCATTAGAGCTTAATATCTTTATTAAAGTGTCATTTTTATCTACTTTTATTTTTTTTGATAAGGCTCCTTTAAAGATTTGCTCGCTTTGATTCTCTTTCAGAGTTATTTCGTCTCTAAAAGAGGCATCTGCAATTATTTCTGGAGAGTAATTCTTATTGAAATTTATTCCAAAATTTAAATACAAATAGAATGCAGCTAATACAACTAATAGAAAGAGCAAATAATACTTAATATCAAGAATTAAATTTTTCATTTACATTTTTAGAGTATCATTTCAAAGAAATATATAAATTTTTGAGAAATAAATAATTACATTCATGAGTTTATCAACTTCAGAAAAATTAGAAATATTAAAACGCGGGGTAGAAGAAGTCATCCCTGAAAAAGGTTTAGAAAAAAAGCTAAATAAAAATAAACCTTTAATTATCAAAGCTGGATTTGATCCAACTGCTCCTGATTTACACTTAGGCCATACTGTTTTGATCAATAAATTAAAACAATTTCAAGATCTTGGACATCAGGTAGTCTTTTTAATTGGAGATTTCACTGGAATGATAGGCGATCCGTCAGGTGTTAGTGAAACTCGTCCAATTTTAACGGTAGAGCAACTTAAAAAAAATTCTGAAACCTATCAAGAACAGATTTTCAAAATTTTAGATAAGAAAAAAACAAAAATTGAGTTCAATTCCTCTTGGTTTAAGAAAATGACTAGTGCAGAGCTCATTAATTTAAGCTCAAAAATGACAGTTGCTCGCATGCTTGAAAGAGACGATTTCAGTAAAAGGTATAAAGGGAATAAACCCATCTCAATTCATGAATTTATCTATCCTCTTGTCCAAGGATATGATTCTTTTGAGCTTAAATCAGATGTAGAGCTTGGCGGAACTGATCAAAAGTTTAATCTTTTAGTAGGTAGAGATATTCAAAAATCTTTCGGTATGGAAGAGCAGATCATTATGACTCTGCCAATTTTGGAAGGGACGGATGGCGTCAAGAAAATGTCAAAATCCTTAAATAATTATATCGGCCTGCAAGAAAGTCCAAACGATATGTTTGGCAAAATTATGTCAGTCTCAGATGACTTAATGTGGCGATACTTCAATTTGCTAAGTTTCAAGACATCTATTGAGATCAAAGAAATAAAGAAAAAAACTAAACAAGGCTTAAATCCTATGGAAGCAAAAAAAATGCTTGCTATAGAAATTGTGACAAGATTTCATGGCGAAGAAAAAGCACTTCTTGCTGAAAAAGAATTCACAAATAGATTTTCTAAAGGAAACGATCCAGCAAAAATCAAATCGATTAAGCTATCTATGAAAGCATCTTCAATATCTATTGTAGATCTATTGTCCAAAGATGAACTGGGCGACCATAAGCTTTGTAAAAGTAAATCAGAAGCGAGGAGAATGATAGCTCAAGGCGCAGTAAAAATAGATGGAAATAAGATTTTGGATGATGCTATTTCGGTTCAAAATCCGTCTGAAAACACCTATCAAGTAGGGAAGCTTAAGCACTTAAAAATAAAGCTTAAAAAAGGCTGAATCTTCGCTTTCTTATTATTCAAAGCCATGTATAATCGCTCGCTCGTGCCTAAGAAAAATAGGCTCGGGTGTTCTTTAAAACTATAAACAAGTAATTCGTGCGGGCACTTACCATTTTAATAAAGGTTAGTGTCAATTTTTAGATTATCAAAATTTGATAGTCACCCATTTTTTATTATTTTTTTAAAAAAAATAATCGTTTAATTTAATTGAAGAGTTTGATCATGGCTCAGATTGAACGCTGGCGGCAGCCCTTATACATGCAAGTCGAACGAGAAAGTTCCTTCGGGAGCGAGTAAAGTGGCGGACGGGTGAGTAACGCGTAGGAATCTACCTTTCAGTGGGGGATAGCTCGGGGAAACTCGAATTAATACCGCATACACCCTTCGGGGGAAAGAGGGCCTCTCCTTGGAAGCTCTCGCTGTTAGATGAGCCTGCGTGAGATTAGCTTGTTGGTAAGGTAATGGCTTACCAAGGCTACGATCTCTAGCTGGTCTGAGAGGACGATCAGCCACACTGGGACTGAGACACGGCCCAGACTCCTACGGGAGGCAGCAGTAGGGAATATTGGACAATGGGGGCAACCCTGATCCAGGCATGCCGCGTGTGTGAAGAAGGCCTTAGGGTTGTAAAGCACTTTAAGTGAGGAAGAAAAGATTTAAATTAATACTTTAAGTCCCTGACATTACTCACAGAATAAGGACCGGCTAACTCCGTGCCAGCAGCCGCGGTAATACGGAGGGTCCAAGCGTTAATCGGAATTACTGGGCGTAAAGCGCGCGTAGATGGTTTATTCAGTTGGGTGTGAAATCCCTGGGCTCAACCCAGGAACTGCATTCAAAACTTATAAACTAGAGTACGAAAGAGGAGAGTAGAATTCATGGTGTAGCGGTGAAATGCGTAGAGATCATGAGGAATACCAGTGGCGAAGGCGACTCTCTGGTTCGAGACTGACATTGAGGTGCGAAAGCGTGGGTAGCAAACAGGATTAGATACCCTGGTAGTCCACGCCGTAAACGATGAGAACTAGCCGTTGGATCTTTAGATTCAGTGGCGCAGCTAACGCATTAAGTTCTCCGCCTGGGGAGTACGGCCGCAAGGCTAAAACTCAAATGAATTGACGGGGGCCCGCACAAGCGGTGGAGCATGTGGTTTAATTCGATGCAACGCGAAGAACCTTACCAACCCTTGACATCCAGTGGAAGTTTTAGAGATAAAACTGTGCCTTTGGGAACACTGTGACAGGTGTTGCATGGCTGTCGTCAGCTCGTGTCGTGAGATGTATGGTTAAGTCCAGTAACGAGCGCAACCCTTATCCTTATTTGCCAGCACTTCGGGTGGGAACTTTAAGGAGACTGCCGTGAATAACACGGAGGAAGGTGGGGACGACGTCAAGTCATCATGGCCCTTACGGGTTGGGCTACACACGTGCTACAATGGGAGATACAGACGGTTGCGAAAGCGCGAGCTGGAGCTAATCCTACAAAGTCTTCCTCAGTCCGGATTGGAGTCTGCAACTCGACTCCATGAAGCAGGAATCGCTAGTAATCGCGAATCAGAATGTCGCGGTGAATACGTTCTCGGGCCTTGTACACACCGCCCGTCACGTCATGGGAGTGTGTTGTACCAGAAGTGGCTTGCCTAACCTTCGGGAGGGCGGTCCCCACGGTATGATACGCGACTGGGACGAAGTCGTAACAAGGTAGCCCTAGGGGAACCTGGGGCTGGATCACCTCCTAAACAAATTACACGACTTTTATTGTGAGTGTCCGTTCGAATTACTTGTCTTACTATTTTCATAGGAAAATAAGTGATGTGTTCTTTAAAAGTATTGTTGATCCAGTAACTAAATTTATTTAGTTACGACACTAATAATTAATGTTATCAATTATTAGTGCACCAAGTTTTAAGATAATTATCTTAAAATGCTAATGGCAAATTTTGGCGCTTATTATTCGAAAGACTTAACTTTATTAATTTAAAGTATTTTGTTAAGTAATTAAGTGCATATGACGGATGCCTTGGCAGCTAGAGGCGATGAAGGACGTGGTAACCTGCGATAAGCTTCGGTAAGCTGGTAAACAAGCTATAACCCGGAGATCTCCGAATGGGAAAACCCACCTAGGATAACCTAGGTATCTTTACCTGAATACATAGGGTAAAGAGGCAAACGCAGAGAACTGAAACATCTAAGTAACTGCAGGAAAAGAAATCAACCGAGATTCTGTTAGTAGCGGCGAGCGAAAGCGGAACAGCCCTTAAGCTTAAATTGGATTAGAAAAACGATCTGGAAAGTTCGGCCATAGTGGGTGATAGCCCCGTATTCAAAAAACTAATTTAAGTGAAATCGAGTAGGTCGGGACACGAGAAATCTTGACTGAACATGGGGGGACCATCCTCCAAGGCTAAATACTCCTAGCTGACCGATAGTGAACCAGTACCGTGAGGGAAAGGCGAAAAGAACCCCGGAGAGGGGAGTGAAATAGAACCTGAAATCATATGCATACAAGCTGTCGGAGCCTTAAGAAGTTCTTCGGAATTTCGGGGTGACGGCGTACCTTTTGTATAATGGGTCAGCGAGTTACTGTCTGTGGCAAGCTTAACTTTATGAGGTAGGCGTAGGGAAACCGAGTCTTAATAGGGCGTTTAGTCGCAGGGAGTAGACCCGAAACCGGGCGATCTATCCATGGCCAGGGTGAAGGTAAGGTAACACTTACTGGAGGCCCGAACCCACTTATGTTGAAAAATGAGGGGATGAGCTGTGGATCGGAGTGAAAGGCTAATCAAGCTCGGAGATATCTGGTTCTCCTCGAAAGCTATTTAGGTAGCGCCTCGTGTGTCACTCTTGGGGGTAGAGCACTGTCTCGGCTAGGGGGTCATCCCGACTTACCAAACCGACGCAAACTCCAAATACCAAGAAGTGTTAGCACGGGAGACAGACTGCGGGTGCTAACGTCCGTAGTCGAAAGGGAAACAACCCAGACCGCCAGCTAAGGTCCCAAATTATGATTAAGTGGGAAACGATGTGGGAAGGCTTAAACAGCTAGGAGGTTGGCTTAGAAGCAGCCATCCTTTAAAGATAGCGTAACAGCTCACTAGTCGAGTCGGCCCGCGCGGAAGATATAACGGGGCTAAATCATAAACCGAAGCTGCGGATAGATATTTATATCTATGGTAGAGGAGCATTCTGTAAGCCGTCGAAGAAGGACCGAGAGGTTCTTTGGAGGTATCAGAAGAGAGAATGCTGACATGAGTAACGAGAGATAGGTGAAAACCCTATCCGCCGAATGACCAAGGTTTCCTGTCCAACGCTAATCGGGACAGGGTAAGTCGGCCCCTAAGGCGAGGGCGAAGGCCGTAGTCGATGGAAAACAGGTTAACATTCCTGTACTTCCTATTGCTGCGATGGAGTGACGGAGAAGGCTAGATCAGCAGAGCGATGGTTGTCTCTGTTTAAGGCTGTAGACTTGTATTTTAGGTAAATCCGGAATACTTTAAGTCGAGATCTGATGACGATTGATTTTTTAAATCAAGAAGTGATTGATGCCACGCTTCCAGGAAAAACTTCTAAGCATAAGTAGTAGGGAACCGTACTGCAAACCGACACAGGTGGTCAGGTAGAGAATACTAAGGCGCATGAGAGAACTTGGGTTAAGGAACTAGGCAAAATGGTACCGTAACTTCGGGAGAAGGTACGCCTCTATTACGTGAAAGAACTTGCTTCTCGAGCGGAAAGAGGTCGAAGATACCAGATGGCTGCGACTGTTTACTAAAAACATAGCACTCTGCAAACACTAATGTGGAAGTATAGGGTGTGACGCCTGCCCGGTGCCGGAAGGTTAATTGATCAGGTTAGTCCTTGGACGAAGCTTGTGATCGAAGCCCCGGTGAACGGCGGCCGTAACTATAACGGTCCTAAGGTAGCGAAATTCCTTGTCGGGTAAGTTCCGACCTGCACGAATGGCGTAACGATGGCCATACTGTCTCGACCCAGGACTCAGTGAAATTGAATTTGCGGTGAAGATGCCGTATACGCGCGGCAAGACGGAAAGACCCCGTGCACCTTTACTATAGCTTCACACTGGACTTTGAATTTATATGTGTAGGATAGGTGGGAGACTTTGAAGCATAGGCGTCAGCTTATGTGGAGTCGTCCTTGAAATACCACCCTTATACATTTGAGGTTCTAACTTAGACCCGTTATCCGGGTTGAGGACAGTGTGTGGTGGGTAGTTTGACTGGGGCGGTCTCCTCCCAAAGAGTAACGGAGGAGTACGAAGGTATCCTCAGCATGGTCAGACATCATGCAATGAGTGCAATGGCAAAAGGATGCTTAACTGCGAGACTGACAAGTCGAGCAGGTACGAAAGTAGGTCATAGTGATCCGGTGGTTCTGTATGGAAGGGCCATCGCTCAACGGATAAAAGGTACGCCGGGGATAACAGGCTTATACCCCCCAAGAGTTCACATCGACGGGGGTGTTTGGCACCTCGATGTCGGCTCATCACATCCTGGGGCTGGAGCAGGTCCCAAGGGTATGGCTGTTCGCCATTTAAAGTGGTACGCGAGCTGGGTTTAGAACGTCGTGAGACAGTTCGGTCCCTATCTGCCGTGCGCGTTGGATATTTGAGAGGAGTTGCTCCTAGTACGAGAGGACCGGAGTGAACGAACCTCTGGTGTTCGGGTTGTCACGCCAGTGGCATTGCCCGGTAGCTATGTTCGGAAAGGATAACCGCTGAAAGCAACTAAGTGGGAAGCCTACCTCAAGATGAGATATCCCTGAACCTTCGGGTTCCTGAAGAGCCGTTCAAGACTAGGACGTTGATAGGCAGGGTGTGTAAGTGCTGTAAGGCATTGAGCTAACCTGTACTAATTGCTCGTGAGGCTTAACTTAATACT